>VBFR01000110.1 GCA_005889345.1 Chloroflexota bacterium
AGCTCGTCTTCTACACACCGGCGGCCATGGTGGGCTATTTCGATGATTTGAGCGCGGCGATCGCGAATGGCGACGCGGAGGTATCGGAGATTGCGGACCGCTATGCGATGGAGGTTGTCGGTCCCGTGCCGGAGGGCTACGCGTAGGTTCAGACGCGCGACCGATCGCGCCGGATGACCGACAGGACAAGGCCGACTTCCTCACTTCGCAGCAACACCTCGACGCCCAAGTAGGTCAGCGCCGCAAGGGCGACGGCGACCACGATCGCTACCAGCGGCCGCAGGCCTCCCTGAAGCGAACCGCCCGTGATGAGGAAGGCCACGCCGGCCGCGATGGCGGCCATCGGGACGACACCAACGACCGCGCGGCGGGTCGTCCGGAAGATCTGCGCGCCCTCGAGTCCGCCGAGCCGGCCGCGCAGGGCGCGTGCCAGAAGGACGGCGTTGAGCGTTGCCGCGATCGACGTCCCCAGCGCCAGGCCACCCTGCGCCAGCAGGTTGACCAGCACAATATTGGTCGCCAGGTTGACGCCGATGACGACCAGCGAGATGCGCAGCGGCGTGATCACATCCTGCAGCGCGTAGAAGACCCGCACCAGGAGCGCCGTCGCCGCCTGCCCGGCCAGCCCGAGGCTGAAGAAGGTCAAGGCGAAGGCGGTTTGCCGCACGGATTCAGGCCCGAACTGCCCCCGCTCGAAGAGGGCCGCCGTGATCGGTACGCCGAGCAACGCCAGGCCGACCGAGGCCGGCACCAGGACAAAGATGTTGAGCCGCAGCGCCAGCGAGGTGCGATGGCGGATCGAGTCGATCGCCCCCAACGCCGCGTCGCGCGCGAGGAACGGAAAGAGGACGAACGCCAGCGCCTGCGAGAAAGTGCCGAGCGGCAGCTGTGCCATGGTGTCGGCGTAGCGCAGCGCCGCGACCCGGCCATGCGGCAGTGACGTCCCGAGGATGGTGTCGACGAAGACGTTGACCTGGGCCGCGGCGAGGCCCAGCGCTATCGGAAACATCAGCCGGCCGACTTTTCGGACACCGGGATCGTCAAGGCCCAGCGCCGTGGTCGGGCGCCAGCCCGTCCGCCAGAGCGCCGGGAGCTGGACGCCGACGTGGAGCATCGCCCCGGCGACCACGCCGATGGCGAGCGCGGTGACGCCGTAGCGGGGCGCGAAGAACGCGGCCGCCACGATGATGGCGCCGGCGAGCAGCAAGTTGAACAGCAGGTCCGGCACGCCGAAGGCGACGCGGTAGTCGTCGATCTGATGGCCGGTGCCGAAGGTGTTGGCGATGACCAGTTCGCGCACGGCGCCCAGCACACGGCTGAGCCCATAGGCGACCAGGATGAGCGTCGCGGCCGACGCGATGCGCCGCCGCTCGCTAGACATTGGGTGCCATTGTAGTTGTGGCATCTCGCGTATAATCACCGCTCGCATGGCGAATACCCAATCAGCCAAGAAACGCGTGCGCGCCTCCATCAGGAAGCGCGACCGCAACCGCTCCACCCGCTCGGCCGTCAAGACCCTGGTTTCGCGCGCGCGGCGCCCAGCGCTACCGGAAGCAGCCAGCCTCACGAGCGAAGAGGTCCGCCGCGCCATCAGCGCACTCGACAAGGCGGCCGAGAAAGGTGTGCTCCATGCCAACAATGCGTCCCGGCGAAAGGCCCGACTGATGAGTGCGCTGGCGAAGCTGGCGCCAACCGCCGCTAAGCCGGCACCGGCTAAGGGCAAGGCCGCGGCTCCCGCCGCCAGTGCCGCGAAAAAGCCGGCGGCCAAGCCGGCAAAAGCGAAGGCCTAGCAACTCACCCGGGGCGGCACCCTCCGTCCACCCCTCTTTACAAAGAGCGCTCCTGCGTGAGACAGTGTCGTGGCGCCGAAGCGCGATCGGAGAGGAGGAAGGGAATGAACTTATTCAAGCGACTACTCGCGGCCAGCGGGGCGGCCGCACTGCTTGCTGGACTGGGCGGAGCCACGCAGGCGTTCGCCGCGAATCCGTTCACGGCCCAGATCGCGCTGGGGTGCGTGGACTCGAACCAGAACCAGACGATCACGGTAACCGCGACGAGCCAGGCGCTGGTCCACATCGAGGTTACGGTCGGCGGCAGTACCGTGAATGGCGGTACCCAGAATGGCACCGGCGTCCCGAACTCGAGCGGCGTCTTCACCGATACATGGAAGGTGGCTGCTGTCACGACCGCCACCACGGCCCAGGTTCGCATCTACGTGTTCACCATCGACGGGGTGGCTTTCGGCACCGGCACGTTCCAGATCAATCCGGTCGGTAGCCCCTGCCCGTCGCCGAGTCCCGTGACGATTACTGGATCGTTCCCGGAGGTCCTCCAGGTCGGCGGCGATGTCAAGAAGACGTGTGATGCGGGCGTCACGGGGAACGCGACATTCTCCGCGATGATTCAGGTCAAAGCCGACGGGGTGCCCGTGACGACGGTCACCCTACCCGCTGAGGCGAACCTGACGCTGGCCTGCAACGGGGAGGCCGCGCCGCTTCCGAAACTGCCGGTCACATCGGTGATCACGTTCCATGAGGTGACGCTGCCTACCGGAGCCGCGGCCCTCGCCGCGGACACCAAGATCACGATCGGGACCACGGCCGCTACCACGACGATTCACAACACCAAGAAGCCGGCGGTGGTCGTCGTCCTGCCGGCAACGGGCCAGCCCGCGGGTGCCCCGAGCCTCCCCTGGCCGGCGCTCGCCCTGCTGGGCCTGGTCGCGATTGCCGGTGCCGGCCTGGTTCTGCGGCGGCGTAGCTGACATCACACGCGAGGGAGCCATCGCGCGTGGCTCCCTCGCCACTCGATTGACTTTCCCTGAGTGGCTGCGAACATAGATCCATGAGACGCGGATCCCTGGCCGTCTTCTCGGTCGCCATCCTCCTGCTGCTCGCGAGCATCCCGGCGGCGGGGCTCGGCCGCTCGCCGGCCCACCTCGCGTCGACGAACCTCAAGGCCATCGCGTCGACCAGGCTTTCGCCTTCGGCGTCACCAACCGCGTCCGCCACGCCGGAACCGACCCAGGCCGTCCAGCGGAACGCCGCTGCGGCTGCCGCGGCTGTCGCTCCACCGACACGGGTGATTGCCCGCATCTCCATTCCCCGCATTGGCATCAGCAAGGCGCCCATCTACGACCGCGGTGTCGATGCTAAGGCCGTAATGCTAATCGCCCCCGGTTACTCGGTGACTCGATACGTGTTTTCCGCGCCGCTTGGGACAGGCAACACCTTCCTCTACGGCCACGACGATATCGAGGGCAACATCTTCGGCCATCTCTACGACCTGCGCCCGGGCGATACCGTGCAGATCGACATCGGCGGCGAGACACAGGTCTACCGCGTGACCGGGCATCAGATCGTGCCGCCAACCGCCGTCGGCGTCATGGACCCAACGCAGGATGTGCGGTTGACGATCATGACCTGCTGGCCATTCAATGTCGACACCAAGCGCTGGATCGTGACGGCTGTAAGGTCCTAGCCGGCGCTCAGAACCTGCTCGAGAATAAAGCCCTCGACCGCCAGCCGGGCATCGAGCTCGCCCAACTTGATCTGCTCCTCGATGCGCAGGAGATCGTGGAAACCGCGGTCGAGGTCGGCCGCCCTGTAATCGGCAGCCTGCCGAAAAGCTTTTTCGACGACAAACGGGTGATCCGTTGACCGCGCCTGCAGGTCCGCAAGGGAACCGCCACGGTCGCGGACGGCGCGCGCCTGCAGCAGCCGGCGCCAGTGGCTGACCAGCGTGTAGAGCAGCCAGGTGGGCTCGCGCCCATCGTCCAGCAGCGACTGCAGCACGCCCGCCACCTCGCCCGGCCGGCTGCCCGCCAGCGAGTCGGTGAGCGCGAAGATCTCTTCCTCGCGACTGTCGCTCACCAGCGCGCGCACGGCGTCGTCGTCGATGCGCGTCGACGGCGAGGCGTAGAGGGCGAGCTTCACGATCTCCTGATCGAGCAACCGCAGGTCGGGCTGCGATCGCTCCAGAAGGAGGCGAACCGCGGCCGGCGTGATCGAAAGCCCGCGCTCCTCGGCCAGCTTGCGCACCCATCCCGCGCGATCCGATCGCCGCGGCGGCTCGCATCGCAGGATCCGCGCGCGCTTGTCGCGCTCCATCGCCGCCACGACTCTGTAGATCGGGTTGCCGGGCGCCACCAGCGCGTGCGCCACCAGCACCAGGTGTGTGGAGTCGGGCGTTCCCTCGAGGTAGGCGGCGGCGCGCTCGGCCCCGGCGCCCTTGTCTCGCTTGCCGGCCAGCAGGCCCCAGTCGCGTAGCACCAGGACGCGCAATGCATCGATGAATGGCAAGGTGCCGGCCTTCTCGGCGAAGGCATCGGCAGTGAGCGCGTCCGCCTGGATGTCTTCGTAGTTGAACTCCAGCGTCAACCCGGCGCGCAAGGGCTGCAGCAGGTCGCGCGCGGCACGGTCGACGAGGTAGCTCTCCCCGCCGTGAATGAGGGTGATCACGCCGGGCCAAAGGCGCGGTCGATCTTCGCCGCCATATAGAAGTCGCTTTCCGTCAACCCATCGATCTTGTGCGTCCAGAGGTAGACGCGAACTTCACCCCATCGCACGTACAGGTCCGGATGGTGGTTCTCCGCCTCGGCGACCGGCGAGATCCGGTTGACGAAGGCGACCGCGTCGACCCAGTTCTTGAGCTTGAACGACTTGATCAGTTTCTTGTCGTCCTCGACCTGCCAGCCCTCGAGCTGTGCCGACAGCGGCGCGATCTGCTCGCGCGTCAGCGGTGGCGTGCCGCCCCGGCACGGAATGCACTTGTTGTCGGCAAGACTGGTCGCCATCAGTTCTCAACTTTGGCGATCGTCGCCCGCTCCGCCTCGTCCGCTCCTGTCTCGAGCCATGCGTCGCAGATCTCTTTTGCCACCGCCTCGGGCGTGGCGCGCAGGCTCATCACCAGAATGTTGGCGTCATTCCACTTCCGGGCGCCTCGCGCCGTCTGTGCATCGCCGCAGAGGGCGGCCCGGACGCCGGGAACCTTGTTGGCCGCGATCGATACGCCCGTCCCGGTCCAGCAGAAGAGCACGCCCTGCTGGCAGGCGCCCGAGGCCACCCGCTCCCCCACTTCCCGCCCGACGTCGACCCAGTCCATCGGGCGGCCATTGAGGGGACCGTGCAACTCGACGTCGGCGCCCGCCCGACGCAGGTGGTCGACGACCGAGTCGGTGACGGACGTCCGCTCGTCACTGCCTACCGCGATCTTCATGGCCAAATCAGCATAGCCCCCACGCGGGCCTCTCCCGCGAGCGGGGGAGGGAACTTCCCCACAGGTCGTTATTCCAGCGTGCTAACGAAGCGGCTGCCCCTCGCCGTTCTGGTGCTGACCGGAGCGCTGGCACTGCGCAATCTCGTGGGCATGGCGAACTTCGCGCTGCACCGGGCTCTCGAGGGCGATTTCGCCGTCTACTACATCTTCGCCCGCGTGGGGATCGCTCACGGCTGGGGATCGCTCTACGACTACGCTGCCATGCGCCAGGAGTGGCTGGCGCTCGGGTCCCTCTTCCTTTACCCCGCGCTCTATCCCCCACCGCTCGCGTGGTTCGTGGCCCCGTTCGCCGCGCTGCCGTTCGCGATGGGGTACGCGCTATGGAACGTCCTACTGGCCGCCTCGCTGCTCGTCACCTGGTGGCTTACTGTTCCTCCCTCGAGCCGATTGGTCCGGCTGGGGCACCTGGCGTTCGCCATCGCGTTGCCCTCGGTCGGCTTTGGCTTGCTGCTGGGCCAGGTGGTGATCGTGGTGGCGGCGGCGGTGTCGATTTGCTGGTGGCTGTTGCAGCACCAGCGGCCGCTTGCGGCCGGGCTCGTGCTCTCGCTGATCGCGCTCAAACCACAGCTCGCGCTGATCGTGCCGGTCGCCCTCCTGGTCGCTGGCCAGTGGCGGGCGTTTCTCGGATGGGCGGCCGGCTCGCTGGTCATGCTGGGCGCCGCGCTGGCGACCATCGGCATCAGCGGGCTCGAGACCTACGCGATTCTGCTCGCCGCAAGCTCGCACTACCTGGGGGCGATGATGGTCTACCCGCAGCTGACGCTGCCGGGCCTGCTGGGCACTGGCTCGGCGGCGGCGCTCGTCCAGGGCCTCGTGATCGCGCTCACCCTGGGGCTGGTATGGCGACGCCGAGGGGCCGGCTTGGAATTTCCGGTTGCGGCCGGCCTCTGTGCCTCGCTGCTGATCGCCAGCTTCCTGCATCCACAGGACGTCGCCGTCTTGCTTCCCGCGGGATGGCTCTGGCTGCGCACCGTGCCACGGGGTGCGGAGCGGGTGCTCGGGCTCACCGGCTTCGTGGCCTCCCTCCTGCTCACCACGCCACTCCCCCTCGTGCTTGTGTTCGCCGGTTGGGTCGCCGGTGAGGCGAAGCCCGCCTACGGGACCGCAGCCGGAGTCCTGGTAAAGACGTAGAGCGTGCAGCCGGCGCCGCACGTTGGCACGGCGGCCACGAAGGTGAGTCCGGGGGCGTGTTGGTCGAACTGGCTGAGGCTGGTCTGCGGGACGAACACCAGCTCCACGCTCTCGCGTCCCGTTGCCCGCATCTGGTCACCAAACATGAACTGATACTCGGGCCGGACGGATACCGGCCAGCCGTGCTTGATCAGTTGCAGCGAAACGCCCGCCGCGGCCGGCCAGGCATCGAGCGAGACGATCGTCACCAACACCGGCTGTCGCGGCTGGCTCGCGAGCGAGGCCTCGACCAGCGCCGCCGCCGTCCGCGTTCCCGGATCGGCCTCGGTCGCCGGAGATGGGAGCTGCAGGAATCCGATCGTCTGGGTGGCGGACAGCACCACGAGCACCGCAGCAACGCCCGCGGCCAGGACCCTGGCGCGCATCGACCGAGATGACCGGGGCAGCCAGGTGGCCGGCACGAGCTTGATCAGGAGCGCCGCCCACCCAACGATGAGCACGAGCGGCAGCGCCGTTGTCCAGAGCAGGAAATAGGACGACAGCTCGCCGACGGCTCGGCTGATCGACCACACGAGCCCGAACGTCAGGATAAAGAGGATGGTCCCCAGGGCTTGCGCGAATCGATCGCGCGCGATCGTGCCCGCGGCGGCCAGCGCGCCGCTCAATACCAGGAAGGCGACTACCGGCAGCAGTCGCGCGAGCGTCAGCGCCGAGTAGTCGGATTCCGATCCTGGAGGCGGATGACCGAAGGGGAAGACGGCGAGGTGCCGGCCGAGGGCCGCGACGCCTTCGTGAAGATGATGATGCGGAAGGTTGGCGAGGAAAAAGAAGCGGGCGAGCTTGGTCAGGTTGCCCGGGTGCCCGGTCAACTCATCCGCGATCACCGGCACCCACATGGCGACCAGCGTCAGCAGCCCCACGCCGAGCAGCACGAGCATCTGCGGTCGCCGGTTGAGATCCGAGAAGACCGGTGATCGCGCCGGCCAGCGATGTCCGACGAGGCGAATCACCGTCATCACCCCCAGCGCGATCGCGATGGTGGGCACGGTTCCCACGTGGAGTTGCGCCTCGTACGACCCCGTAAGGAGTGCCCCGACGACGGCCAGCGTCGAGCCCGCCGCGCCAAATGCCGCCAGCAGCAGGAACAGGATGATGGGAAGGATGGTTTCGTAGGGCGGCCAGGTACTGCGGAAGGTGGGCACGCCGATGGTGGATACGAACCAGAGCAGCAACAGGGCGGTGATCGCGGCCAGCACGGGCCCGCGGATGCGCCAGGCGGCGACCACGATCAGGCACATGGTAAGCGCGTGCAGCGCCAGCGCTGCGACGAAGAATGCCCAGCTCTGCTGGTCCAGGGGTGCGTAGACGAAGTCGAGCGCGTAAAACCAGGTGGGGCCGAGGTGACTCCATCCGAATCGGGAATAGTTGCCGACGAGCTGCGCAAAGTGCGTGGACCGCATGAGCGCGATCTCATCGACGGCGAAGTCGCCGTCCGCCACGACGTCAGGGCGCTGGACCATGAGGACAACGGCCGCCACCACCATCGGGAGGCTGGCGGCGATGGTCGCGAGACCAGCGAAGGCGGCCGGCCACCCGATCAGGCGACGCGCGACGGGAGCCTCCTGCCGAACGGCTAACCGCCGATCTGGCTCATCGTCTTGGAGGGCCTCACGAAGTCGGCCTGGCCGATCTTGTGGCCTTCTTCCTTCTGCCAGACGGCCGCCGCGACGAAGTCGCGGATTTGCGTGTCGGATGCGCCGCCTCGCAGCAGCGCCTTGACGTCATGCTCCTGGATGGAGAAGAGGCAGGTGCGCAGGTGACCCTCGGCCGTCAGCCGGATGCGGTTGCACACTTTGCAGAAGGCATCACTGACGGACGGGATGACCCCGATGCCGCCCTGGCTCCCATCGCGAAACTTGAATCGCGTGGCGGGCGCTGGCTTCTGATCGGCCACCGGCTCGAGCGGGAACTCGCGGTCGATCGCCTCGATGATGTCGCGGCTCGCGACGACGCTTTCCATCGACCAGATGCCGTCGGCGTCGAGTGGCATGAACTCGATGAAGCGGACTTCGTAGCCCTCGCGACGCGCGAGGCCGGCGAAGTCGACGATCTCGTCGTCGTTGCGGCCGCGCATCACGACCATGTTGAGCTTGATCGGGCTGAACCCGGCCTCGCGGGCGGCCATCAGGCCGCGCAGGACGCGATCGAGCGCATCGCGGCGCGCGAGATCCTTGAAGCGGTCCGAGTGCAGCGTGTCCAGGCTGACGTTGAGGCGCTTCAGCCCCGCCGCCTTGAGCGCTCGGGCTTTTTCCTCGAGCAAGATGCCGTTCGTCGTCATCGCGATGTCGAGTGACGCGTCGATCGCTGCGATCATGGCGGTCAGCTCCTCGATGCCCCGGCGCACGAGCGGCTCGCCTCCGGTCAGCCGGATGGTGCGGACACCGCACTCCTCGACGAGAATGCGTGTGACGCGCACGATCTCCTCGAAGCTGAGGACTTCGTCGCGCGCCAGCCAGGGGAGTCCGGCGGCCGGCATGCAGTAAACGCAGCGAAAGTTGCACCGATCCGTGACCGAGATACGCAGGTCATCCGCAACCCGCCCGAAGGTATCGCGGAGATGCAGAACAGGATTCGGGCTGGGCACGAACTTAGTATATGGGGCGTGCAATTAGGCGTCATGCCGCCGTTCACCCCGATGGAGGCGAAGGTCCAGTCCGAGCTGCCCAGCGGCGATGCCTGGCAGTACGAACCGAAGTGGGACGGCTTTCGGGCGGTCGCCTTCAAGGACGGCGACGAGGTCGTGATCCACAGCCGTAACCAGAAGCCACTGACCCGCTACTTTCCCGAGCTGGTCCCGGCATTGCAGAAGATCAAGCCGAAGCGCGCCGTCCTCGACGGCGAGATCGTGATCTTCACCGGATACGGGACCGACTTCGATGCCATGACGTTGCGCATCCACCCGGCGGCCTCCCGGGTCAACATGCTGGCGGCGGAGCAGCCGTCCACCTACATCGCGTTTGACCTGCTGGCCGACGGCGACGAGAGCCTCATCGAGGTCCCGTTGAAAACGCGGCGCCAGCGGCTGGAGAAATTGCTCGGCCCAAAGCCGGGATCGATCTACCTCAGCCCGGTAACCCGCGACCGGGCGGTGGCGCTTGGTTGGCTGAAGGAATATCGCGGCACCGGGCTCGACGGCATCGTCGCCAAGCGCATCGAGGGCGTTTACAAACCCGGCGAGCGCGCCATGATCAAGGTCAAGGAGCAACGAACGGCCGACTGCGTCGTGGGCGGCTTCCGTTGGGGCAACGACGGCAAGCGGGTGGGATCGTTATTGCTGGGCGTCTACAACGGCAAGACGCTGGAGTACATCGGCCACACCTCGGGCTTCGATGATGCGCAGCGAAAGGAGCTGGTCTCGATGCTGGAGCCGCTGCGCGGCGGGACCAGCTTCGAGGGTGGCCGTGCTCCCGGCGGCCCCAGCCGCTGGTCGCAGGACCGGGACCTCGCCTGGGAGCCGCTGCGTCCCGAGCTCGTCTGCGAAGTCGCCTTCGATCGCCTCGAGAACGGTCGCTTCCGTCATGGGGTCGGCTTCGTCCGCTGGCGCCCCGACAAATCGCCGAAATCCTGTACGCTGGCGCAGCTCAAGGCCGAGGCGTCCGTCGAGCTGAAGAAACTCTTCGCCTAATCCTCTCGCTTCTTCGCTTTGCGGCGGCGGCCCGCTTCGCGCTCCTGCTTGGCCTCGTACGCGCCAGAAACTTCGCGGTACAGCTCCTTGGGGTCGTCCTTGATCTTTCGCGCGACGTCCGAAGGCTTCTGCGGTGGCTCGGGCGTCGGTTCGCCATCGATCGCCTTCGGCTCTGCCTCAGCCATATTCATCACCTCCTCGGATATTGCTACTATCACCTCCTCGGATATTGCTACTGACGATATCAAGTTTTGATATAATTGCTGACTGAGCAAGCGAACGCGCAAACGCGACCGCCCTTGGAGGTATGCACATGAAAGTTAAAGACGCGATGGCCAAGACCGTGTCGTCGGCCAAAAGGAGTGACCGGGTGATCGACGTCGCCAAGAAGATGAAGCAGGAAGACGCCGGGTTCATCCCCGTGGTCGAAAACGGCGGGACGATGATTGGCGTGATCACCGATCGCGACATCGTGATCCGCTGCATCGCGGAAGGCCACGATCCCCGCAACGAAACCGCCGAGCACGTGATGAGCCGCAACGTGACCATCATCAGTCCCGAGGATGACATCGAGCAAGCGGCGCGCACGATGGAGCGCGAGGCAATCCGCCGCCTCCCGGTCGCCGAGAACGGGCGCCTGGTTGGTGTGTTGAGCCACGGCAACCTGGTGCAGGCGACCAAGAACAAGACGGCCGAGAAAGCCACCGAGGGGGTGACGCGTGGTGCCTGACCTGAAGCAAGTCGATCTCAAGCAAGTGCGCGATGAGGTCGCGGACCGGGTGACCCGCGCGGCGAGGGAGCTGGGCAGCGGCGCCGGCAAGGCCGCCCGCGAGCTCGGCGCCACGGCCGAGGAATCGCTCAACACGCAGATCCGCAAGCAGACAGGTGCGGCGAAACGCCGTCTGCCGAGGCGCGGCGGACCGGGACGGCTGCCCGTCCTCGCCGGCGCGCTGGCCGGCGCGATCACCGCCTACTTTTTCGATCCGCAACAGGGACGGGCGCGGCGAGCCCAATTCATCGATTGGTCGGGTGCGCGGCTCCGTCGTGGCTGGCGCGCCATCGATCGGATCCGCGCGCGGACCAGCGCGAATGCCTCGACCTTTCCACAAAAAATGGTGAGCCTGCGATCGGGCCCACGCCCGGCCGACGACCTTACGTTGCGGGACCGGGTCGAGAGTGAAGTCTTTCGCAATCCCGACCTGCCGAAGGGTCAGATCAACATCGACGTCGAGTCCAGCGTGGTGACGATCCGCGGCCAGGTCGATAACGCGTTCCAGATCGCCAACGTCGAGAAGGCCGTCATGAAGGTGCCAGGCGTGGCTGGGGTCGAAAACCTCCTCCACGTCGACGGCACGGCCGCTCCCTTTTCATCCGGAAGCCCTTCGCTAGCCGACGGAGATCGTTTCCTTCTCCGCCCCGTTCGGGCTGGCGACGAGCTCCGGGACATCGGCGGGAACGGCGACTGTCTGCGCGCTGGCCCGCCGGCGACGCCGCAGCCGCAGAGCCAAGAGAACGAGAAGGGTCAGCAGCGCCACAATCCCCAGCGCTTCCAGCCCGGGGAGCTGGAGACCGACGAGCACCGGTGGCGTCTGATCTTTTCCGGAGAGGACGGCACTTTGCGTACTGGTGACCGCATCCCGGACATAGGGGTGCCAGGCGGAGCGTGTCTGCACCTGTGAGAGAAGCGCCAGCTCGTGCCGGTAATGATGGAAGTCATCCTGCGAGAGCGCCTGGTAGTAGAGGCTGGTCAGCGTGCCCGCCGCCGGCTTCACCGACGCCTTGGCGAGCGTTGCGCGAACGATGTCGACCGGGACGAAAAATCCCGGTCCGTCCTCGACGCCCTGGGCGTTCGTCAGCATGAAGGAGACCACTCCCAGCACGCGGCCGTTCGCATCCAGCACCGGTCCCCCGCTGTTCCCGTGGGTCACCTGGGCGCTGGTTCCCAACGCGGTCCAGCCGCCGTCCATCGCGCGCTGGTCCGCGAGTTTGCCGACACTCAACGTGGGCGTAACGGTGGCGTCGAGTTGCACGGCTTCTTCCAGGTAGCCGCGGCGCGGATAACCGACGACGTATGCCGCGGCGCCCATGGACGGTGTTCCCGATGAAAGCGTCAGCGCGGGCACCGCAGTGACGTCGGCCTTCATGATGGCGATGTCCCGTCCGGGCGCGACCGGTTCCGCCGTCACCAGCGAGAGCCGCGTTCCGGTGTTCACCAGGTGCTGGCCTGCCTCGACGGTGCCGCCCGATGCCAGGTAGTACTTTGCGTCGACTTTGTCGACCGTGGCGTACTTGTCGACCCAACGGTCCTGCCAGCTGATCAGCTTGTCGAGCTGACTGTCATTCAACGTGATGCCGGATTGTTCACGGACGAGCCGCTGGACCTCGGCGCGGCCCTCCGCCAGCCGCGCTGGCTTCTTCTCGAGATCGAGGATGAGAGCCCGGATGTCGTCTTTGCTGGCCGAGACCACATGTGCGGCCGTGACCAGGTAACCGTCCTCGGTCGCGAAGAACCCCGAGCCGCTGCTCACCAGGCTCGCGTCGTCCGTGAGCCGGTTCGCGCCCGGAACAAAGTACGCGTCAGGGTTATCCAGGATCAGGTTGACGGCGGCCTGGTCGATGGCCGCCGGCGACAGCGACAGCCGCCCGGCCCGAACCATGGCGATCAGTTGCTGATCCAGGCGATCCTGGCTCGACTTGGGCACGGTCGGCTCGGGAAAGGAAACCGTGACCGCGTAATTCGCCTGGATCAGCACCACCGCCGGCCGCGATGCCGCGAAGATGCGCTCGCCATCGAGCGCGCGTGGGGCCGGATCCTGGGTAATCTTGACGGCGGCGAACAACGCGGCGTTGGCCAGCACGACCAGGGCCAGCAGCGCGAGCACCAAGCGCGTGATCAGGCGTTCCATCGACATGCCCTCCCCGGGAGACGCCCTTCTCGTGAGCCCCTCCTCCCCGCAATGACGTTACGCTAATCCGCGGTCAGGCCGATGTCATCATGGAAAACCATGATTGTTAGGACGTCTAGACTCGGCTGATGCGCACCGGAACGGCCGATCTGCCATTGCACGGTGGCCGCGCCCCCGGTTGGCTCTTCGAGCGCATGACCCTGCTGGCGCGCGAGATGGGGCTGGCGATTCTCTCCGAGGAGGGGACACCCGGCCTGCTGCGGCGCATCGCTGACCCGGTGTGGTTCCAGGCCTTTGGCTGCGTGCTCGGCTTCGACTGGCACAGCAGCGGACTGACCACGACCGCGTGCGGTGCCCTCAAGGAAGGTTTGCGGGATCTCTCTCACGAGACGGGTCTCTTCATCGCCGGCGGTAAGGGAAAGACCTCGCGCAAGACGCCCCAGGAGATCGAGGCCGCCTGCTGGAAGACGGGCCAGGACGCCGCGCCACTGATCCGCGCCAGCCGGCTCTCCGCCAAGGTCGACTCGGCGGCCGTCCAGGATGGTTTCCAGGTCTACCATCACAATTTCTTCTTCGCCACGGACGGATCGTGGGCGGTCGTCCAGCAGGGCATGAACGAAGGGACGGGCATGGCGCGCCGCTATCACTGGCTCCCCCCGGAGCGCTTCGACTCAGACCCTCACGCGGCGATCGCCGGCCAGGCGAGCCAGCCGGTCCTCAACCTCGTGGCGTCGGAGGCCGAGGGCAATCGAAGCGGCGCGGTCGCGCTCGCCCGCGAGAAACCGGTCGCGCTCTTGGGCGAAATGACGCGCATGCGAACCGTCGCGATGCCGCGGCATCACGATGTCCGGCTCAGCGACCTGCATCCGGAACGGCTGGCTCGTGTCCTGCTGACGACCTACGAGCGGCAACCCGAGGATTACACGGCGCTGCTGGCCGTCCCGGGTGTTGGGGCAAAAGCGCTGCGGGCGCTGGCGCTGGTGGCGGAGCTCACCTACGGCGAGCCGGCCTCGGTGCGCGATCCGGTGTCTTATTCCTTCGCGCACGGCGGCAAGGACGGCACGCCATTTCCCGTGGACCGGCCAACCTACGACGCGACTATCGAGTCCTTGCGGCGCGCCGTCAATGAGGCGCGCGCCGGCCACAGCGAAAAGTCCGGCGCGTTGCGCCGATTGGCCGGCGTGGAGCGCTCGCTCACCGCGATTTCGTGATCAGCGTCCCCGACTCGGCGCTGGTCCTGTTGATGGGTGCCTCGGGTTCGGGCAAGTCGACGTTCGCCGCGCGGCACTTCGATGCCCGGGCGGTTATTTCGTCAGATCAGCTGCGCGGCGCGCTCGCCGGCGACGAGGCCGACCAACACGCGACCGACGCCGCCTTCGACCGGCTCCACCGATGGCTCGATGCCCGACTGGCGGCGGGCGTCCTGGCGGTGGTTGACGCCACCAACGTCGACTGGATGCGACGGAGCGAGCTGGTCAGGCGAGCCCGCCAGCACGGACGCCCGGCAATGGCGATTGCCTTCGACCTGCCGCTCGATCTGTGCCTTTTGAGGAACGCGGCGCGCCCTCGGACCGTTCGCGCCGCCGTCATCCGGCGCCAGCACGATGAGCTGCGGCGCGGCCTCCACCGGCTGGACCTGGAGGGCTTCAGCGCCGTCCATATTCTGCGCGCTGAGGGCGACATCGATAGCGCCGTGGTCCAAATAGAAAAGGGCCCGGTGACCCGGGCCCTTTGATAACGGGTCGCGTTAGTCGCGTTCGCCGCAGGCGGTGGCAACCGCGCTAACGGCGGTGCGGAGGCTGGCGAGCTGCGCCGTCCAGTTGACGGTGCGCAGGTCATGCCACTGCTCGATCCACTGGCGCCAGTCGTCAGCACCATTGGCTTTGAGCGCCTGCAGGGCGGCGATAGCGGCCTGGCATGCCGCACTTGGTTGCGGCAGGCAAGCGGTGCGGGCGGCCACCAGGGCCGTCTGCCACTTTTGCTTCTCAGCCGAGTCTTCGGCCTTGTCCGCGTCGATCGCACTCGCCGAGGGCGTTTGCCCCAAGGCCGCCCGTTCGGCGGTGTCTTCGGCCACGTCGGCCTGGTGCAGCGCCTTCAGGACGTTGATGGCATCCTGGCATGCCGCCGATACGGCGATCTTGGGCGCGGGCTTCGCCACCACGACCGCTTTCTGTACGGCTTCGGTCGCCTCCTCGTGAGTCGCCGTCCGCGCGGCGGCCGTCGCGGCAGCGGTCGCGGTCGCTTCACGATCGGCACGGGCCACGCTGGTGGTCGCCGCGACCAGGCTCACCAGGCTGCCCTGCGGTTGGTGGTTCACCTGGTTGCCGGCGTTGGCCGAAATCGATACGAGGGCGAGCACGGCGATCGCCCCCAGAATGATCGTCTTGATTCGCACGATTCGTCCTCCTTGCGGGGTAGTTCGCCTTCTACAACGGTGGAGGTCCAGCTCGCTTACGGGTGTCGAACGTGCGTTTGGAGCGCTTTAGGCGCGCTTGCGCAACTCGTCCGGCCGCAGGATCGTGATCAGCCCGCCCTCCTGCTTGATGTCGCCACGAGCCGTGAATCGATGGAGCGCGCGATTGACGTTCTCACGGCTGGCCGACACCATCGAGGCGAGCGTGCGCTGGGAGAGCCGCACGTCGATCCGGATGCCATCCGGCGTCGCGCGTCCGTGCGATTGGCCCAGATCGAGGAGCTTGCGGGCGACGCGGCCACCGATATCGAGGAAGGCGATCTCGGCCAGGCTCTCGTCGACCTGCTGGACATAGCGCGCCAGCGCCTGCATCAGGTGGCGGCTCAGCATCGGATGCTGGTCGAGAAACGAGAGAAGGGACTCCTTGGGGACGCTCGCGCATTCGGTCAGCTCCATCGCCTGCGCGTCCGCCGTCCGGGTCGCATCACCCGAGAGGAGCGCGATCTCGCCGAATGAATCCCCCGGCATGAGGATGGCGTAGACGGCCTCCGTTCCCCCACGACCCATGCGCGAGATCTTGACCTGCCCCCGCCGGATGACGTAGAGAGCGTTGCCGACGTCGCCTTCGCGAAAGATGTAGCTGCCCTTGCGGAAGGTCTTCGACCGGGCGGCGGGGCCGAGCGCCTCGAGATCCTGCCGCGGCATGCCGCTGAAGAGGGCGGAATCGGCGAGGACCGCGACCAGGTCCATCAGGGCATCATATGGCCCGGCGCCGATGGAGGGAGCCCTGCGGACTACCCTCCACCGGTCGCGATTGTTCGTCTAATCCGGGTGACTCTGGGCCAGCGTGTCGCTCTGGGCCAGCGTGTCGCTCTGGGCCAGCGTGTCGCTCTGGGCCAGCGTGTCGCTCTGGGCCAGCGTGTCGCTCTGGGCCAGCGTGTCGCTCTGGGCCAGCGTGTCGCTCTGGGCCAGCGTGTCGCTCTGAGCCAGCGTGTTGTTCGCGGCCAGGGTATCGCTCGCGGCCATCGTGTTGCTCGCGGCCATCGTATTGCTCGCGGCCATCGTGTTGCTCGCGGCCAGGGTATCGCTCGCGGCATACGACGACGCTGCCTGCCGCTCCGGGACGCCAGCAGCGCGAGCGGCCGAGTCGCCGCCCAGAGTCCGCAACTGCTGCCTTTCCTGGGCGCTGAGATCGAATCCCTTCACCGCGCCGTCCAGGTCTGTTCCGAGGCGGCGCCGAAACTGGGCATCACTTGATGCCTTCCGCAAAATCTCTTCGAGGGCTTGTTCGCTCATGTCTTCACCTCCTTTGCAAGGGAAATGCGACGAACGTCGTAAGAATGGACGAGGGCCGGCCCGCCGGCGGCGTCGTGGATCACTGTTTGCCTGTGTCGTTTGACACAGCCTCGCGGCGCTCATCGAGAAACTCCATTCGAACCGGCTCCGGCCGCGGCTTGCAGATGCCGCAATAGAGGGCGTCCTCGACCGCGAGGCCGTACAGCGTGCCGTCCGCCGGGTAGACCTCGAGCACAAAGGACTGCAGCTTGGCGTCCTGCCGGCAGACCGCGCGTCCGCAGAAGCGGCAGGTTCCGTTGGCGGGCGCGGCGCAAATCCAGCACTGCATCAGGCGGCACCGGCCACGGAATGGCCACGCGGAACCCGGGTATCCGCGACGCCGGCGAGCTGGGCGTCGAGGTCGAGATAGCGGCCGAGGAGATCCCGGAAATCCTGCCGCTCTAACCGCCAGACCGATCCCTCGGTCTTGCCGCGAACGGTTGCCATCCGTGGTTGATCCCGAAGCAGCGCCACCTCGCCGAAATACTCACCCGGCCCAAGGACGGAAAGGCGTCGCGCGCGCCCATTCTCCCGGGCCACGACATCGACCTGGCCCTCACGGACGATGTAGAAGGCGTCGCCGCGCTCGCCCTGACGCATCAGCTGGTCACCGCGTTGAAATGCTTGCACACCGAGTTTGACCGCGAGCAGGTCTAGCTGGCGCGGTGTCGCATCGCTGAAAAGGGGGACCGTCCGTAGCCGCTCGCGCTCCTGCAACGCCGCCCGCACCTGGCTTTCCCAGGCGACAACGCCACCGAGCTCGTTCCAGAAGACTCGCTGGTCGAAGGCGAGCAGTCGCATGGGGGCCACCGCCTTCACGGTCGCCTGGCGCACACCGCCACCCAGCAGGGCTCGCTCACCGAAGAAGTCGCCCGCTCCCTTGCGCTCGACCAGGGCGTCCTCGCCGGCGTCGCGGATCAACACGACTGCCTCGCCCTGGGCAATGACAAAGAACTCGTCGCCGCGCTCACCCTGGCGCACGATGACTGTGCCCTCGGCGACATCGCGGACACGCGCCGACTTCGCCAGCCGTTCGAGGGAGGCAACCGGCAGGGTCCGCAGGAAACCCAGGCCCTGCAAGAGTCGGAGCCGGTCTCGCACCCGGATCGTCTGGAGGGCTTTTTTGGCCGCCGCGGGTGCCTGCCTGATCGCGCGCTGGTACCGCCAGAGCTGACGCGCAAGACGGATGCTCAGCGGCACGGCGGCGACAGCGATGACGACCACCAGCACCAATTTCGCCAGCAGTCCGGGGGTGGCCCAGAGCGGGCGCAGGATCGGTCGCAAGCGGCGTCCCCACCAGAGGAAGGCGAGGTAGATGGAGAGAAACGAGTAGACCGCGCAGAGGGAACCGAAGACGGCATAGAACCGCTCCTTGCCGGTCAGGGCCTTGCGGTCGAGGAGCTTGTGCCAGACGGGACCGCGCACGAACGCGAGCGCCTTCTCCCGCAATTTGGGGGTCTCGAGCCATTCCTCGAGGATCCAGTAGCCGTCGAGTAAGAGGAGCGGCATCAGATTGAGGACGTTGTTGATGTAGGCGGCGACCGCGATCTTGAACAGGACCGTCATCACCAGTGCGGGTCCGGGGACAAACGCGACCAGGAGGGAACACAGTCCGGCGAGCACGAAGCCGGAGTAGGGCCCAGCCCCGAAGATCGCGATGCGCTGATACCAGGGCACCATCCAGGCGTCGGTGACGTTGACGTAGAAGGACGGAATGAAGTAATAGAGCATGAAACCGCCTTCGTCCACGCGCCGCCCAAAGTGTTTCGCGGTCAGAGCGTGGGCCGACTCGTGGATAAAGATGACGAAGTAAAAGGCCAGCACCAGGGCCACCAGGCCGGCCACACCGGAGTTGGCGATCGGGGCAAAGGGGTCATGGCCCGCCCGGACCTCGGCCACAAACGCAACCAGGCCGGTCACCCCAATCGCGGCCGTCGCCAGCTGTGCCGGCCTGGTAAAGATCCATCGCACGCGGTCGTGGAATCGCGCGACGACTGGATCGATCCCGCGGAGTGGCAGGCGGAGGCGCAGAGCCGTCCCCTCCCATCTCCCCGTCCGCCGAGGCGCCGTCGCCGGTTTCAGGCGGGTATTGAGTGTCGCGTAGACGTCGCGTGGGGGATCGACGAGAAAGCCTGAATTTCGAAGGTCCTTGACCAGGGTGGCAATCCGGTCGAAGCCGAACCGGCCGAACTGGCGGAAGTAGTCGATTACGAGATCAGAAACCCGGCGACTGCCGTCCATCCTGCTCGCAAGGAAGTCGTCCTGCGGGCCCAGGCGGAGGTAGAGCCGGGGGCGATCGGCCAGCATCGTGTAGGGCGTTCCCCGCCGGCTCTTGAGCGGTGCCCAGGTCAGATCCGGGCGTAGGCGTGGCCGGTAGTTCGCGACCGATACCGCTTCCGAGATCTGATCCCAGACTGACGCCAAACGTGTCCCCTCCCCGAGGCCCTGCCTGTCTACCGGCCGATCATGAGGCTCGGGTCACCCAGCGTCAAGGGACAGTGTCAAACGACACAGCCTCAGCGTGATGGGCGGCATCTCTCCGTGAAGGGCGCCCGCCATATGCTGCTGCCGTCGAACGAACACTGCGGGAGGAAATCAGATGTACGGAATGAGCGGGCCGGAGCTGTTGACCCAGTTGAAGATGCAGGACACGCGTCGCAGTGCAGAACGGATCCACCAGGTGAACGTCGTGCTCAAGGAGCGGAAGGCCGCCCGTCAGGCGCTCGCCGCCTTGAAGTGGGCGCGCTTCTGGCGCGGCGCCGGCGCGCGTAGGCGGGCCCTGCCGTCGGTTACGTCCTGATTCGCATTCGTTCTGGTCCGAAGGGCGCCGTCACTCGATTGACGAGCGCCCTCAAACGGCGTATAGCTGGGCTACCAAACCGCAGAGGAGGGGAACCGCTGCGCAATTCGGGGAGGCGACGCGGCGGCTTGTTCCGGAAGTACGCGCTGGTCTTCGTGGGCCTGGTCGCCGGCTCTTTGTTGGTCAGCGACGTGATCCAGGCGTACCTGTCCTACCGGGATAAGAATCAAAGCGTCCAGACCGCGGCTCGCGATAGCGCGGCTGCGGCGGCTTCCACCA
>VBFR01000256.1 GCA_005889345.1 Chloroflexota bacterium
CTACACACTGGTATTCGGTGGATTTCTGTTGCTCGCGGGGCGTGCCGCCGACCGTCTTGGCCGACGTCGGCTGTTCATCGCTGGCATCGCCTTGTTCACCGGAGCGTCGTTGATATGTGGGCTCTCTCAGTCGGCGGGCATGCTGCTGGTGGCGCGGGCCGCGCAAGGGCTGGGCGGCGCGATGGTCTCCCCGGCGGCTTTGTCGATCATTCTCGCCACGTTCGCCGAGGGGACGAAGCGCAATCGGGCGCTGGCGATCTGGGGTGCGATCGCGAGCGCGGGTGGCGCTGTCGGTTTGTTGCTTGGCGGCGCAATCATTCAGGCAATCAGCTGGCGCTGGGTGTTCTTCATCAATGTGCCGATCGGTGCCGCTGTGCTGGCCCTGACTCCCCGAATCGTGCCGGAGAGCCGCTCGGAGGCAGTCGCCAAAACCGGCTACGACGCCGAGGGAGCGATCTCGATTACGCTCGGCACTGTCGGGCTGGTGTTCACGTTGATCAATGCCAACAGCTGGGGTTGGGGCTCGGGCAAGACGATCGCGGGGTTCTCGGTCTCGGCCGTCCTGATCGCGGCGTTCGTGATCATCGAGCAGCGCCACAAGGAGCCATTGGTCCCGCTGCGGATCTTTTCCGACCGAAGCCTCGCCGCCTCCGACGCGACGTTTCTGTTCGTGGCGGCGGGGCTTTTCGGGATGTTCTTTTTCTGCACGCTCTATCTCCAGCAGGTGCTCGGTTACACCGCCCTCAAAACGGGCGTCGCCTACCTGCCTCTCAGCCTTACGATTATTGGTGCCTCAGCCTTGGCCTCGCGCTTGGTCGACCGTTTCACGCCCAAGCCGGTCCTCATTACGGGTCTGGCAATCGGGACAGGCGGCTTCATATTCCTCACTCAGTTGTCGGGCCACAACGATTACCTGAACCACGTGTTACCGGCAATGGTCATCCTCGGGCTCGGCTTCGGCATGTCATTCGTGCCGGCCACGATTGCCGCCACGAGCGGCGTCGCGCCAGAGGACTCCGGACTCGCCTCGGGGCTGCTCAATGCCACCCAAGAAATCGGTGGATCGCTCGGGCTGGCGATCCTCTCGACCGTCGCCACCACCCGTATAACCAACACTCTCCACGGAGGTGCGGCGCTGCCCGTGGCACTCACGCACGGGTTCACGGGCGCGTTCACGGTCTCGGGACTCCTATGTGCGGCCAGCGCAGTGCTTGCGCTCGTGCTCCTGCCGCGACGCAAACGGGCAGTCAAGAACGAGCAGGTCGAGACGATCGCCTCCTCGTTTGCCCGGTGCCCTGGCGCACCATATGCTGGCCACCTTGCCCGGCTCGTAGCACTCACCCGAAGAAGGGGGAAACCGACGGCGAACAAAGACGTGGGCCCGTCGAGCTGATACGCACGGTCGAGCACGTCGCCCTTCTTCGCCGCTGGGTCGTGGGTAGCATGAAGTCAATGGCGCGCGGACCGCAAGCCGCAAGCAACGTGCAGCGAGTAGAGCCGCTCGACGCCATCGGCGTCGGGATCGGTCCGTTCAACCTGAGCCTCGCCGCGCTCCTGGCCCCGACCGGCCTCCGCGCGCGATTCTCACAGCCACACTAATTAGTTGTTATAGCGCTCGTATTTGGCGACCCCGAGCGGCTTCGAGGGCGCAAATACCACCGGTCCTCGGCAAATACGTTTAGGCAAGACCAGTCCCTTGACACACTCGACGGACCGTGATATCAATTGGTCGACTGATTAAAGCGGTCGACCAATTGAGGAGGTGCGGCTTTGGTCACCCAGTTGAAGCCCGATCCGACGTTCTACGCGTCTGCCCGGCTCGCGATGGAAGCCCCTGTCGAGACGATCGCCTACGCCGTCAGCCTGGACCCGACTCGCCAGAAGCCCGACGCCCTGGTGGTCCTGGACGTCGACCCCAAATCCAGCGCGTACGGAAAGGTCGTAGGGAAGCTGTCCATGCCCTTTACCGGCGACGAGTTCCATCACTTCGGATGGAACGCATGTAGTTCGGCACTTTGCCCGTATGCGGCGCATCCGCACGTCGAGCGACGCTACCTGGTCATCCCCGGCCTTCGCTCGTCGCGCATCTATATCGTGGATACGAAGCCCGATCCTCGGCAGCCCAAGCTCGTCAAAGTGATCGAGCCGGCCGAGATCGCGGAACGTGCCGGCTACAGCCGCCCGCACACCGTCCATTGCGGGCCGGACGGCATCTATGTGAACGCGCTCGGCAATCCTCAGGGCGACGGCCCCGGCGGCGTCTTCATCCTGGACCATGACACCTTCGCCGTGAAGGGGCGCTGGGAGGTCGATCGCGGGCCGCAATATCTCGCCTACGACTTCTGGTGGCACCTGGGGCACGACACGATGATCACGAGCGAGTGGGGCACACCCAACATGGTGGAGTCAGGCGTCAACGGAGAGATTTTGCTCGCGGGCGGTTATGGCCACCGGCTGCATATCTGGGACCTGCCCAAGCGACGGCACCGCCAGGTCATCGATCTCGGCGCGGAGCAACAGATGGCGCTTGAGCTACGCCCGGCCCATGACCCCAACAAGGCTTACGGGTTTTGCTGTGTCGTAACGTCCCTGAAGGATCTCTCCGGCTCCGTCTGGCTCTGGCACCTCGACTCGGGCAAATGGCAGGCGGAAAAGGTTATCGAGGTCCCGGCCGAGCCCGCCGACCCGGATCAGTTGCCGCCCATCTTGAAAGGCTTCAAGGCGGTCCCCCCGCTGATAACCGACATCGGTCTCTCGCTCGACGACCGCTTCCTCTATGTGTCCTGCTGGGGGACGGGCGAGCTCAAGCAGTACGACGTGTCCGACCCATTCAAACCCAAGCAGACGGGTTCGGTGCGCCTTGGCGGGATCGTCGCTAGGGCGGCGCATCCCTCATCCGGTCCGCTCAACGGCGGCCCGCAGATGGTCGAGGTGAGCCGGGACGGCCGCCGAGTTTATCTGAGCAACGGGCTCTACGTGACCTGGGACGAACAGTTCTATCCCGATGGGATCCGTGGCTGGGTCACCAAGCTGGACGCCAACCCGGCCGGCGGGCTCACGACCGATCCCAAGTTTTTCGTCGAGTTCGAGGATCGGGCTCATCAGATCCACCTCGAGGGAGGAGACGCCTCCTCGGATTCGTACTGCTTCGCATGAGAGCGAGCTGGCCATGGGCCGCCCTGGCGGTCCTGGGCGCCTATCACGGCCTGAACCCTGGCATGGGCTGGCTCTTTGCGGTGGCGCGCGGGCTGCAGGATCAGCGCCGGAGCACCGTGCTCCGGTCGCTGCTCCCAATCGCGGCCGGGCATGAAGCCTCGATCGCGGTCGTTGTTGGGCTGGTGGCGGTCGCTCAGCTGACCGTCACGCCTCGGCTACTGCCACTGCTAGCAGCCGGGGCGCTGGTCGGCTTCGGACTGCTGACGTTGTGGAGGCGGAGATCACACCCTCGCGGCTTCGGTATGCGCGTCGGAACGTTGGGGTTGGCTGCGTGGTCTTTCCTGATGTCTTCGGCCCATGGCGCAGGGCTCATGCTCGCGCCGCTTTTGCTTCAGCTACCGGTTTCCGGTGGAGGTCCGCACGACGCTCAATTGCTGATCGGCCCGTTCGGCCCTGGACTTCTGGCCGCGAGCCTTCACACCACGGTCATGCTCGTCGTCATGGGTACGATTGCCCTGGTCGTGTACGACCGGTATGGCCTGGGCTTTCTGCGGAGGGCCTGGTTCAAT
>VBFR01000267.1 GCA_005889345.1 Chloroflexota bacterium
GCCGACCTCCGCGAGCACTACTTCTCACTGATGCCCACGCGCGGCCCTGTTTTCCGGACGCTGGCCGCGTTTGACGTGATCGTCAACAACGCGGACCGCAAGAGCGGCCACTGCCTGCTCGACCGTAATGGGCACATCTGGGGCGTCGACAACGGCCTCACCTTTCACACGCTGCCCAAGCTGCGCACCGTGATCTGGGAGTTCGCCGGCGAGGAGGTCGCCGAAAATCTCCGCAGGGATGCGCGACAGCTCGCGACCGAGCTGACATCCGGCGACGGTTGGGTGCGCGACCTGAAGCAACTGATCTCGAGCGCGGAGCTGCGCGCGCTCACCCAACGGGCGCGCCGTCTCGCCGATGGGGGACGCTACCCCGAGCCTTCGTCGCGCTGGGCCTATCCCTGGCCGCTGATCTGAGGTACGAGCGGCCCGCGGGAACCGGACGTCGAAACGCTCCGGCCTCGACCGGCAGCTCCTCGTCGAGCCGCCAGAGCCACGCCGGGGCCGATGGCGGAAGATCGCCGGCGGGTGATTGCCGGTCGTCGCGATCGGGCGGCTCTGGCTGGGGCGTGAGCACCCGCCAGAGGAGCACGAAAGTCCCGGCGACCAGGGCGAACTTCGCGGTGCCGAACAGCAGCAGCCCCGCGACCTGCTGGTCCTCGATTGAGCGGTAGGCCTGATAGAAGAGATGGTGGGAGAGCGCCAGCGTGATGCCCGGGATCGTCGGCGGCACGCCGGCGACCATCAGGTAGCCGATCTTGGCGATCGGGCTCAGCCCATCACGGCGGACGACTGGCCACCAGAAGAGAAAGGCCCCCGTCATGAAGACCGCCTGCGCTGCCTCGCGGAACACGACGTCCCTGCTCCCGAGATCGACCACGGCGGGCAGCTGCGAACCAAATAGCACCACGTTGAGGGCCAGCATGCCGACGACCGGGTGCAACCACGATGCGGCGCGTCCCCGGAGCAGCGGACTGACGCCGTAGGCAAGCACCGGGATCACGACCGCGAGGACGAGCATCTCCTCGAGCATGTGCACACTGAGCCGCCCGTCGCCAACGCGGCTCAGCGCTAAGAGGAGGGCAGCGCAGGACAGCAACGACCCGGCGTACAGCGCTGCGCAATGACGTCGCGCCATGCCCCTATTTTGGCGCAGCGGCCGGGGCCGCCGCGTAGCGTGCATAGACCGCGTCCACGAATTCGACGAAGCGGTCGGCCAGCGAGGCGCCGTCGAGCTGGAGCAGGTTTTCCGCGTTGTCCTCACCGGCATGCGACAGGTTGTAGCTCCCGGTGAAGACGGTGTTGTCGACCACCGTGATCTTGGCGTGCATGAAGTCGTGGACGCTGGTCGGTGTGTAGGGGGTGGTGATTTTGGAGGCGAACGGGAACGCAGCGCTGACCGCCTGGAAGGCCGGCCCCTTCCAGGTCGCGTGGGGGTCGACCCGCCACTGGCCGAGCACCTCGGCCATCTGCGTGCGATCGTAGACGCCTTTGAAGTCGGGCCGCGGTCGGTGCGCCAGATCGCCCAGGGTGCCCAGGATCACCCCGGCGGTGATCACCGGCGAACAGACGCGGATGCGTCGCCTGGCATGCGTGATCCCCTGGGCGATCACGTGCGCCATCTGGCGACCGCGCCCCGGCGCAAAGAAGACGTGCGCCTTGACGGGCACCCCCTGGTAGTCGACGGGAACGCCGGCGAGGTCATACTTGCCGCTGCCCTCGACCCGGCCGGTGTCCCACAGCTCGGCGAAGTTCTTCGCATACTCCGCCGCCAACGCGGCCGAGGGGATCTTGAGGATCACGTTTTCCTCTCGTGTCCACGAATCGTTCGTCCAGTTCATTGAGCCGGTCCAGACCGTTGCTGCATCGGTCGCGCCGTCGCGCACGATGTATTTGTGGTGCATCAGGTCGGGAACGCCTGACACAGGTTTGGTGGGCACGGCCAGGCTGGCGATGAACGCCGTATCGGACTGCGAGGGCGGAGGCACCGGGATCGGGTTGGGGAAGTCGACGTTATAGAGCAGTCGGACGGCCACGCCGCGAGCGGCGGCGGCCTTGATCGCTGCTCGCACCTGGTCGGCCGGGCCGTCCGTCAGGTTCAGGTCGTAGATGGCGATGTCCAGGCTGCGCTGCGCCCCTCCGATGAAGCCGGCCAGCTCTCCCGCGACCTGCTCGGCCGGCTGTCCTCCATCCGTGAGGAACGTCACCTCGACCGACGCCGTCACTGGGCGTCGCTCTTCTTCGGTTTCGCGTGTTCCTTCGGCTGCGCCTCGAGCACCTTCCGCTGGTAGTACTGCTGCACGATGTCGGCGGCCTGCTGGATGTCGTCGGTGACGACCATGAGATCCAGGTCCTCGGGCGAGACCTTGCCTTCAGCCAGCACCCGATCGCGGATCCACTGGCTTAGCCCAGCCCAGTACTCGGAGCCGAACATGATCACCGGGAAGTGCACGATCTTGCCGGTTTGAATCAGCGTCAGCGCCTCGAACAGCTCGTCCATGGTGCCAAACCCACCGGGGAAGATGACGAAGGCTTCGGCGTACTTGACGAACATCGTCTTGCGCACAAAGAAGTAGTGGAATTCGATGCCCAGGTTGACGTACTCGTTGAGGCCTTGCTCGAAGGGCAGCTCGATATTGAGGCCGACGGATAGGCCATGACCTTCGCGGGCGCCCCGGTTGGCCGCCTCCATCGTGCCCGGGCCGCCGCCGGTGATGATGGCAAAGCCGCGCCGCGCGAGCTCGGCCGCC
>VBFR01000111.1 GCA_005889345.1 Chloroflexota bacterium
GCCTCAAGTGAGCCGGGAAATGACGGAGGATGCGCTCTCGGCCCGCATACTGGACTTGAACCAGCGCGCCTGGCGACTCATCCAGGATTACCGAAAGGGATCTCGGCCGCGGGAGGACGTCAAGCGCGATGCGGCCGCGCTGCAGCGCGAGCTCAATGCCGTCGATCTGTCGGAGATATCGGAGGACGCCCGACGGCGCCAGCAGAAGTTGCTTGGAGAGGCGAAGACGGAGTGCCGCTACATTCTCAGCGACGGGAAGGGGCCGACCAGCCTTCGGGCGGCCAACTAGGCCGACTACCTTTTCTGCGGTGGTGGAACATGGGTGAGCCACCAGTCGAACTTGGTCGAGCCGAGGCGCGGGTTAGGGCCGGGAACGAGCGCCTTCTCGGTTACCTTGACGCCGAAATAGGGCGCCTGCGGGTCGGCGATCACCTTGCGCGTGTCGTGGTCATATTCGAGGACCTTGCGGACTGGTTCGTCTAGGGTGAACGTGTCGGGTCCGGCGATCTCGATCATGCCGTTCACCGGCTCGGCGAGCGCTGCCTCGGCGACCGCGCTTGCCACGTCGTCTGCCGCCATCGGCTGGAACAGCACAGGCGGCAGGCGCACCGTGCCGCCCTCGGTCGAGAACCCCGGAATCGAGCGAACGAACTCGAAGAACTGGGTAGCGTGAACAAGCGTGTATGGAATTGGCGAGCTCTCGATGAGCTTTTCTTGGACGAGTTTAGCGCGAAAATAACCGCTGTCCTGCAGACGCTCAGTTCCGACAACGGAAAGCGCGACGTGATGCTTGATTCCTGCGGCCTCTTCGGCCGCGGTGAGGTTCTTACCGGCGGTCTGGAAGAAGTCCATCGCAGCCTGATCTTCGAATGACGGCGAGTTGGCCACGTCGACGACGACTTGAGCGCCCGCCAGCGCATCTGCCAGGCCTTCGCCAGTAATGGTGTTCACGCCCGTATTTGGCGCAGCCGCAATTACCTCGTGACCCTTTTGCTTCAGCTTCTCGACGACCTTGGACCCGATTAAGCCGGTTCCGCCAATAACTACGATCTTCATGACCTAACCTCTCGTTGATCGTTTACGAACCCAACGACGCCACCCGGCCAGCGTAACGCAAGGGATACTTAAGATCGGCTGTTCCCAATGCTGGTGATGATGCGATTCCCCACTATCCTCGCCGCCGATGCTCTCCTTCCAAGTCGGATTCAGATGGCGTTCACCCTTGCCTACCACGTCATCATGGTTCCACTCGGCGTCGCGCTTCCCACCTACGCCTTGCTGATGAATGGCATCGGCATCTTCAAGAAGGATCCGGTCGCGCTGCGAATTGCCCGCCGATGGTCAGTGGTCATGGCGGTGCAGTTCGCGGTCGGGGCTGTGACCGGCACGATTCTGTCCTTCGAGTTCGGCATTCTGTGGCCCAGGCTGATGGGCCGCTTTGGCGCGGCTCTCGGCCTGGGCTTTGCTATCGAGGGCCTCGCCTTCTTCCTCGAGGCCATCTTTATCGGCATCTACCTCTATGGTTGGACCCGTCTGCGCCCGAAGACGCATTTCCTCCTCGGACTGGCGCTGCCTCCAGCGGGCGTGCTGGGGACCTTCAGCGTGCTCGCGGCGAATTCCTTCATGCAGACGCCGGGTGGGATCACCCTGAGCGCGACGGGCCAGCTGCTCAGTGTCGATGTGCTGGGCGCCCTGTTCCCGCGCTCCCTTGGCTACGAGTTCTGGCACTTTCTGATCGGGTCGCGGCGCTGCTGGCACCGGTCCAGCTCGTGGTCGGCGATCTGTCCGCGCGCGGGCTCGTCGACGACCAGCCGGCCAAGTTCGCGGCTATGGAGATCACCTGGAAAACGCGATCCCATAACCCTGAGTACATCGGCGGCTTGATCAATGGCGCAGGCCAGGTGAATTTTGGCATCGCGATCCCATCCTTCGATTCCGTTCTGATCGGTCTGAATCCGAACAGCGTCGCTCCGGGGCTGACCAGCGTGCCAGCCGATGCCCGACCGTCGATTGTGGAAGCCAATATCACCCATCTGGCATTCGATCTCATGGTCGGACTCGGCAGTGCCGGCGTTTTCCTGATGGTCTGGTACTTCGTCGTGCTGCTCGGTCGTCGACACCTGCCGCAATCGCCGTGGTTCTACCGAGTAGCTTCCCTTGCCGGTATCGGGTCGTACATCGCAATCGAGTGTGGCTGGACCACGACGGAGGTCGGCCGACAACCGTGGATTGTCTACAACTTGATGCGGGTCGCCGACGCGGTGACATCTGCTCCAGCGTCGTTCGTTTGGATCATGCTATCCGCGCTGCTCGTCGTGTACGTCTTGATCGCACTCATCTTCGTCAACGTATTGCTGGGGCTTGCCGCACGATGGCGCCACGAGGACGAGCGCGAACTGGTCCGAGCTCCCGAGGAGGGTGCTCCATACGGTCCGCGACCTGAACTTGCTTCCGACGGATCTGTGAGCCCGATGGGGCCGTTGCCGTGACGGCTGCCCTCGCCAATTTCACGGCACTCGTTCTGCTGCTCACCATCACGGCCTACAGCGTCGCCGGCGGCGTCGACTATGGCGCAGGCATCTGGGATCTTCTCGCCGGCCGCGGCGCCAGGTCCGACAGGGCTCGCGAGCTCATCGACCACGCCATGGCGCCGGTGTGGGAAGCCAACAATGTGTGGCTGGTCCTGGCAATCGTGGTGTGCTGGACGGGGTTCCCCCTGCTGTTTCAGTCGGTCTTTGCCAGCCTCTATCCGCTTTTTGCTGTTGCCCTGCTCGCCCTCATCTTGCGGGGAGCGTTCTTCGCCTTCCGCCACGTCGGGGTGGGGCCACGCGGACAGCGTAGGGCGGGTGTCGTCTTCGGCATCTCGTCAGTCCTTGCCCCGTTCTTCTTTGCCGCCGCACTGGGCGCCATCGCCTCCGGTCGGGTGGCCGTTAGTGAGCCCAGCGTTCCCGTCTGGCAGGCCTGCTTCAACCCGACATCGATCTCGTTCGGTGTCGTGTCACTGGCGGCAACCGCGTTCATTGGCGCGTCCTTCCTGGTTGGCGACGCGCGTCGTTTCGGGATGCCGGACATGACGGACTATTTCAAGCGACGAGCCGTAATTGCCACAGTGGTGCTGATCATCATGGGAACGATTGCGCTCGCCGTGATGGGACTCGAGAATTCGCGCTTGCTCAGCGCCATGTTGACCGGGCTGGGAACTCCGTTCGCGCTGGCCGCCGTCATCTTCACCCCGGTTGTTGGGTTCCTGCTCTGGCGCGGGATCTTCCTCTGGTATCGGACGCTGAGTGTCGTGGTCGTGGGCTCCCTTGTCTTCGCCTGGGGTTTTGGGCAATCGCCGTACTTGTTACCGCGCCAGCTGACGATCGCGCAAGCCGCGCCACCCTTGGGAACCGAGGTGCTGTTGTCGATCGTGACCTTGCTCGTGGTGGTGCTGGTCCTTCCGAGCCTCGCGTTGCTCGTCTACCTGGATCAACGCGGCGCCCTCGAATCGCCATAGGAGGAGGGAATCTTGTAGTTCGCGCGGTAGAAGTCCCAGAACTCGGCGGACTTGCGCCGCTTCCACCAGTCCTCGTTGGCCTTGTACCAGTCGACGGTGCGCCGCATTCCTTCTTCGAAGGAGACGGTGGCCTTCCAGCCGAGTGCGGCCATCCTCGCGGTGTCGAGCGCGTAGCGATAGTCGTGGCCAGGCCGGTCGGTGACGAACTGACGCAGCGACCCGGGCCGGCCGCAGAGCGCGAGCACGGCATCGGCGACCTGCACGCCACTCACCTCGGAGCCGGCGCCGATGTTGTACGACTCTCCCGGCTTGCCGCTGCGGAGGACCAGGGCGATCGCCGCCGCGTGGTCATCAACATATAAGTAGTCTCGGACGGCGGAGCCGTCGCCGTAGATCGGCAGGGGCCGGTTTTCCAGGGCGTTCGTGATGAAGAGCGGGATGATCTTCTCGGGAAACTGGTAGGGCCCGTAGGTGTTCGACCCGCGGGTGATCAGCGTCTCGAGGTTATAGCTCGCGCGGTAGGCGCCGACGAGCATCTCGGCGCCGGCCTTGGTGGCCGAGTACGGACTGCGCGGCCGCAGCGGGTCGCCTTCCTTGCTGCGCCCGGTGGGCACGTGGCCGTAGACCTCGTCGGTGCTGACCTGCAGGAACCGCTTGTGGCCTTGGCGCCGGGCGGCCTCGAGCAACACGTACGTGCCTTCGACGTCGGTCTTGACGAAGGCGTCGGCTCGGAGCAGCGAGCGGTCGACGTGAGACTCGGCGGCGAAGTTCACCGTCGCTTGCGCAGTCGGCCGTCGGCTTTCACCTCGGCGAGGTTCTCCTCGCTGCCCGCGTAGGTCAGCTTGTCCAGGACTGTGATACGCAGTTGCGGATGTTCCCGCAACTGCTGCCGCACGAATGCCGAACCGATGAACCCGGCGCCACCCGCGACCAGCAGCCGCGTGATGCCGGCGTCGCTCACGTCAGCTGGACCTCGGAGCGGTCGCCGAGCATGAAGCGCAGCGCCTTGGGCAGCTCCTCCGTGCGCCGGATCACGACCTCCTTGCCGATCAGGCTGTCTTCGATCTTGATCCCGACGTCGAGGATCTTGCTGTTCTCGAGGACGATCGAATGCTCGAGCTCGCTGTTGCGGATCTCGCAGCCGTGATAGATCGAGGTGAACGGACCGATGTAGGAGTCGGTGATCTTGGTGCGCTCGCCGATGATGGCCGGGCCTCGGATGACGCTGTTGCAGATTTCGGCGCCCTCCTCGACGATGACCTTGCCGACCAGCTTGGAGCGATCGTCCACCGTGCCGGCGTTGAAGGCCTTGACGCTGTCGAGCACGAAGCGGTTCGCCTCCAGCATGTCCTCCAGCCGGCCGGTGTCCTTCCACCAGCCCTGGATCACGTGCGGCTCCACGTTGGCGTCGTGATCGAGCAGCCACTGGATGGCGTCGGTGATCTCGAGCTCGCCGCGTTCCGACGGGGCGATCGCGTTGACGGCCTCGAAGATCCGCGACGTGAACAGATAGACGCCCACCAGCACCAGATCCGACTTGGGGTTTTCGGGTTTCTCCTCGAGCCGGATGATCCGGCCGTCCGCCAGCTCGGCGACACCGAACATCTCCGGGTTGGGGACCTTGGCCAGCAGGATCATGCTGTCCGGCTGGCGCTCCTCGAAGCGGTGCACGAAGCTCGTGACGCCGTCGCGCACCAGGTTGTCGCCCAGGTACATCACGAAGCTGTCCCGCTGCAAGAAGGGCTGGGCGATCTTGACCGCATGGGCCAGGCCGAGCGGGGCGTCCTGCTTGATATAGGTCACGCGCGCCTTCCAGCGGCTGCCGTCCCCCACCGCCGATCGAATCTCCGCCTCGGTATCGCCCACGATGATGCCGATGTCGCTGACGCCGGCCGCGACCAGCGCCTCCAGTCCATAGAAAAGGATGGGTTTGTTCGCGATCGGCACCAGCTGCTTGGCGCTGGTATGCGTGATGGGCCGGAGTCGCGTACCGAGACCCCCGCTCAGGATCAGGCCTTTCAGCGGATGTTCTCCATTTGACGGTATTGTCGGATAACCTCGCGAAGGCCGCCGTCGAGCGCGGTCGCCGGCCGCCAGCCGAGCGCCCCCTTGATCCGGGCCACGTCGGCGACGAAGTCACCGGTCTCCACGCGGGCGGCTTCGTCCGGCCAGGGCCGCGCCTCGATCCGGCCGCCGCCAGCCTCCCGGATGACGGTTTCGGCCATCGTCCGGAAGGAGATCCCCTGGCCGCTGCCGACGTTGAAGATCTGGCCGGCCGCCCGGGCATCCGAGCCCGCCAGCAGAAAGGCGCGGACGACGTCGTCGACGTGGATGTAGTCGCGCAGCTGGCGGCCCTCGCCGTACACCGGGAGGACGTGGTCATTGACGGCGAGGTGGATGAACCAGTTGATGATGCTGTAGCGGTCCTCGTCGGGGTGTGGCGAGAAGCCGTAGGGGTTCGTGATGCGGAGGATGGCGACCTTCAATCCGTAGAGATGCGCGTAGAGCAGGTGGTAGTGCTCGGCCGCGAGCTTGTGCACGCCGTAGAGGGAGAGCGGACCGGTCAGCCAGGTCTCGGGCACGGGCATCTCTTTGGTTGGCCGATACACCAGGCGCGAGCTGGGAAAGACGACAGTCGGCGGATCGGAAAGATGGCGACACGCCTCGAGCAGGGTGAGCTGGCCGCGGAGGTTGACGTCGAGGTCCTCGAACGGCTCGAGGTTGCTGCTGGTCGAGCCCGAGTGGCCCGCGAGGTTGAAGATCACGGCAGCGCCCTCGATGGCCTTGTCCACCAGAGCCCGATCCCGCAGATCACCCTGGAAGTGGCCCCCACCCTGCCCTCCCCCCGAGGGGGAGGGAGAATTAGCCGAGCGGCTCAGCGTGCGGACGTCTGCGCCAGCGGCGCGGAGCGCGCGCACCAGGTTGAGCCCGAGAAAGCCGGTACCGCCCGTCACGAGAACGCGTTTTCCCGCGTAGGGGGTGGCTTCCTTCATCCCCCACCCTGCCCTCCCCCAGAGGGGGAGGGAATAAGCATGCGATAGATCGCCGTCGTCTTCTGGTAGCAGGTGTTCACGTCGAAAGCGCTCACCGCGCGTGCTCGAGCCGCGGTCGCCATCGCGCGTCGCCGATCGCCGTCCGAAAGCACGTCGATGATCGCCTGCGCGAGGGCTTCCGGTTTCTTTGGCGGGACAAGCCGGCCGACGCTGTCATCGGCGACGACATCGGTGACCCCGCCCACGGCGGTGGCGACCACCGGGCATCCGGCCGCCATCGCCTCGATCAGCGAGAGCGGCATGCCCTCGTAGTGGCTCGACAGGACGAAGAGGTCGGCGGCGCCCAACCAGCGTGCCAGCTCCGCGAGTGGTCGAGCGCCCGCGAAAAGGACTCGATCCTTCAGGTTGAGCTGGGTGACGCGCGCCTTCAGCTGCTCGCGCAATTCGCCGTCGCCCGCGAGCAGGAAGCGGACAGCCGGAAGGCGGCCCGCGACCTCGGAGGCCGCGGTGACCAGGTCGAACAGTCCCTTCTGGACACTGAACCTCGCGATGGTGCAGCTCAGCAGGATGTCATCGGGCCAGGGATGGCCGGCCAGCTCATCCGCAATCGCCAGCCGGATGGCACGACGTTCGTCGCCGGTGATGGGCGCGAAGCGCTCGAGGTTGGCGCCGTTGTGGATGAGCTCGGTGGAAGATTCGGGGAAACCGTAGCGGCGCACCAGCGATTGCCAGCCGGCCTTCGAGGAGGCGATGTTCACGCGCGCGAGGCGCCTGTACAGGCGGAAGGCGAAACGCCAGAATGCCCGCCGGAAGGGATTCATCGCTATCTCCCCTATCTCGACTACCAACTGATGCGTCGCAACCAGCGGTCTGCCGCCGAACCGCGTGAGCAGCGCCGCCGTGAGCTGGTACTTGCCGGTGGGATAGGCGAGCACGAGGTGCACGAGGTCCGCGCGTCGCAGCAAGCGAAGCATCGCGAGGTAATCCGACGGTCGTTTCAAGTCGAGCCGGTGGACCGGAACGCCGAGATCGATGATGCCCTGGACCCACTGGTCGAGCACCGGATCGCGCCGGCAGATCAATTCGGCGGAGCCCCCACCCTGCCCTCCCCCGCGAGCGGGGGAGGGAGAACGAGGAGAAACGGTGAAACGAATCAGGCCTTCGAGGTAGAGCTCGGCTCCGCCGATCTCTTTGGAGTGGCATACATAAACAATTCGTCGGATCTCAGCATTATCATGGAGGGCCATAAAGAGCCCCCACCCTGCCCTCCCCCAGAGGGGGAGGGGGATTTTGCTCGCATCTCTCGTGGCAGGTCTTGCGTTGATTTGCGGGCCCATGGTGGCGCAAGCTGCCGTCACCGACTGGCCGACCTATCACCACGATAATTTCCGCAGCGGCCTCGATCCCTCTGCCCCGGTCTTTACCGGGCCGCTCGTCACGCGGTGGACTTCGGCACCCGTGGGCAACACGATTTACGCCGAGCCTTTGCAGGTCGGGAACCTGTTGATCGTCGCGGATCTCAGCGACACCGTGACGGCGTTCAATGCCGGCACTGGCGGCATCATCTGGCAGCGAACGGTGGGGACGCCGGTCTCGCCGTCGAATCCACCGTTCCCATGCGGGAACATCAATCCAATCGGGATCCTGAGTACACCCGTTGTCGACCCGTTGGCCGGCATCGTCTACGCCGTGGCGATGGAGGAGCCCGCCAATTACTACCTCGTCGGGCTCGACCTGCAGACCGGCCTGCCGCGCTTTCCCCAGGTCGCGATCGCACCGCCTGGCTTCGATCCACATATCCAGCAGCAGCGATCGGCCCTCACATTGGCGAACAATCGTGTCTACGCCGCCTTCGGAGGATTCGCCGGAGATTGCGGTCCCTATCACGGCTGGATCGTGGGCACCCCTGCGGGCGGGAGCGGTGTGCAGGTGGCCTTCCGCGACGACGACCAGACCCGCGGTGACACCGCGGCAGGGTTCTGGGCGACTGCCGGCGCATCGGTCGATGCCAGCGGCAATCTCTACTACACCAGTGGCAACGGCTTCTCGGGAACGTTTGACAACGGCAATACGATCTTCAAGCTCTCGCCGACGCTGACCCTGCTCGATTGGTGGGCGCCATCCGAGTGGACCTACATGAACGCGACCGACGCCGACCTGGGCTCGGTGGGCCCCGCCATCGTCGGAGCAACGAACAACCTCATCTTCCAGAGCGGGAAATCAGGGTGGGGATACCTTGTCGGCACCACGCTGAGCCCCGGAGGCGTCCATTTCGGGAGCGAGCTGTTTTCGGGGAAGGTCTGCAACGCCGCGACCGACGCGACCACCGCCAACGACCAGGTCTTCGGCGGCGTCGCCTACCAGGACCCATACATCTATGTCCCGTGTCCGGAGGGGATCAAGGCACTGAAGTTGGCGGCCGGGCCCTCATTTAGCGTGGCCTGGAGCAGCCCGACGTTCAGCGCCGGTCCGCCGATCGTCGCCGGTGGCGTGGTGTGGGCAATGGACACGAGCAATGGATCGCTGTTTGGTCTGAACGCTTTGACCGGGGTGCAACGGTTCCAGGCGGCGAACCTGGGGCCGATGACCCACTTCACCACGCCGACGGCGGGACAGGGACGGATCTACGTTCCAGTCGGCGACCAGGTCATGGCGTTCGGTCAACCGCGCGCTGACCGGACGACGTCACTGCCGGCAAAGGTGAGCACGTCTCGAAGTGGCGCCCCGCCACCCGTTCCGCAAACTGCTCCGGGTGGGCGGCCATCGTTGCGGTGAGAAAGTCAATCGTCCTGGCCACGCTCGCCACGGGCCTCTCCTTGCTCTTCCTGCCCCTGATGGCGGAGGCTGCCGCCACCGACTGGCCGACCTATCACCACGATAATTTCCGCGGCGGCTCGGACCCCTACGCCGCGGCGTTTACCGGGCCGCTCACCTCGCGATGGACCTCGGTCCCGCTCGGCAACCGCATCTACGCCGAGCCGTTGCTCGTCGGGAATTTGCTGATCGTCGCCGACCTCAGCAACACCGTGACGGCGCTGAGTGCGCAGAGCGGCGGCATCGTCTGGCAGACGACAGTCGGGACGCCCGTCACCCCCTCCAATCCACCGTTTCCCTGCGGAAACGTGAACCCAATCGGGATCCTGGGGACGCCGGTCGTCGACCCGGTGGCCGGCATCGTGTACGCCGTCGCGATGGAGACGCCTGCCAATTACTACCTCGTCGGTCTCGATCTGCAGACCGGAGTGGCTCGCTTTCCGCAGGTCGCGATCGCGCCGACGGGCTTCAACTCGCACATCCAGCAGCAGCGATCGGCGCTCACCCTGGCGAACGGCATGGTCTACGTTCCGTTCGGCGGGTTCGCCGGAGACTGCGGCACGTATCACGGCTGGGTCGTCGGCGTGCCCGCGACCGGCAGCGGGACGCAGGTCGTCTTCAACGACAACCCAGGCGGTGCGGCCGCCGCAGGCTTCTGGGCAACCGCCGGCGCGTCGGCCGATGGCAGCGGCAATCTTTACATCACCAGCGGCAACGGCTTCTCCGGATCGTTCGACAACGGCAACACGATCTTCAAGCTCTCACCGACGCTGGGACTCCTCGATTGGTGGGCACCGTCGCAGTGGACGTACATGAACTCCACGGACACGGACCTCGGCTCGGTCGGTCCCGCCATCGTTGGAACTTCGAACAACCTCGTCTTCCAGATCGGGAAGTCGGGGTGGGGATACCTCGTCAGCACCACGTTGAGCGGATCGGGGGCGGTCCATATCGGTAGCGAGCTGTTTTCGGGGAAGGTCTGCAATGCCGCGACGAATGCGACCACGGCTCGTGACCAGGTCTTTGGCGGCGTCGCCTATCGCGACCCCTACATCTATGTTCCGTGTCCCGAGGGCATCAAGGCCTTGAAGCTCGCGGCGGGACCGACCTTCAGCGTTGCCTGGAACGGCCCGTCATTCCACCCCGGCCCGCCGATCGTCGCCGGCGGCGTCGTCTGGGCGATGGATACGAACAACGGATCGCTCTTCGGCCTCAACGCCACGACCGGGGTTCAGCTCTTCCATGCCGCCAACCTCGGCCAGATGACCCACTTCACGACGCCGACCGCGGGGCAGGGACTGATCTACACGCCGGTTGGTAACCAGGTCATGGCGTTTGGCCAGCCGAGGGCGGACCGGACAATGCCACTGCCTGCCGCGCCCGCTACCACCAGAAGTGGCGCACCACCCCCCGTGCCGCAGTCCATCGGAAGTGGGCGTCCTTCTGCCTTGATTCAGCCACCGATAGATGCCAAAATTCCGTCCACCCTGCACGAAATGTCTCTGCGACGGGATCAGGGTGGGGATTTGTTGAGTCAATTCATCGCCGACCTGATGCGCCTGTTCTGAAAACTCCGGGGAGGGCTAACCAAATGGGAAGCAGTATCAAACGTGGGGCGATCGCGGCCATCATGAGTGTCATCGCGCTGGCCGGGCTGCCCGGCCTTCCGGCCGCGGCCGCATCCAGCCCGAAGGCCCCGCCGCTCGCGGCGGGTGCTTATCGCCAGCTCCCCGCCCCCGAGCTTGTCAACGTGCGGCAGCTGCGGGGCGCCGCGCCGGGCGCGCACTCTTCCCTCGGACGCCCGAAGCTCGTGAAGAATCACGCGGCCCCCACCCTACCCTCCCCCGCAAATCCTGGGTCGGCGCTCAAAGCCCCGCAACCCGCGGGCCCATTGAGCGGCATCCAGGGAACGGTCCTCGAGCAGCTCGAGGCGTTTCCCGGGATGGACATCACCACGGGCGTGACGCTGTTCGGACAGGACAACAACATCGAGCCGCCTGATACCCAGATTGCCGCCGGCCCCGACGTGCTCGTCGAGATGGTCAACGCCAACCTGACGGTCTGGTCGAAGACAGGCACGCGGCTCGCCCAGGCCGACCTCAACGCGTTCTACGGCGCACCCGCCGGCTACGGGGTCACCGACCCGCGAGTCCTTTACGACCGCAACAGCGGCCGATTCATCGCCTCCGCGGTAGCAATCGCTGATACGCAGGCCAACAACAGCTGGAACTCCTTTGTCTACGTCGCCGTCAGCCAGACCTCGGATCCCACGGGGACATGGGCCAAGCAGGCTCTGAAGTCGACCTCGGCCGTGCTCATCGATCAGCCCAAGGTGGGAACCAGCGACGACAAGATCACGCTCGACTGGTCGGAGTGGATCAAACCCGGCTGTGATACGAACAATCCGACATTCGCCTGCTTTATCGGCGAGGTCTTCAGTGTCGTCGATAAGGCCGACATGCTCGTCGGCGGCCCGGGTTATGAGTACCTGAGCGGCCGGGACACCTTCCACTACGCGGTCGTCCCGGTCCAGGCGCTGTCGTCGACCACGACGCAGTACATGACCTACAACAACGCCGACCCGTTCTTCCTGGTCGAGAACCAGTGTGGTCAACCGAATCCGCCCAACCAGTACGGCGCGTGTCCGACCATCGGCATCCTCTCGATCACCGGTTCCGCCCGCAGCAATACGATCGCCATCACCGAGGCCGACCGACCCACTGGCTCCTCGACGATCCCGCCCAACGCGGTACAGCTGGGAAGCGCCGGGCTGATCGACACCGGTGACAATCGCCTGCTGACCGCGGTCTGGCAGACCAACCAGCTTTGGACGTCGAGCACTGAGGGCAACAATTGCCCTGTAGCAAACCCCAATGGTGCGCCACAGTTCTCGTGCCTGAAGATCATGGAGGTGCTGACCGATACCTCTCCAATGTCGGTTCAGCACGAGTACACACTCTGGAGTGGCGATTACAGCTACCATCCCGGCATTTCCCTGGACGATGCCGGCGATGTCTTCGCGGTCTTCTCGCGGTCGAGCTCAACGACGTATCCGAGTGCCTGGATGACCGGATTGCCGGTGTCCACGCCGAATAACTGGTCGACGTACGCGCAGCTCAAGGCAGGCACCGGCCCCTACGACTCGAGGACGTCGTGCGGTGGCCACAACCGCTGGGGCGATTACTCGGGCGCCTCGGTCGACGGCGGCGACCCGACGGACGTGTGGGTCGCCGGCGAGTACGCCGTGAATGACCCAGCCCGCAACTGCACGTGGGCGACCGCCATCGGCTTGCTCACGTACTCGGCGCCGACGGTGACGTCGATCACGCCGAACACCGGTCCCGGCGGCACCGCGGTGACGATCAAGGGGACGAACTTCGTAACCGGCAACACGACCCCCTACTTCGGAGCGACGCCTTCCCAAAGCAACACGACCACGGTCGTGACACCCTGGAGCCTGACGACGACGGCGCCTCCGGGTAATGGCTGGGTCCTGGTCTCCGCCGCGACCCTCGACGGTCACGGCCCGGGCGGACCCACCTACAAATATCCGCGGCTCGAGGCAGCGCCGGGTGCGTTCACGGGCCATGCCGGGGTCGTCGCGCGAGATGGCGTGGCGCCGCCGCACGTCACGCAGACGACCGTCGGCCCGCGGCCGTCGAACACTGGCCCCATCCTGTCCGCGCCCTCCGTAGGAGAGACCCGGCAACCCGTACGGTTGCGTCGACTGCTGCTTTTGTAACCCCCACCCTGCCCTCCCCCGCAAGCGGGGGAGGGTAGCCTCGTGACGCAGTGGGTTGGCAAGATAGAGAGGATGAGGCGTTGGGCGGTTGGCACCGCGATGGCGCTTGCCCTCGCGGCATGCCTTCCGGTCATTCCGGCAACCGCCGGCGCCGCGAGAAAGGCGCCGTCGATCGGGTCCGGATCGTATGGGCGCCTGGCTTCGGGCACGGCCGTCAGGCCGCGTGATCTCCGGCAGCAGCCATCGATCGGACGACCCCGGAAGTCGACGCCGCTGATTGTCCGGAACCCGGCGGCATACGCGGCGGCGAAGGCCGCGAGTGGTCGGGCCATCGCCGGGAAAACGGTCACGAGAATGCGTGCGGCCTCGCCGCTCGTCGCGCAGGGCACGGTCGAAGAGCAACTGACGGTGTTTCCGGGAATGGACCAGGCCCAGGGGGTCACCGCGCTGGGGATGGATCAGCGCTTCGAACCTCCGGACACCCAGGTCGCTGTTGGTCCGGACACGGTGGTCGAGACCGTCAACACCAACATGTCGGTGTGGAGCAAGAGCGGGACGCTGCTCGAAATTGTCGACCTCAACCTCTTTTATGCCCCGCCGCCCGGCTTTTCGGTCACCGATGCTCGCATCCTCTACGACCCGCAGAGCAACCGATTCATTGAATCCGCCCTCGCCCTCGACGCTGCGGACGACAGCATCGTCGAGCTGGCGGTCTCCCAGAGCTCGGATCCGACCGCGCCCTGGACGAGGTGGCAGGTCAAGCGCACCACTCATGTCGTGATGGATCAGCCCAAGGTCGGTACCAGCGACGACAAGGTGACGATTTCCTGGGCCGAGGCTGTGCCGCCGCCGTGCGAAAGCCAGACCACCTACTACTGCTTTACTGGCCAGTTCATCACGGTTCTGCAGAAGGTCGACCTGCTCGCGACGGCGGCACCG
>VBFR01000268.1 GCA_005889345.1 Chloroflexota bacterium
GCCTCGCGCCTAACCGAGCTGGCGGTGCTGATCGTGGCAAATCTGATGGCCACCGTGGTGCGCTTCCTGCTGCTGCGCACCTGGATCGCGCCAGTGCGCCCCGCCGACCGGGCCGCCCCGTCCCGGCTCAATCAAAGGATCGCGTGAGTCTTGTGTTTTGGCCTAAGCGGGTGCATCCTAGGTGCGTCGGTTTAGTGCCGCAAGAGGAGGAAGCTGCATGAGTGTCGAAGTCCGGCCCGCGCGCATCAATACCTTTGCTCCAGAGGGAAAGGACCATCTGCTGAAGGTGGTTCGCAAGGAGCGCCAGGGGTTCTACGACCTGATCGATAGCACCAACGACGAGACGTGGAAGACGCCGACCGCCTGCACGGAGTGGGAAATTCGCGACCAGGTGGGGCACCTCGTTGATGTCACCGAGGGCTACATCAACCGGTTCAATCTCGCCCGCGCAAAGCAGCCGTTCCCGGAACCGCTCGGCGTGACGGGCATGGCCAAAATGCTCGATGACGCAGCGAAGACTTTTCGGGCCTCGTCGCGTACGCAACTGATAGCCCGGCTCAAGGATTCGTCGGCCAAGCTCTTCGAGATTTTCGACGCTCTGACGCCCGATCAATGGGCTAGTGAAATCGTGCCGCATGTGTATATGGGCCCGCTTCCAGCATCCATCTATCCGGTATGGCAGCTCGTCGACTACTCCGTCCATAGCTGGGATATCCGGGCGGGGCTTGGCGAGAGCCAGCCGCTGAGTGACGATGCGGCAACCACCCTGATCCCGATCATGTTCATCGTGCTGCAGAATACGGTTGACGCGGAACAGGCGAAGGGATTCGATGCGACATGGGGTGTTCGCGTCAGTGGCGACCAGGGCGGTAGCTGGAAGCTCGAGCTGAAGAGTGGCGCGCTAACGTACGAAGAGGCGAGCGTCGCCGCCTGCCCGGTCGTGTTCAATTTCGATCCCAACGACTGGGTCCTCACGGCCTATCAACGCTACCCGGGCGGCGCCGCCATCGGCGACCGCGCGCTCGCCTATAAGATCCGGCGGCTGTTCTTCAAAATCTGAGGTCGGGAGGAACGATGGCCACAACCAAGGTCGACTACGAGGCGAAGCGCGAGGCGCTGAAGGGCGCCTATCTGAAACCCAAACAGAAGCGGCCGGCGACCAGTGCCCGCGGCATCCATCACCTGGCGCTGATCTCGTCGGATATCGAGCGGACGATCAAGTTCTACAGCGAGGTGCTCGGCTTTCCGCTGGTCGAATTATTCGAAAACCGCGACCTCGCCAGCTCCACCCACTGGTTTCACGACCTCGGACATGGCAATCTGCTCGCCTTCTTCGATTTCCCGGAGGATCCGATGCCGCCCACGCGCGAGGCGGTCGGTGGCATGCACCATGTTTCGATCTCGGTCCCGCGCGACCAGTTCGATCGCATTCGTGGGCAGCTCGACAAGCGCCACATCGAGTATTTCGGCCCGGATCGGGTCGAGAACTCGCTGTATTTCAAGGGCCCGGATGGGGAATTGCTGGAGATCGAGGCCGATCCGCTCGAAGTGATGGAGGGCCGCCCGCTCGCCCAGTAACGGCTGGACACTCAATGCGCCCCGCGTCCTCTTCGGGCGCGGGGCGATCGACCGCATCGGCTCGGAGCCCGAGACGAGCGGTCAGCATGTTCTGTTTGTCTGCACGCCGAGTCTGAAGGTATCGAGCCACGCGGCCCGAGTCCGCGCGGCGCTTGGCAGCAGACTGGTGGCCGAGTTCACCGAGGTGGAGCCGCACGTCCCTCGGGAAGCGGTCGATGCGGCTCGTGCCCTGGCTGAGCGCGACAAGATCGAGGTCGTCGTCGCTCTGGGTGGTGGCAGCGCCATGGGAGTGGGGAAGGGGGTGGTGTCGGGCGAGGGGCGAACGCTGATCGCCATCCCCACGACCTATGCCGGGTCGGAGATGACGCCGGTCTTCGGGACGACCGACCGCGCCGAGCGAAGGAAGATGGTACGCCGGGACGATGCAGTGCTTCCGAAGCTCGTGATTTACGACCCCGAGGTCACACTCGAGCTCTCGCCTGAACTCACGGCTGCGACCGCCATCAATGCCCTCGCTCACTGCATCGAGGCCTGCTACGCGTTGGACGTCAACCCGCTGGTTCCTCCGGTCGCGCTGGAGGGCATTCGCCGCATCGTCCGATCACTCCCCCTGTGCATCACGAACGGTCGCAATCTCGATGCCCGCGAGGACTTGTTGACCGGCGCCTACCTCGCCGGCTTCAGCATCGGCAACGCCACCATGGCGCTGCATCACGGCATCTGCCACGTGCTCGGTGGCAAGACGGGTGTCGCCCACGGCGTCCTAAACACCATCATGCTGCCGCACGTGATGCAGTTCAATGCCGACGCCGTTCCCGACGCGATGAGCGCGATCGCCGAGGCGATGGAGGCCGGTGCCAGGACCCGTGACTTCGCGGCGGCGCCACGAGGCGTAGCTGCGCTGGTCGCCTCGCTCCCTGTGCCGAAGAGATTGCGCGACGCCGGTGTTCCCGAGGCGATCCTGGATGAGGTCGCGACGGAAGCGGCCGGGAACGCGACCGTCCGGAACAACCCGAAGCCGGTAACGGACGCGGATCTCAGAGAGCTCCTTCACAGAGCCTGGTGACCCGCACCCCGGCCCTCCCCGCAAGGGGGAGGGAGATTAGGTGCTAAGGATGCGACGCGGCGGGCGAGGTGCTGACGACGGAGAACGTCACCGTCGGCCTGTCTGAGGCGGTGACCTTAAACAGCTGGTTTGTCAGGAACACGCTTGCCGCGGCGAGGAGCACAAACACGACGACGCCGGCGCCAGCCTGGACGACTGCTCGATTCATGCCTTCCCTTCCTCCGGGGTAGATCCCCCTACCTGACCAACACCCCGGGGCCGTAGAAAGTTACAGCGCTACGGCAAGTTCGGTGAAAACGACCAGGCGATGGTCGTAGGTGCGGCGAGCCGGGTCGAAATGACCGGCACAGGTGATCAGGTTGAGGAAGCGGCCGTGGGCGGGGCCGAACACGCGCAGCGTGGGGAAGCCGTCGAGCGGCACCACCTGAAGGGCGGTGACGAGCCCCTCACGCTGTCGAGGTGCCCGTCGATGACCGCCTGACCGGGAGCGCCTGGCTTGACCCCGGTCTGCAGCCAGGCGGTGTCCCAGAGATTGCTGGGGACGTCCATCAGACCGCTCGCAGTTGTTCCGACGGATTCAACCAGCGTGTCGATGCCCAGGGCGGGAATCCGGATGCGATAGGGGGTAATCGGACCCCTGGCGGGCTGGAGTGTCGTGGCAAGGGTCCCCAGCTCAGGCTTTACGGTCGAGATCGGCTTGCCGAAGAGTTCGAGGTCAGAGGGCCGGACGGCGGGGTGCGCTCCAGCAGAGGGTGAGGAGAAAACGGGCGCGGGCGCGGCGAGGGTGACCAGCGTGGTGAACGCCATCAACCCGGCCGCGAGCGCAAGCCGGTGGGACCGGCGCCGAAGAAAGAGCAGGCCGAAGAACCCGGCAAGGGCGACTCCGATCAGCAGGCCTCCACCCGGCGCTCCCGCAGCAGGGGATGGGACAAAGCCCGCCATACCGCCGTTTGGCGGTCCGGGTAGGCCGGTCCCGGTTATGGTCGCACTCGACACGTCATTAACCGGGTTCGGATCTGGCTCGTTCTCCGCGGTCTTGCGGGCGGTGTTGGTGACGGGTCCGGTCGTCGTGACCGTCGCCACGACCGTGAGCGTAGTCGAGGCGCCGCTCGTCAGCGATCCGATGGTCCACACGCCGGTTCCGCTGGAGTAGGTGCCCGTCGCCGGCGTTGCCGACACCAGCGTCAGCCCGGCGGGGAGGACATCCGTAACCTGGACGCCAGTCGCATCCGATGGCCCGGCGTTGCCGGCGTTGATCGTGAACGTCACGTTCGAGCCGGTGGTAACGCTGCCACTGCTCGCGACTTTTGTGACGACGACGTCGGCTTGCGAGCTGATGGCCGTCGAGTCGGAAGCGGTGTCGTTCGAGGTGTTGAGCTCGTTGCCGCCGGCGACCGTGGCGGTGTTGGTCAGCGGACTGGTCGCCGACTGGCTGATCAAGACCGTGATCGTGATCACCGGGTAGGAGGCGCCCGCCCCCAGCGCGTCGGACCGGGTGCAGGTGACCGCCTGGCCGGCAACCGCGCAACTCCAACCGGTTCCTGACGCGGCCAACGGGATGAGGCCGGCCGGCAACGTATCGGCGACCGTCACCAGCCCGCTGGACGCGACGGTGCCGACGTTGTTGACGGTCAGGCTGTAGCTACCGGCAGACCCTCGGAGAAACGATCCGACATGCGACTTGGCGATCGTCATGTCCGGGGTGACGCCGTTGATCGTCGCGCTGGACGAGTCGTTCGCGGGGTTGGGGTCGGTTTCGGTCTCGGCGGTTTTGGTCGCCGTGTTTGAGATCGGGCCGGTCTGTGTCACCCTGGCGACCAGCGTCAGCGTGGCCGTGCCGCCGCTCGCGATCGCGCCGATGTTCCAGACGCCGGTGCCGCTCGTGTAGGTGCCCTGCGAGGGGACGGCCGAGACGAAGGTCAGGCCGGCGGGGAGCAGATCCGTGATTTGCACGCCGCTCGCGTTCGAGGGGCCGATGTTCAGCACGGTGATCGTGTAGGTGACGTTGGAGCCGACCGTGACGGTGCCGCTGCTGGCGCTCTTGGCAATGCCGATATCCGCCTGGGAGGTGACCGTGGTCGGATCAGTGGCCGTGTCGTTGGCGGTGTTGACTTCGTTGCCGCCGGAAACGGTGGCGGTGTTGGTGACCGAGGCTGGCGCGGTCTGCAACACCGTGACCGTGATCGTAATTGCGGGATACGCGGCGCTCGCCGCCAACGCATCACTCCGCGTACAGGTCACCGTCTGGCCCGCGACGCCACAACTCCAGCCGGCACCGGTGGCCGTCGACGGCGTCAGCCCGGCCGGCAACGTGTCGGAGACCGTCACCAGACCACTGGACGCGACCGGTCCGACGTTGGTCACCAGCAGCTGG
>VBFR01000112.1 GCA_005889345.1 Chloroflexota bacterium
TCGACGTCAAGCTGGTCGTCATCGCGTGCAACACGGCGACCGCCGCGGCGCTGAACACCGCCCGGGAGGTCTTCGACATCCCGATCATCGGTGTGATCACGCCCGGCGCCGAAGCCGCGGTCGCCGCAACGAAGAACAAGCGCGTGGGCGTGATCTCGACAGAGGGCACGATGCAGAGCCAGGAGTACCTGCATGCCATCCGCGAGGCGAACCCGACCATCGGTGTCCTGCCCAAAGCCGCCCCGCAGCTCGTCGACCTTGTCGAAGCAGGCAAAGCCGAGGCGCCCGAGACTGAGACGGCGCTCCGTGAGGCGCTGGGCGACATCATCGAGTACCGGGCCGACACGCTCATCCTCGGTTGCACGCACTATCCACTGCTCAAGCCGTTGATCAAAAAGATCACTGGCGACAACATGACCGTCGTCGATTCCGCGGAGACGACCGCGGCGCGCGTCAAGCGGGTGCTGGCCAAGAACGGACTCGAGTCGGCCGAGGGCGAGACCGCCCGCCACCAGATCTACGTCACGGGTTCGCCTGAGCGATTCACCGAGGTCGCGCGCTTTCTCTTCGGCCAGGACCTGCCGCAGATCACAACCGTCCGGCTGGAGCTCGTCGAAGCCATCAGCGGCCGGGAGGGAGCGGCGTGAGCGCGACGATGACCGGGATCGACTTCATCGCCCCGATCCGGACTGAGCTCGAGGACTTCGAGCAGCGGCTACACGCGACCGTCCGCGCCGATCTCGGCCCGGTGGCGGAGGCGATGGAGCAGATCCTCGAGGCCGGCGGCAAGCGGCTCCGGCCGGCCCTCGTCTTTCTGGCTGCTCGCCTCGGCAATCTCGAAGGCCTGGACGACGTGGTCCGGGCTGCGATGGCCATCGAATTCATCCACAACGCGACCCTGATCCACGACGACCTCATCGACGGTGCGCCCACCCGCCGGGGGCTGCGCACGATCCACGAAACGCTCGGCCCCAACCCGGCGATCATCATTGGCGACTACTACTTCGCGAAGGGCGCGAACCTGATGTCGCAGATCGGCAATCCCAGCATCGACGCGTTGCTCTCGCAAACGGTGATGACGATCTGCTTCGGCGAGATGCTGCAGCTGACGAGTCAGCGCCGCTATGACCAGTCGCTCGACGAGTACTACGCCAAGATCGAGCGGAAGACCGCGGTGCTGCTGGCCGCCTCGACGTACTGCGGCGCCGTTCTTGGTGGCCTCGACGAGCCCCAGGTCGAGGCGATGCGGCGCTTTGGTCGCTTATTGGGCATGTCGTTCCAGATCGCCGACGACGTGCTGGATTACCTGGCGACGGAAGAAGAAGTCGGCAAGCCTGTCGGTAACGACCTGAAGCAGGGGACCGTGACTCTACCGTTGATGCTCGCCCGCCATGATCCCGGCGTCGACGGCCGCCTCGAGGCCATCCTGGAAAAGTCGACGCTGCAGGATGCGGATTACGCCGAGGTCGTCCGGATCGTGCGGGATTCCCGCGGCATCGACGAGTCGTACGGCTATGCCAAGGCCTTCGGCGACAAGGCCCGCGCCGAGTTACAGGCCTTTCCGCCCTCGCCGTACCGCGATGCCTTCGAAGCGCTGACCTACTACGTGGTCGGACGCCGCAGCTAGACCAACGCGGCTTACCTCAGTGAGACTTCGGTTGGCGACGCGAGGCAGCACGCTGGCGATGATCCAGGCGCAGCTCGCCGCGGATGCCCTGTCCCGCCGCTATCCCGAGCACGAGTTCGTGCTCGCGCCGCTGACGACGCACGGCGATCGGCACCCATCGATGCGGCTCAGCGATTCGCCCCGCGAGGGCGTCTTCGTGAAGGAGCTCGAGCAGGCGTTGCTCGACGGTCGGGCCGAGCTGGCGGTCCACTCGGCGAAGGATCTTCCCACACTTGCGACTCGTGGGCTTGTGCTCGCCGCCTTTCTCCCTCGTGGCGATGCTCGCGACGCGTTGATCACCCGTGTGCCGGCGACCCTCTCGGAGCTTGCGCCCGGGTCGCGGATCGGTACCGGGAGCCCTCGTCGAGCCGCGCAGATCGCCGCCTTCCGGCCGGATCTGCAAACCGTCGAGATTCGTGGCAACGTCGACACCCGGCTGCGCCGCCTGGCGGAGGGCATGGTCGACGGGCTCATCCTGGCGGTCGCAGGTCTGGAACGCCTCGGCCGCCTTGGCGAAGCGCACGAGCTGCTGCCGTTGGACGTCATGTTGCCCGCTCCCGGCCAGGGGGCCCTGGTGTTGCAGACCGTCGAGGGCAGCGAGGCCGGGAGGCTGGCGGCGGCCATCGACGACGCGCCGACCCGGCGGGCCGTGGAGGCAGAGCGGACGCTACTGCGGCGACTCGGCGGCGGATGCCTCTCCGCGCTGGGTGCCCACGCGCTCGCCGACGGCGACACCCTGGCGCTGCAGGCCGTCGTGCTCGATGCGAGCGGCCACACCGTGATCCGGGCCGGCGCTCGCGGCCCGGATGATGCCGGCGTCGTCAGCGACGTAGCGTCCCGGCTCGAGGCACAGGGGGCAGGCCGTCTTCTCAAGCGCCCAGGCGCGTCACTCGCGGGCTTACGGGTTATGGTCACGCGCGCCGATCGCCAGGCGACGACGCTGGTAGACGCGCTGACGGCGCTCGGCGCGCGAGCCATCCGGTGCCCGGTGATCGCCATCGAGCCGATCGCGGTCGACCCGGCGCTCGTCCAGGATCTCGGCCGCTATGACTGGCTGGTGCTGACCAGCGCCAACGGCGTCGACCGGCTGCGCGAGCTGCTGCGTGAGGCGAATCGCGATCTTCCGGCACATATAAAGGTCGCGGCCATCGGCCCCGAAACGGCCGCGCGCGCCCAGGAGGCCGGCATGACCCCTGGGCTCGTTCCGTCAATGTTCATTGCCGAGGAGCTGGCGGAAACCCTCGCGGCGGCGATGGCACCCGGGGCCTGGATCCTGCTGCCGCGGGCGGCCGGCTCGCGCGACGTCCTGCCGGATCGGCTTCGCGCCCGCGGCGCCCGCGTCGACGTTCTCGAGACTTACCGAGCCGTCCCACCGGCCGACGTGCGACCGCGGCTGGCCGCCTGTTTGCCCGGCGTCGACATGATCACGTTTACCAGCTCCTCGACCGTCCGGCACTTCGCCGAGGCGATGCCGGGTCCCCTGGCTGACCGGATTACGATCGCCTGCATCGGGCCGATCACGGCGCAGACCGCCCGCGATCTCGGGCTGCGGGTTGATATCATCGCGCAGGAGTACACGACGCGCGGACTGGTCGATGCCATCGTGCGTAGCCAGACTCCAATTCCAGCATGACCTTTCCCACGCAACGCCCCCGCCGGTTGCGGTCGAAGCCGGTGCTTCGCCGGCTCGCCCGAGAGACCCGGATCGCCCCCGAGGACCTGATCTATCCGCTGTTCGTGCGCGACGCCATCGACGAACCGCGCCCGATCGAGGCGATGCCCGGGCATCACCAGCACACGATGGAGTCCCTGACGCGCGAGGCCGAGGCCGCGCTGAAAGTCGGCGTGCGGAGCTTCGTGCTCTTCGGCATCCCTGCGCACAAGGATGCGCAGGGCTCGGACGCGTGGGCCGAGAACGGTATCGTCCAGCGGACCCTGGGGCACCTGCGTGAGGCGTTTGGCGCGGACGCGTTGCTGATCGCGGACCTCTGTCTGTGCGAATACACCGACCACGGGCATTGCGGCGTGCTCGAGGGGGAGACCGTCGCCAACGACCCAACGCTCGAGCTGTACCAGCGAATCGCCGTCGCGCAGGCCGCCGCCGGGGCCGACGTCATCGCCCCCTCCGGCATGATGGACGGTCAGGTCGGCGCAATCCGCTCCGCCCTCGACCGGCAGGGCTATGGCGACCGCGCGATCCTCGCCTACGCCGCCAAGTACGCGTCGGCATTCTACGGGCCGTTCCGGGAAGCGGCGGGATCGGCGCCCCGCGTGGGCGACCGCCGTGGCTACCAGATGGATCCGGCCAACGCGCGTGAGGCTGTCCGCGAGGCGCACCTCGACATCGAAGAAGGCGCCGACATCGTCATGGTCAAGCCGGCACTCGCCTACCTCGATGTCATTCGGGCGGTCGCGGACGCGACCGATGTTCCGGTCGCCGCCTACAACGTCAGCGGCGAATACAGCATGGTCAAGGCTGCCGCGGCGAACGGCTGGATCGATGAGCGCCGCGTGCTGCGGGAAATCCTGCTCGGGATCCGGCGCGCCGGGGCCCAGATGATCCTGACCTACCACGCCAAGCAGGTAGCCGCCGACATCCCCTGCTGGGACGAGTTGGGATGAGCCAGGTTCCTCGCCGGGTCCCGCAACTGCTGGCGACGCTCGCCATCGTGGCGGTCGCTATCATTGCGTTCTCTGTCTATGTGGGACGTAATGCCGGCGGCAGCCCAGGCGCCGCTCCGACCCCAACCCCAACCCCGAGCCCGAGCGTGAGCGCGGTCGCCGCCGCCTGCGGCTCGCTGAACTTCGGGGCGGCGCTGACGCCCACCGCCGGCAACGCCGGTAAGCACACCTATAGCGCCCCACCGCCGATGGCGATCAACACCGCCCACCACTACCTGGTCACCATGAACACCAACAAGGGGACGATCACGCTCTGCCTCGACCCCAAACTGGCCCCGAACACCGTCAACAACTTCGTCTTCCTGACCCGCAATCAGTTTTACGACGGCCTGAAGTTCCACCGCGTCGTCGCCGATTTCGTGATCCAGGGTGGAGATCCGCAGGGCACGGGCTCGGGCGGCCCCGGTTACAAGTTCAACGACGAGCCGGTGCTCAGCGAGTACACCCCCGGCGCGGTGGCGATGGCCAACTCTGGCGCGAACACCAACGGCAGCCAGTTCTTCATTTGCACCGTCGACGACAGCAAGAAGCTCGCCAAAAGCTACAACCTGTTCGGCAACGTCCAAACGGGGATGGACGTCGTGCTCAAGATCGCGCAGGGCGACACGATGACTACGGTGACGGTCCAGGAAGAGACCGGCTAGTCCTCATTGACATCTCAGGAGACCGTTACAACTCGGGCGTATAATGGGGCCCCAAAGGGAGCCTGAATGCCATTTTTCAATCACTGGTACATCCTCGTCCTGATCCTGATCATCGTGCTGATCGTCTACGGGCCGGGAAAGCTTCCCGAGGTCGGCGGAGCGATCGGGAAGGCCATGCGCGAATTCCGCAAGACCTCGAGCGATATCCAGGAAGAGTTCAAGAAGAGCGCGACATCTGAATCGAGCACCGAGGCCAAGACCACGACCGATCGGCCGACCGACGTCAAGGCGGCTCCGGACGTGAAGTCGCCGACCGACAGCAAGGCCTGATTCCGGTCCGGCGCCGATAGCGGCAGCCATGGCCAAGCCCAGCATCGTTCCGGTGGACGAGGAGCGCCGGATGACGGTCATCGAGCACCTCGAGGAACTACGGCGCGTCCTGATCATCTCGCTGATCGCCTGGGCGCTCGCCACCGTGATCGGCTTTGCCATCTCCCAGTGGACACTCGGAATCCTGCTGGGCCCGGTCCACAAGGTGATCGGCAACCAGCGGCTGATCTACCCGGGTCCGGTCGACGCCTTCCTGCTGTTCTTCAAGATCGGCATCTTCACGGGGTTCGTCCTGAGCAGTCCGATCATCCTCTGGCAAGTCTGGACGTTCGTCGCGCCCGGCCTGCATCGAAACGAGCGGCGCTTCGCGGTGGGCTTCGTCGCCTCAGCGGTCGCACTCTTCGCGATGGGCATCGGCTTTGCCTTCTTCGCCCTGCCGATTGCCCTGAGGTTCTTGACTGGGATCGGCAACTCTGAGCTCCAGTACTTACCCTTTGCCGACAAGTACATCAACTTCGTCCTGATTCTCATCGCTATCTTCGGCGTCACCTTCGAGCTGCCGCTCGCGATGACGATGCTCGGCCTCGCCGGGATCGTCAGTGCACAATTCCTCAAACGCAACCGGCTGAAGTTCTGGATCGGCATCTTCGTCGGGGCCAACATGGTGACCCCGGGGGTCGATCCCTTCACGCCGTTGTTGCTGACGGCTCCGCTCATCATTCTTTTCGAGCTCAGCATCCTCGTGATCCGCGCTCTGCGAAGATAGGCCCATTGGCCCAAACGCGACCTGACGGCAGGAGGGTGGATCAGCTCCGGCCGGTAAAGATCGAGACCGGCGTGAACCTATACGCCGAAGGCTCGGCGCTCATCAACATGGGCGACACCAGGGTGCTCTGCACCGCGAGCTGGGACGACAAGCCACCGCCACACAAGAAAGGGACCGGGGAAGGCTGGGTCACGGCCGAATACTCGATGCTGCCCAGGGCGACACAGACGCGCACCGCGCGCGAATCGCGGACCGGACGGGTCGACGGGCGCACCCAGGAGATCCAGCGCCTGATCGGTCGCGCCCTGCGAGCCGCCATCGATATGCCGCTGATGGGCGAGCGCACCATCATGGTGGACTGCGACGTGTTGCAGGCTGATGGTGGCACCCGCACGGCGTCGATCACCGGCGGATTTGTCGCCCTCCACCTGGCGTTGCAAAAAGCGGTCGAGCGCAACCTGCTGCGCATTATTCCCATCCGGCATTTCGTCTCGGCGGTTAGCGTTGGGATCGTCCAGGGCCAGCCGCGTCTGGACCTCAATTACCTGGAGGACTTCGCCGCGCAGACCGACATGAATTGCGTGCTCGCCGAGGACGGCCGCTTCATCGAAATCCAGGGTACCGCCGAGCAGGAGCCCTTCAAGCCCGAGGAGATGGACCAGATGCTCAAGCTCGCTGTCAAGGGGGCCGCCGAGCTGGTCGAGGCCCAGAAGAAGGCGCTGAAGCTGCACTGAACCGGCTGCTGCTCGCCACGACCAACCCGGGCAAACTCAAGGAGCTGCGCGCGATCCTGGGGGATCTGCCGATGGAACTGGTCAGCCCGGCCGATGCTGGGATCGTCTTCGACGTCGTCGAAGACGGCGCCAGCTACCTGGAGAACGCGCGAAAGAAGGCCGAGGCCGGACGGCGCCTGAGCGGGTTGCCCACCCTGGCGGACGACTCGGGACTCGAAGTGCCGCTCCTCGATGGTCGACCCGGCATCGATTCGGCCTATTTCGCCGGTGCCGACCATAAGGGCGACGGTCCCGCGCTGGTCGCCGCCTTGCTCACGGCCCTGGGCGATGCAGCGACCAGCGCGCCGCCCGCGTTCTTCCGCTCCGCGGCGGTGCTGGCCTTGCCGGACGGGCGAGTCTTTACCGGCGAAGGGGTGCTGGCCGGCACGATCGCGTCGGAGCCGCGCGGCACGCACGGCTTTGGCTTCGACCCGATCTTCCAGCTGTCCGACGGCCGCCGGCTCGCCGAGCTATCCACGGAGGAAAAAAACCTCCTGAGCCATCGCGCCCGGGCGCTGAACGCGCTGGAAGTCCATGGTGCGTTCGACGCCGCGCTTTCCGCGTCTGAAGGTCGCTGACGTGCTCAGGGCGTCGTTTCTCTACCTGTCGCATCGGCGCGGCCTGCAGCGGTTCGTCACGCGTCAGCGGCTCACCGCCTCGCTCGCCTATCGCTTTGTTGCGGGGAACCACCTCGATGACGCGGTTCGGGTGGTGAGCGACGTCAACCGTCGCGGCTGGTCCGCGAGCCTCGACCATCTCGGTGAGAACGTCATCGAAGAGAGGGCGGCGCGCGCCGCCACCGACGATTACCTGGCGGCGTTCGAACGGATCGCCTCGGAGCGGCTGAACGCGAACGTCTCGGTGAAGCTGACGCAGCTGGGACTGGATATCTCGCCAGACCTCTGCCGGGAGCTCCTTACACGAATCCTCGAGCGGGCTCAACAGCTCGACAACTTTGTGCGGATCGACATGGAGGGCTCGGCCTACACGCAGCGGACGCTCGACCTGGTCCTGGACTTGCACGAACGCTTTTCCAACTGCGGCGTCGTGCTGCAGAGCTACCTCTATCGCACCGCCGACGACGTTGCCCGTGTGAATGCGGCGAAAGTTCGGGTGCGGCTGGTCAAGGGCGCTTACGACGAACCGCCGGAGGTCGCCTTCGCGAAGAAGGCCGACGTCGACGCGAAATACGAGGCCGAGATGCAGGAGTTGCTGCTACGGGGCGTCTATCCGGCGATCGCCACTCACGACGATCGCTTGATCGAGGCCACCAAGCGATTCGCGCGTGAGCGCGAGATTCCCGCGGACCGCTTCGAGTTCCAGATGCTCTACGGCATCCGCCGCGATTTGCAGGACCGCTTGCACCGCGAGGGCTACCGTGTGCGGATCTACGTGCCGTACGGAACAGAGTGGTATCCGTACCTGATGCGACGGCTGGCGGAGCGCCCCGCCAACCTCCTATTTATCGTTCGTAGCCTGATCCGGGAGCGTCGGGCCGCCTGACCCGGGCGGCTCGGGCTCACCGGCCCGAGTGGTCAGTTCCATCTTTGCCTGCGGCGGCGGCGGAACGCGGTGGCCGAAGATGCCGCCGAACCACATCAAGAAACCAAAGGCGGCCCCGCGGAACTCGCTGGTGCGCCAGGCATCGGTGTAGCGGTAGCGCTCGAACCAGCGGAAGGCGAGCACCGCGAGCACGGTGATCGCGCCGATGATCACGAGAACCGGAAGCATATGGTCAGTCCTTCCTGGAATCTGGTCGGGGCGCCGGGATTCGAACCCGGGATCTCATGCTCCCAAAGCATGCGCGTTAGCCAGGCTACGCTACGCCCCGCGTGCTGGATTCTACGGGCTAGCCGGCGGAGGTGGGCGGGACGGCCAGTTGCTGCGACCAGTGATACCCGCCGTCGGCCGTCGCATCGATCACGTAGTCCCCGCCGGCGTTCCTGGTGAGGACCCAACCCGCCGTGACGCTGATGAAGGCGGCGGCGAATGTCTCCGGTGCGCTGTCGATGCGGCCGGTGCGCCGAAGAATGGCGCCGCCGTTGCTGGCGACGACGCATTGCGCGACATTGGTCGCAGGGCCGTCACCGATAAAGACGGCGTCCTGAGGGTCCACGACGCTGAAGCTCGGTGGGTACGTATCCGGGCCGGCCGGCACTCCGGGGAGGATCTGCCCCTCGGACATTGATTCCTTCAACACGGCCTTCCAGGTCGAGCCGTCCACGGTCGCGTATGCGATATACGGGCTGTGGCTCATGGCGCTCGGGCCACCAACAAAGAGCACCCAGAGCGCGCGCGGCGCGGCGCACTGGACCAGCGTGGCCTGGGGGAGGCCCGGCTGGGGGTCGGGCCGTTGCAGCACCTTGCTCCAGTTATGCCCCAGGTCGGTATTCCGGTAGATGAAGACGCCCTCCGGGGTGCCGATCCATCCCTGGGCCGGGTCGCTGAAGCACACGGTTTGCGGGTTCGCCGGACCGTCGAGCGTTGACCAGGTCGACCCGCCGTCGTAGGTGAAGGCCAGCGTGGCGCCGTCGTGGGGAATCAACCATCCATGGCTCTGCTGCGGGTCAGTTCCACCGGCAATCCCCCAGCCCTGCGTGGCGGTCGCAAAGTGGATCGACCGAAGCGGCACGCGCGGCTCGCCCAGCTGGCGCCAGCTACGGCCGCCATCGGTGGTCCCCAGCAGCGTCCGCGTAGCGACCGCCCACCCGGTGGTGGTGCTGATGAAGTCGACGCCGACGAACTCCTCCGTCGACGCGTACTGCTTGGTCCAGTGCGCCCCATCCGTCGTGGCAAAGATCGCGTGCGCACCGACGGCCCAGCCGAGGCGCGGCCCCACCATCTGAATGGCGGCCAGTGCCGGCACGAAGGCGGGGTCGACGACCGCCGGGGTCGGTGTCGGCGATGGCGACTCGCTGGCGGAGGATGTCGCCGATGCGGATGCGGCCGGAGAGGGCGATGCGGTCGGCGTGTCGGACGCCGGCGGCCTCACCGCCGCCGCCGGGACGCAGCCTCCCAGGAGGATGGCGACCGCGACGGCTGGCAAGCTACCAGTGATGCGCCGAAACGGAATCCCCATGCCTTCATATACGACGAGGCCGGTGCCTTGGGGCATGCACCGAGGCGAAAACCTGCTACCATACGCTTTAGGCAGATGACCTACGCTCACAGCGAAGATGCGAGTTCGATCCGGGTTGCGCTCGGCAGCCTGCTGCGCCGGCGGCGCGAGGAGGCGGAGCGGTCGCTGAGCGACCTGGCTGAAGCCGCGGAGCTGTCACCGGCCTATCTCTCCGAGTTGGAGCGGGGCCTCAAAGACGTGTCGTCCGAGCGGCTGCTGGCCATTGCCCGGGCTTTGGAAATCCCCGTCGCCGAGCTGTACCTCGACCTGGCTCGATCGCTGGGGAGCCGGGACGCGATGGAGCAGCGGCGCAGCTGGCCCGAGGACCCCCGACTGCAGCTCAGGATCGCGACCCAGAGCCTTCGTCCGCAAGCTCTGAGGAGCGTTGCGCATTTCAGCTTGTATCTGGCCGCCACGCAGGCCGCCCCAACCCGGCGGCGAATCGGATTCACCGTAGACCGCTAAGGAGGAATTTCATGGCCCTCGTCCCCAACGTCATCGAGAGCACCGCGCGCGGCGAGCGCGCCTACGACATCTACTCCCGGCTGCTGCGCGACCGCATCATTTTTCTCGGCAGCGAGATCGATGATGACATCGCCAACCTCGTGATCGCACAGCTGCTCTTTCTCGACAGCGAGGACCCGGACAAGGAGATCAGCATTTACATCAACAGCCCTGGCGGCTCGCTCTCGGCAGGACTCGCGATCTACGACACCATGCGTTACGTCCATCCGCCCGTCAGCACCTTGTGCACCGGCATGGCCGCCAGCGCTGCGTCGCTGATCCTGGTCGGCGGGACGAAGGGCAAGCGGCTCTCGTTGCCCCATTGCCAGATCGTGCTCCACCAGCCCAGTGGCGGGATGGGAAGGTCGCAGGCCACGGACATCGAGATTCATGCCCGCGAGATCCTCCGGCTCCGGGAGATTATCGTCGGCATCTACGCCCAGCACACCGGCCGATCCACCGAACAGGTCGAGCGGGACATCGAGCGTGACTTCTTCATGACGCCGATGGCGGCGAAGGACTACGGCCTGATCGACGGGATCATCGAACCCTCCGTGAAGTCGCTCGGCAACGGCCATTCGCCGAACGGCCAATCCGTGCTCAAGGCCCCAACGATCACGCCAAAGAGCTAAGTAACGCCAGGCGAGGCTACTGGAGGACGCCAGAGACGGGGGCGATGAAGCCGACGTGTCCGCGTGGAGAGACCAGCACGTGAACATACCAGCCCTCCCGGACCCAGTTTTCGGCCCCTCGCAGCTCCTCGCTCGGTACGTCGAGCGCAAAGCACCGCGTCACTGCCTCGTTCCCCGCGATCAGGCTGAGGGTCCCGTACTGAAGGCAGATGGTTCGTCCGTTGAGGCTAGTCACGGACCCGTAAACGGCCTCCGGTTTGGCCATGTAGCTCTGCAGGCTGATCACGACATAAAACGTCGCGACGGCCAGGCCAAGGAGTGAGATCGAAGCGATCAAAAGCCGGCCCCTGGCCGCGCCTCTCGTTGCCACGGCGTAGCAGAGTGACGGCAAGAAGATCATCAGCATCGCGAGGCTGATCTGCGTCTCGGGCCAGATCGCACGGGCATAGGCTGCCTGGTTGGCGTCGTTCAGATCGGCGCCGGCGGGGACGATCGGCGGTAAAAGGACCGCCGCGATGATGAGGACGACCGTGACCGCCGCGAGCGCGGCGATGGCACGGCCTCGGATGGCAAGTTTCCGCGGGGGACAGGGCGCCGCGTGTCCTGGCGCCAATAAGGCCATGGGAGTGAAACGGGTTGTCAGCTCTCTTCCCATCAGCCCATTTGGAGGGTTCGATAGCATGGCGGCCAGTGCCTTCCGAGAAATGGTGGCGCGAGGGGATCATCTACCAGATCTATCCGCGTTCCTTCCAGGACTCCAACGGCGACGGCATCGGCGACCTGCGCGGCGTGATCGATCGCCTCGACTACCTCCAATGGCTGGGCGTCGATGCCATCTGGCTCAACCCGATCACGGTCTCGCCGGACGCGGACGCCGGATACGACGTCGCCGACTACTGCGCCGTGCAGCCGGTTTTTGGCGACCTCGGCACCGTCGATCGGCTGATCGCTGAGGCGGCGAAGCGCGACATCGGGACCGTGCTCGACATCGTTCCCAACCACAGCAGTGACCGGCACCCGTGGTTCATCGATGCACGGTCCTCTCGGGCGTCGGCCCATCGCGACTGGTACGTCTGGGCCGATCCCAAGCCGGATGGCAGCCCGCCGAATAACTGGCTGAGCGCCTTTGGCGGGCCGGCCTGGACGCTCGACGCGCTCACGGGCCAGTACTACCTGCACAACTTCCTTCCGGAACAACCGGATCTCAACTGGTGGAACCCGGCCGTTCGTGATGCCTTCGACGATATCTACCGCTTCTGGTTCGACCGTGGCGTCGCCGGCTTCCGGATCGACGTCGCTCACGGCATCGTCAAAGACAAGGAATTACGTGACAACCCGCTCCCGACGAAGGACGATCCGCCCTGGGTCCACGCCCACGGCCAGCGTTCGGTCTACAACGTTGAGCGGCCGGAAGTACACGATGTCCTACGCCGCTGGCGCGCGCTCGCCAACACCTACGATCCGCCGCGGATCCTGTTGGGCGAGACCTACGTCCGCGACGTGCGGAGCATGGGACTCTTCTATGGCAAGGACGATGAGTTGCAGTTGGCGTTCAACTTCACATACGTGCACGCGCCCTTCGAGGCGGCTGCGCTCGCCAGCGTCGTCGACGAGAGTGAGACGATCATCCCGCTGGACGGTTGGCCGGTCTGGACCGTTTCCAATCACGACGTCTCACGAGTGATGAGCCGGTGGGCCGTTGGCGACGAGCGCAAGCTGCGCTGCGCGCTGCTGAGTCTGCTGACGTTACGGGGCACCCCGGTCCTCTACTACGGCGATGAGATCGGCATGCCCGACACACGGCTCCGCAAAGCCGACCTGCAGGATCCCCTGGGCAAGCGCTACTGGCCGGCGCCGCGCGGTCGCGACCCGGAGCGGACGCCGATGCACTGGAGCGATACGCCGGGGGGCGGGTTCACAAAGGCTGGCGCTAGGTCCTGGCTCCCCCTCGGCGACGTCGCCGCGCGCAACGTCGCCGACCAGCGTCGTGATCCATCCTCGACGCTGAACTTCGTCCGCGGCCTCATCGCCACCCGCCGTCAGCGGCCCGACCTGCGCACTGGCGCGTACCACCAGCTGCCAGCACCGGCCGGTGTCTGGGCCTGGCAGCGCGGCCGCGAGACGTCGATCGCCCTCAACCTTTCCGATGAGCCCGTGTCCGTTGTCGCGATTCGCGGCACCGTGCTCATCAGCACGATGCGATCCAGGGACGGCGAGCGGATCGATCGCGGCCTGGAGCTGGCGCCGTGGGAGGGAGCGATATGTTCCTCGGCATCGACCTAGGCACGAGCTCCCTCAAAGCGGTCGTGCTCGACGTCGACGGGACGACCGTGGGCACCGGGTCCGCCTCGTACCTCTTGACCACGCCCCAGCCCGGCTGGGCCGAGTCCGATCCGCAGCGCTGGTGGGAGGCGGCCGCGATGGCCGTACGGGATGCAGCCGGCGAGCATGCGTCGGAGATCGCTGCCGTCGGCCTCTGCGGCCAGATGCACGGCGTGGTACTGAGCGACGACGCGGGCGAACCACTTCGGCCGGCCATCCTCTGGGCCGATAGTCGCGCGCGCCGGCAGCTCGAGGCCTACAACGCGCTCAGCGCCGAGCGACGGCGCCAGCTGGCGAACCCGCCCGCGACCGGGATGGCGGGCCCAACCCTCCTGTGGCTGCGCGACAACGAGCGAGAGCTTTATCGTCGGGCGCATTGGGCCCTGCAGCCGAAGGACTGGCTGCGCTTACGCCTCATCCACGAGGCGGCGACCGAGCCGAGCGATGCATCCGCCACGCTGCTCTACGACCTGAGCACCGACTACTGGGCCAAGGACGTCATCGATGAGCTCGACCTGCGCATCGATTTCCTGGCGCCCATCCGCGAGTCTGTGGAGATCTGCGGCGTGCTCGCGGCTTCGGCGGCCGCCCACCTCGGGATCCGCCCGAATCTCCCAGTGGTCGGCGGCGCGGCCGACACCGCCGCCGCGGCGCTCGCGGGAGGCCTGCTCGATCCGGGCCCGGTACAACTGACGATTGGGAGTGGGGCGCAGGTAGTCGCGCCCCGCGATCGGCTGGCGATCGATCCCACTGGGCGGACGCATCTCTACCGCGCGGCCGCGCCGGACCGCTGGTACGCGATGGCGGCGATGCAAAACGCGGGCATCGCACTCGAGTGGGTACGCACCACGCTCGGTGCGACCTGGGAGGATGTCTACAGCGAGGCGTTTGCTGTCCCGGCGGGCGCCGAAGGTCTCGTATTCCTTCCGTACTTGACCGGCGAGCGGACGCCGTACTTCGACCCGCTCGCGCGAGGCGCCTGGATCGGGCTTCGTCTCAGCCATTCCCGCGGCCACCTTTTGCGCGCCGCGCTCGAAGGGGTCGCGTTTGCCGTCCGGCAGGGGACGGAGGCGTTGCTTGCGACCGGCGTGGCGGCGACTGAGTTGCGACTGGCCGGCGGCGGCTCATTCGACCCGCGCTGGCGGCAACTGCTGGCCGACGTGCTCGAGCAGCCGTTGCTGGCGACGGCAACGAGCTCCGCCTCGGCACTCGGTGCCGCGCTGCTCGCCGGTGTCGGGTTCGGCGCCTGGCCGGATGCGCAGCGCGTCGCGGCGCTGGCCGCACCGCCAACCCTGGTGGCGACGCCCGGGTCGTCAGCGGCCGACGCGTACGAGGCCGCCTATCTGCATTATCGGCAGCTCTATCTCCCGATCGCCGCGGCGCTTTCCGGCTAGCTCCAGCCGGTGCGGCGCTGCAGCCACTCGAGCGCGGGCAGCCCCTGGTCACGCTGGAACGCGCGCACCGTCGGGAGGCCGGGTGGCGGCGGAAGACGTGACCCGAAGATC
>VBFR01000113.1 GCA_005889345.1 Chloroflexota bacterium
TGGATCTTGCCGATCGTCCAATCGAGGGGGCGCCACATGGGGATGGGCTTTTCGATGAAGAGCGCCAGCAGATGACCATGCAGCGTGGTGATTTCGCAGCCGGTCACAACCTCGAAGCGATACTCGTTGGCGATCTCCTGGGCCTGGTAGCTGCCGGTCAGGCGATCGTGATCGGTGATCGCCATCACGTCCAGGTCGGTTCGGTCGCGAACGTAGTCGAGCACCTCCCGGACGGTGGCGGTACCGTCGTTCAACGATGTATGGATGTGGAAGTCGGCTTTGCCCACGAGTTCCTCCTTAATCGCCCACAGCGGCTTGCGCCGGCGGTGACGGAATGGTGACGGCTGGGACGATAGGCTTCTCCGGCCAGATCGGCTCGAGGACGTGCCACTGGTCCGGATACCTCTTTATATACCGTTCAAACGTTGCCAGGATCTGTTCCATGGCACCTCGCAGATCTGCCCGATGATCTTCACTGGGGGTGAGGAAGAGCGGCGGCTCGCCGATGGCGATGTAGGCGTCGTTTTTATCGCGGATGCAGAAGGCCGGCAGGATCGGTGCCCCCGTCTTGAGGGCGATCTCGACCGGCCCAGTGGGAAACGAGGTGAGCCGGCCGAAGAACTTGAACGGCTGGCCGGTGTTCAAAATGTCGCGATCCATGGCCAGCACCACCATCCGATGTTCCTTGAGCATCCGCATGATGTCGCGGGCGCCGGTTCGGCTCAGCGGGATCACCCGGATGTTCATGCGCGAGCGAAGCGCCGAGACATGATCGAAGAGCCGGCGCGGTTCGATTTGCTCGACCATCACGCCGATTTCGCCGAATGAAGCCGCCCAGCTGGCCGCGGCCAGCTCCCACGACCCCATGTGCGGCGCCACGACGATGACGCCCTTGCCACGGGCCATCGCCGCGTCGAGATTTTCCAGTCCGGAGGGCGTCAGCAGGGCGCCCAGCTTGCGCCGGTCCATCCGAGGGATCTTGAAGAAATCGATCCAGGCCTTGGTGTAGTTGAGCCAGTTGCGCCAGGCCAGCTTGCGGAGCTGTGGACCGGACATCTCCGGCAATACGTGGTGAAGATTCGACTCCAGGGCCTTGCGCTGACGGGCGAGCAAGGGAAAGGCGAGCGTGCTGGTCACGACCCCGATCGCATACGCGAGCCGTCGTGGCAGTCGCGCGATGATCCCCTCGATCAGGCGAAAACCGAGGTAGGTGATCACGACGGATCGAGGACCGGTTGCATCGGCGAGCCGGGAGTTTGCGGAGCTTGCTCAAGCCGCCAGACGGGCAGGAAGACGAGCCATTGGTCGGGCTCGCGGCGGATGATGCGCTCGAAGAACTGCACGATCCGCTCCGTCGTCACCTGGATGTCCCGCTGGGTGTCGCCCGTGCGACTGACTTCGATGGGGGCTTCCACTTCGGCGATGTAGAGGTTATCGGGCTGACGCCGGCACCAAACGGGCAGGATGGGCGCGCCGGTCTTCAGCGCGAGCGCAGCCGGACCTGACGGGAACATCGCGGGCCGGTTGAAGAACGGCACCCGGACGCCACGGTCACCACTGTACAGGTCGCTGGCGAGCGCGACCAGCTCATTTCGCCCGAGGGCTTTGATGATCTGCCGGAGGCTACCGGGAGCGAGCCCGATCATCTTCATGCCGATCCGCTCGCGGGAGGCGATCACGAGCTCGTTGAGGCCGCCGCTCGGCAGGTCGTTGGTGACGGCGCTGATGGGGTAGCCGTAGACCGCCGAGGCGGCCGCCAGGATGTCCCAATTCGAGACATGGGCGGTGACCACCAGCACGCCCTTTCCCTCGGCGAGGGCACGATCGATCCGTTCGCGACCCTGGGGGCGCACCATGCGCCGGATCTGCTCCGGCGTGAGCGTGTCCATCAGCATGAAGTCGGCGAACATTTTGAAGTAGTTGCCGAAGGCGTGCCGCGCGGTGCGCTTCACCAGCGGGTCGTTCCAGGGCAAGCCGAGCACCTGGCCGAAGTTCTCGAAGGCCACCCGGCGGCGTCGGGGCATGACGTAAAAGGCGCAGCGCCCGGTGATGGCCGCCAGCGGGTAGCGAACTCGCGGCGGGAGCGCCCGCATGACCAGGTTCCCCAGCCTGAACAGCCGAGGGAGCAGCATCAGCGGCGAGCGGTCCCTTCCGCGGCGGGCACAGCCAGCGTGCGCTCGGCGGCGTTGCCGTCGACCGGAGTCCCGGCGATGAAGGCCTCGGTCAGCTGGTGTGCGACCCCGTCGGTGACCTGCGTCGGCGGTGACTTCATGAAGTAGGACGACGGTCCCTCGAGGGCGCCGCCCAGCTTGCGGTCCAGCCCGAGCTTGCAGCAGCGGATGGCGTCGATCACAACACCCGCCGAGTTCGGGGAGTCCCAGACCTCGAGCTTGAGCTCGACGTTGAGGGGGACATCGCCAAACGAGCGGCCTTCCAGCCGGATATAGGCCCACTTCCGATCGCCCAGCCAGGGCACGTAATCGGACGGCCCGATGTGGATGTTGTCGCCGCCGATATCCGCCTTCATCTGCGACTTGACGCTGTTCGTCTTCGAGATCTTCTTCGAAACCAGGCGCTCGCGCTCGAGCATGTTGAGGAAGTCGGTGTTGCCGCCGAAGTTGAGCTGGTAGGTCCGCTCGAGCTTGACGCCCCGGTCCTCGAAGAGCCGGGTCAGCACGCGGTGCACGATGGTCGCGCCGACCTGCGACTTTATGTCGTCGCCGATGATCGGGATGCCGCGCTTCTCGAAGCGGCCCCGCCAGTACGACTCGCGGGCGAGGAACACCGGCATGCAGTTGACGAAGGCGCAGCCGGCCTCGAGCACCTGCTCCGCGTACCACTTGACCGCCTCCTCACTGCCAACGGGCAAGTAGTTGACGACGACATCGGTCCTCGTCTCCTTGAGGATCCCGACGATGTCGGCTGTCGGGCCAGGGGCCTTGGTGATGATCTCGGAGAGGTACTTGCCGAGCCCGTCGTGGGTCATGCCGCGCTCGACCTTGACGCCCAGGTGGGGCACGTCGGCAAACTTCACCGTGTTGTTGTGCCCGGCGAAGATCGCGTCCGAGAGGTCCTTGCCGACCTTGTCCTTGTCGATGTCGAAGGCAGCGGAGAACTCGATATCACGGATGTGGTATCCACCCAGGTCGACGTGCATCAGGCCCGGGATCGATGCCCCCGGCTTCGCGTCCCGGTAGTACTCGACACCCTGGACCAGCGACGAGGCGCAGTTACCCACGCCCAGGATCGCAACCCGCACCTTGCGGCGAGACCGTGCGTCGCTCCGAACCGTCGTGTTCCGTGACGCTCGGCCGTTGAGCCGCGCGCCGTTTCCGTTCTTACCAGTTGCCATCGCTGTTTACACCTCGCTCCATTCGTGTTGCAGCGCCCGGACCCGAGGTCGAGGCGCGATCAGGGTCGCCAATTCTCGATGGAAGGCAAGCAGGCCTTCCCGGTTGAGGGAGTAGTGAATTGTGCGGCCAACCCGCCGCGTGCGCACCAGCTGGCCGCGTCGCAGCATGCGCAGATGCCAGCTCAGGCGTGGCTGGCTGATGCCGATCGCATCGGCAAGCTCGAGCACGCTGATCTCGGGGATGCCGGCCAGATACTGAAGGACGCGAAGACGCGTGATGCTGGCCAGCGCCTGGTAGTGGGCTCGGAACTCGCGCAGGGAAGGATTCGTGAGGAGGGAAGAGGAACCCATATAAAGAATTCTTTATGGATTATAGCAGCCGTTCGAAGGGTGCCATAGAATGCGCTAGCTCAGCAGATCCCGGGGCAGGCGCAGGCGAATTCGCAGTCGGTCTTGTAGCGGCAGTCGTTGATGCCTTTCAGGCCTTTCGCGATGATTGCCTGCAGCTCGAGAATCTTTTTCTGCTGGTCGGTTTCTTCGGCATCCATCGGAATCAGTGCTATGACGTGAACTGCGACCGAGTGGGACGGAATGCGACGATGCCTACAAGCTGACAGCCACGCTGTCGGAAACGCCAACAGGATAGGAGTGGGGCTCCGGCATCGTCAAGGAAAGACTTGTTAAGGTGGGCGCCATGCCAGCCTCGCGAACTCGTCGGACTACCGCCGCTGTTGCTCGCGGTTTTGCGGCGATCGCGGGCCACGACCGCGCCATCTCGATCCTTCGGGCTCACCAGCGGGCCGGCCGCCTGGCGCATGCCTACTGTCTGATCGGCGAGGAGGCAATCGGCAAGACCGCCGTCGCACGCGCGCTCGCCGAGGAACTGCTGCTGGGTGATGGACAGCCATCGCGTCTCGAGGTCCATCCGGACTTCTGGTCGGACGACCGTCCCGAGGCAATCAGCATCGACGAGCTCCGGTTTCATCCGGAACGCGGTGCGCCGACGCACGAGCAATCCCTCCAGCAATTTCTGAGCCTGAAGCCCTTCGTAGCGCCGCTCCGCGTGGCCTTGCTGGCCAATGCCGAGCGCATGACGGAGCAGGCGCAAAACTGCCTTCTGAAAACGCTCGAGGAGCCGCCGCCGAACACCGTGCTCTTGTTGACGACCGCCTATCCGGATCATCTGCTGCCAACCTGCCTGTCGCGCTGCCAGCTGATTTCGTTTTCGCCCGTCGGCCGCCCGGCGATGGCCGATTTCGTCAAAGCGCGCCAGCCGACCGTAGCCGAAGCCGAAGCCGACGCGCTGGTCGGCCTCGCCCACGGCCGCCCGGGATGGGCGGCCCGGGCCCTGAGCGATCGCGACTGGGTGGTCCGAATGGAGCGCTGGGCGGAGCAGTTGGCCGCCCTGGCGTTCGAGGATGTCGACGGGGTGTTGACGTTCGCCGGGCGCTTCGGGCAGGGACCGCAAGCCGAAATGCGTCTGGTCGCAGCCGATGCGCTCCGCGGCTTTACGGCTTTCTTGCGCGATGCCATGCTGCTTCAGGCCGGGGTATTGAGTCCGATGCCATCAGAGCGGAAGTCCGCGCTCGAAACCTGGTCGGCCCGTGTCCCTGCGGACCACATTCGGGCATCGCTGGCCGCCGCGCAGCGAACCCAGCTGTTAATCGATCAGAATGTCAATCCTCGCCTCGCCATGGAAGTCATGCTGCTCGACTTGCGGGTCCGTCGCCCCCTATGAGTCGCGTCTTTGTGACGCTGCCCCTGCCGTCGCCCGGCATCGACATGCTCAAGGAACGCTTCGAGGTCACGGTGATGGAGGCGGAAGGGATGCCGCCGGAGACGCTCAAGCGCCACATCGCGGACGCGGATCCGGTTGGGATCGTCGGCATGGTCAATGTGCCGATCACCGACGAGATCATGGCGGCGGCGCCGAATCTACGGGTGGTGGCGAACTACGCGGTCGGCTACAACAACGTCGACGTCGTCGCCGCTACCCGCCGCGGCGTGCTGGTGACGAATACTCCCGGCGTGCTGACCGACGCGACTGCCGACCTGGCGTTCGCGCTCATCCTGGCGGTGGCGCGGCGTGTCGTGGAGTCTGACAAGTTCCTTCGGGACGGAAAGTTCAAGGGGTGGAAGGCCGACCTGCTTTTAGGCACCGACGTCTACGGGCGAGTGCTGGGAATCATCGGCTTTGGCCGAATCGGCCAGGCCGTGGCCCGGCGCGGCCTTGGGTTCAACATGTCGATCCTGTATTCGGACGCGCGTCGCGCGACCCCGGAGATCGAGTCCGAGCTGCGCGCTCAGTACGTCCCGCTTGATGAGCTGCTGCGCAAGGCCGACTACGTGACGATTCACGCTGACCTGAATGACCAGACTCGCCACATGATCGGGGAGCGCGAGCTGAAGTTGATGGGGCCCGAGCACTACCTCATCAATGCCGCGCGCGGCCCGATCGTCGACGAGAAGGCGCTGGCGCGGGCGCTCAAGGAAGGGTGGATCAAAGGCGCCGGTCTCGATGTCTACGAGCGCGAGCCGAAGACGGAGCCCGGCCTGACCGATTGTTGGAACGCCGTCCTGCTTCCTCATCTGGGAAGCGCGACCGTGACGGCTCGCGCGGCCATGGCCGAGACCGCGGCGCAGAACCTGATCGCGGCGGTCGATGGCCAAACGCCGCCCAACCTGGTCAACCCGGAAGCGCTCGCCGTCAAGCGCTAGGTGCGCATCCGGCTGCTGGCCATCGATCTCGATGGCACGCTGGTCAACGATCGGCTGGAGATGGACCCGCGGGATATCGCTGCCGTCAAAGCTGCGACCGCCGCCGGGGTCACGGTGGTGCTGGCCACCGGCCGCATGTTCAAGTCGTCAATACGGTATGCGGAGCCTCTCGGCCTAACGGGGCCGATCATCAACTACCAGGGAGCGGTCGTTCGCGAGATCGCCAGTGGCGACGTCTGGTACCGGTGCGAACTCACCGTGCCCATGCAGCAGCGAGTGCTGGCGTTTGCCGAGCCGAGGGACTGGCACGTCAATGCCTATGTGGATGAGCGCGTCTACACGGCGCGAGCCCGGCCCGAAGCGGATCTCTACGCAAAGATTGCCATGGTGCCGTACGAAGTGGTCGGGCCGCTCTCGAGGTGGGTGCACCAGGACTCGACCAAGATGGTCCTGGTCGATCTCGACCCGACTGACGTGCCGAAACGGATTACGGAGTTGAGCGCCTGGATGGGCGATGAGGGGCGAGTGACGCGATCGCTCGACTGGTTCGTCGAGGTGGTAAACCCGCAGGTCTCCAAGTCGCGAGCCCTGGCCATGGTGGCGGACCGGCTGGGCATTCCCCGAGCCGAGGTTGGCGCCATCGGCGACAACCTGAACGATCAGGACATGGTCTCGTGGGCGGGCCTAGGAGTCGCTATGGGTAATGCCCCTGAGGCCCTGAAGGCGACCGCGCGCTACGTCACCGCGCCGATCGGCGAGGCGGGCGTCGCGCAGGTGATCGAGCGGTTCGTTGTCGGAAAGGAGGAGCCGACACTCCGCGCTTAGGCCGACGCATCCTTATATATACTTGGGCTTCCGCGGCCCCGTGGTGTAGCGGTCTAACATGCCTCCCTGTCACGGAGGAGATCGGCGGTTCGAATCCGCTCGGGGTCGTTGACCACCCATTTTTGTATTCGTTCTGCCTGGTGGTAGATGGTTAGCGATTTGATGAACTTCTTAGATTCTCTGCGGATGACTGGACTTGCTGTGCAGGTTGCAGAACCCGGCGATTTGACTTGTTGGTGACGCGGGTCGGCAACGTGCGCTGCCTCAGGACGCCCCCTTTTAGTACGCGCTCGCCGCTTGAAAACTCGGCTCGACCGGCGAGATGTGCAGGATCGATCCCGGATCTCCTTGCCCGCAGTAATCCATAGGCACGTTGTTCACGAGGGAAACCTGCAGAAACGCCGTGTCATCCGGAGGGATCACCCGCGCCTTGATCGCGTGCATATAGTCGGACGTATCGCACCGGTACTTGTTCGTGACGATGTACGCTGACGCCGCCGGCGCGATCTCGACCATGACGGGCGGCGAGGACGTAACCATCTGGTCTCCTCCCCACACGTACTGCAAGGGGAGAATCCGACCGTTCGCATCGATCAAGGAAATCCCGGGATACCCGAACAGGTGGCAGCCCGTCCGCGAGGTATTCGTCAGCACGAGGGGAAGAGTGTGCTGACCGGTCGCCTCGCTGGTCGGTCCGCCCCACGCCAGGGTCAACTGTGAGACGGCGCAACGGCTTGTGTAATGGACCACTGGGCTCGGAGATGCGCTGGGCGACGTACTCGGGGAGGCGCTCGACGACGGAGTTGCACTGGGCGTCGGCGGCTGGTTAGCGGTCGGGCTGGCTACCGCGACCTGCCCACCTGACGCCGGCGGGGTCGGGCGGCTGGCGGAGGGAGTCGCCGAACAGGCCGCCGCCAGCATGACGAACAGGAAGGCCGCGCATACCGAGCCAAGGCGCCCACCCATCGCAGGGTAGAACGGACCGGACCCGCAGTTCATTACGCCGCCGGCGATAAAACAGGATGGCGCGAGACCGTTCTACCCGTGGGACGGTCAAAGGATCGGCCTGCGGCAGCCCGGCTGATGATGACCGGGGCCCTGGCTTGACCGGCACACGCAATATCTAATAGGTATCGCGAGTCGGAAATGCCGCGTCGTGGATCAGCTAACTGACGCCGCCAGCTAGCGTTGCCGAATGGCGGAGTTAGCGACAAACGACTAAATGCCGCCGCCGTAATTTCTGGACCGCGACCCGCAGCCGCTCCGCCACTCCAAAGCTGCGCGTATCACTCGAGCGTACGACCCGACTCACCTATGCTACGGCTTGAAGTAAGGATCCTTTGGAGGACACGGCAATCCCAGTGTGTGAGGTCAAGTGCGGCGAGCGCGAGCCATGACCGCCGTCGAACTCACACGTTTTCGCCGGAATCTGATCCTCGCGGTGCTTTGCGCAGCGCAGTTCATGCTGATCTTGGACATCGCGATCGTCAACGTGGCGCTGCCCTCGATGCAGCGTACCCTGGGTTTCTCGTCTGAGAGCCTCCAGTGGGTGGTCGCTGGCTATGCCCTCACCTTTGGCGGGTTTCTCATGCTGGGTGGTCGGTTGGCTGACGTTGTCGGCCGACGGCGCATGTTCGTGACGGGTTTGGTCCTCTTCATCGCGGCATCGATGCTGGGTGGATTCAGCCAGTCCGGCGGGATGCTGATCGCCGCTCGGGTGATCCAGGGCGTTGCCGGCGCACTGGTCTCGCCCGCGGCGCTGTCCCTTCTCACAACGACGTTCAAGGAAGGCCGGGAGCGTAATCGGGCGCTCGGGGTCTGGAGTGCCGTAGCGGCCGGCGGAGCATCGGCTGGGTTGATTCTCGGGGGCCTGCTCACCCAGGCGTTGAGCTGGCGTTTTACGCTCTTCGTCAATGTGCCATTGGGCCTCGCGGCGGTTCTGCTGTCCCCGGTGCTGCCAGCAGAGCCTCCTCGCCAGGCAGCGAAGGTCAACCTTGACATCCCTGGGGCGGTGAGCCTGACCGGCGGAATTCTCGCCCTCGCGTACGGGGTGACCGAGGCGAGCGGGCAAGGCCTTGCCTCCACGAAGGGGCTGATCGCTCTGGCTCTCTCCGCCGCGCTCCTGATTGCATTCGTCGTGGTGGAGAAGAGCAGCCCCCAACCCCTGCTGCCGGGTCGGATGCTGAGGCTGAGATCCGTGGTGGCGGGCAACTCGGTGGCGGCGCTCGTGTCGGTCGTGATGATCGGCGGGGTGTTCTTCAACTCGCTGTATCTGCAGGAGATCCTCGGATATTCACCGATCCAGGCAGGCCTTGCCTGGCTGCCCCAAACGGTACTGATCATGGTCGTCTCCAACATCGGAGCCCGGATTGCCATGAAGCTGGGGGCCAGAACCCTGATCGCAATCGGCAGTCTTGTGCTGGGGGCGGGGATGCTCCTATTCCTGAGAACCGCCCCCGAAAGCAACTTCGTCACGGTCCTCATCCCCGCCATGCTGGTTACCGGCATCGGCGTAGGACTTGCCTTCGTCAGCGTTACCATGGCCGCCACAGCTGGCGTCCCCGATCGGGATCAGGGAATCGCTTCCGGCCTCATCGGCACCTCCCAGCAGGTCGGGACGGCCGTGGGTCTGGCGATTCTGGTCAACATCGCTGGGTCGGTCACGAGGGTGTCCCACCCGCAAGGTGCAGTTGCCGTTATCGCCGGATACCACCAGGCGTTTGTGATCGCCGCCGCCATCAGCGTTGCAGCGGCGATTATCGCGCTCATCGTGATCAAGCGTCCTTCGGCGCGGCCGACAGCAGGTGTGGCCCAACCGGTGCTGCTGCGCCGGATTCAGCCACTCACCGCCGCCGCCCAGAGCCAGCTGCTCCTGGCAAGGTGCGGACCGCTAATTCCACCGGACTAGGTGGAAGAATTGATGGCGGGAACGTAGTCCATTGAGTGCTGTTAAGTCCATTGGGTTGGCTACAGAAAATCGAGCCCATCCTGGATCGCTGCGTTAATTTCCGCCGGCGACTGGCGCCGACCGCCGAAAGCGCTCATCAAAGTGCACGTCACTGTGCATGGGTGGGTCTGCCCGGGCTACGGACGTGCCGCGCATTCCGTCGAGTCCGGTGCCGTCATCGCTGATCACATTGTGCCGCAACGTGTCAGCGCTCGGTGAGTCGCCCAACTGGCTATCTCGGTTCGGCCATTGAAGCCGAGCTTATTGAGGATGTTTAGCACGTAGTTTTCCGCGGTGCGCTCAGAAACAACCAGTTTGGCTGCGATCTGCTTGTTGGTCCCCTGGGCGACCAGCGCCGCGATCTCTTCTTCCCGCCTGGTTAACCGGATCGAAGACGCAACCGCGCGATGGCGGGTAAGCATATGTCGACAGACACGGTGCGGAAGATCGCGGCTGCACTGGCCCGGGTTCCTGTCCTGGCGTCAGCCGATGAACTGTGCGATCTAATGTGAAACCGCCGGGGATTGATGGCGTGACTCGCGCGGGTGTGTAATTGCGGAGCCCTCATGGTCGAGCCGTATTTCGACAATAGCGCCATTGATCCCGTCGCCAAGCGGAAGGCTGGCGGCGCCGTCCGCGCACTCATGGACAGCCACAACGCGGTAGCGCACGCCTCGATCCAGAACGTTCTTGAAGCCTGGCGCATCCCTGACGCCGCGCAACGTGGCCAGTTCATCGAAACCCTGCTGACGCTTGCAGCATCCCGCGAGGAAGAACCGCTGCTCCTGACCGCCGCTCGTGGCCTTGTCGATGAAATCCGGGCCCATCATCCAGACTGGCTTGTTGCCGGGCCCGATCTCGCCTCACATGTCCAGGAGGTCGAGAGGCGCCGATGGGTGTGGCGCAAGCTCGAGGAGGATCGCACCTACCGACCGGCGAATTTCATCGCTCGACAGGGGTTCCTGTACGCTGCGATTGGCGCCTCAATGGATCGACAGCGGGTGGTGAGGAGGGCGCGAAAAGCCGGCATTGCGGTGCCGTCGCCGGTGGAGAGCATCGACGTTGCCGTCGCGCTGCAGCCAATTGTTGATGCACTGCCCGAACCGGAGGCCGATTGGCGAGAAGGCGCGGCGGCAGCGTGGTGGCGTGGGGCAATAGGCGGTGATGAGAACCTGACGGATTTGCGGGACTACCTCCGGCCGTACCTTGCCGTAGACCACATAGCCGTTGGACGGTGGATGCGCTTCTGGCTGACAGAAGCAAGCTCC
>VBFR01000114.1 GCA_005889345.1 Chloroflexota bacterium
CTTCGGCTGATGTGTCTCACAGCTTCGGGTGATGTGTCCCAGCTGGTTCGGCTGATGTGTCTCACTTTCCCCCATGAGGGAAAAGAGCGTGACTGAACAGCGGTACGACGCGGTGCTTGGAGTGATTTCGGAGGGGCGGACGGTGATGGAGGTGGCAAGCCAATGGGGGGTCAGCCGCCGGACGCTGCACCGCTGGCTGGCTCGGTATGAGGCCGACGGTCTCGAGGGCTTGCCGGATCGCTCCCATCGGCCGGAGCGATGTCCGCACCAGATGCCCGCCGAGGTCGAAGTCCTGGTGCTCGAGCTGCGTCGGGCGCACCGATACTGGGGCGCACGGCGACTGGCGCTGGAGTTGATGCGCAAGCGGGTCACCCCGGCACCGTCGAAGTCATCGGTCTACCGCTGTCTGGTGCGCGCCGGCGTCATCGAGCCGGACAAGCGGCACCGCCGGAAGGAGACCTGGAAACGCTGGGAGCGCGGCGGCCCGATGGAGCTCTGGCAGATGGACGTCGTGGGCGGCTTCCTGCTCGCCGACGGCACCTCCGCCAAGGCGCTGACCGGCATCGATGACCATTCGCGTTTCTGTGTATCGGCGCGGCTGATGCCGCGGGAACGCACGCAGCTGGTCTGCGATGGCTTCCTGGCCGCCCTGCGGGTGCATGGCGTGCCGCAGCAGGTCCTCACCGACAACGGCAAGGTGTTCACCGGCAAGTACGCCCGGCCGCCGGTCGACGTGCTCTTCGATCGGCTCTGCCGCGAAAACGGGATCGACCATCTGCTGACGCAGCCGCGCTCGCCCACGACGACCGGGAAAATCGAGCGGTTTCACCGGACGCTGCGCATTGAGTTCGATACGCGGCGGCCGTTCACGAGCCTCCCGGTGGCGCAGCAGGCGCTCGACGAGTGGGTGACGTACTACAACACCCAACGGCCGCACCAGGCGGTCGGTGATGCCGCTCCCATCACGCGCTTCCACGCCGCGGCCCGGACTGTGGAGGAGCCGGCGCCCCGGCCGGATCGCACGCGGCCTGAACGCGGCGGCGAGCACTGGGTCACCCGCAAGGTGAGTACGGTCGGCGTGGTCTGCGTCGGCTACCAACAGGTGTGTATCGGCCAGAGCTACGCGGGCAGCGCGTGCGATGTGCTGGTCACCGACGGCACGCTGCAGTACTGGGTGGGAAACGAGCTGGTGAAAACCGTGGCCCGGCAAACCAAAGGAGAGATCCGGAAGAAGCACGCCGATGGAACCGCACCCAGTCGGGTTGGATCCGCTGCAAAATGAGACACATCAACCGAATCGGGTGTGCGACAAATCAACCGAACCTCCTCAAGGGCATTTTCAGCCCCCTAACATGGAGCCCATGATTGCCACCGAGCTGAACCCGGCGCTGACACCGGTGAGCTTCCTGCTCGGCACCTGGCGCGGTGAAGGGGAGGGCCAGTACCCGAGCATCAAGCCCTTCCGCTACCGGGAGGAGATCCGCTTCACCCACAACGGCAAGCCGTTTCTGATCTACACCCAGCGCACCGAGGCGATCGACACCGGCCAGCCGATGCACGCCGAGGCGGGCTACATGCGGCTCGTCGGCGAGGGCCGGGTGGAGTTCGTGATCGCGCAGCCGATTGGCTACGCGGAGATTTCCCTCGGGCGGGTCGATGGCCGCCGCGTCGATGTCGAGTGCGCGAGCGTCGGGCGCACGCCGACCGCGAAACCGGTGACCGCGATTAGCCGATCGTTCTGGATGGACGGCGACACGCTGCGCTATGAGTTGAAGATGGGAATGGAAGGGAATGCCGCGATTCGGCACCTCACCGGCACCTTCCGCCGCTCGGACTAGGGCTGCGGCGTTCGTTCCTGCATGCGGCGCACGACTCGGGTCACCACGCCTCGCGGCGAGAGCCGAACGACCCAGGGGATGAGCTTGTTGCTGAACCCGGGAATCACGATCGTCTTGCCCGCCATCAGGCCCCGGTAGCCGGCGAGCGCGACGGAGGCGGCGTCGGCGATATTGCCTTGCACCAGGCGCGAGTCCTCCATGACCCCGCGCTTTTGAAAGCCGGTTCTGGTGGGCCCAGGGGCGAGCACCGTGACCGTGACTCCGGTGCCGCGCAGCTCGTTGGCCAGCGCTTCAGAAAATGACAGCACGTATGCCTTGCTCGCGTAATAGACGGCCATCAGCGGACCCGGCTCGAAGGCCGCGGTCGACGCGAGATTCAGGATGCGGCCGGCACGCCGTTCGACCATCCCTTTGAGGAACAGCTTGGTGAGCGCCGTGAGCGCCGTGACGTTGACCTGCAGCATCTCGAGCTCCGTCTGCAGGTCGGTCTCGACAAACAGGCCGAAGACGGGGAAGCCCGCATTATTGACCAGCACATCGACGGCCATGCCGGCGGCCGTGGCCTCTTCGTAGATCTCATCAACGGCGCTGGCCTTGGAAAGATCCCTGGCGATTGCCAGCGTTCTCACGCGATGCTCGGTCTCGAGCCGGGTGGCCAGCTCTTTGAGCTTGTCCTGGCTGCGGGCAACCAGGATGCAATCGAAGCCGTCTCGCGCAAACAGAAGGTCGAGCTCGTAGCCGATGCCGCCCGATGCGCCGGTGATGAGGGCGGTCTTACTCAGGAGAACGCCTTCTCGCCGGCGCGCACCGGGACCGCGAGCCAGTTCTCGCGCGGCGCCAGCGGGCAGGCCCAACGGGCATCGTAGGCGCAGGAGGGGTTGTAGGCGAAGTTGAAGTCGATCGTGAGGTCGGGCGACCCGGCCGTCAAGTCGAGTACCAGGCCATCAGTGTTCTTCGCGGTATCGAACAGATATCGGCCACCGCCATAGGTTTCTTTGGCCGACGTGCCGTCACGAAAGGGGAGAAAGAGTCCGCCGCCATACCCGACCAGGCTGAAGACCGTCAGGCGGCAGTCCTGGTTACCAAGGCGGAAATTCAGCCAGCCGGCGCGCCGATAGGTGATCACGCCGTCCTCACCGCCGGTATCGATCTCGAGCCGATCGCCCGCGTCGGCGGGCTCGAGCCGCGCCGTCAGCCGATACGCAGGATCGTGGTCGAAGTAGAGCAGGCCTTTGAACCCTTTTCGGGTTTCCGCTGACAAAGGCGATTGCGGGTGGGTTCGAAATAGCTGGTCGCGACCCTCTCGAAAGCGCTGGAGAGCATCCGGACCCTTCAGGCGATAGAGGTCGCCCACGCGCCGGCGCCAGTCCGCGAGGTCGACGTAGTGCTGGGGCCCGCGGTCAGTCAGCGATTTTCGACGGCCTGGGCCGCGGGTTCGCGCTCGGGCGCGGGACTCGACGCCGACGGTGCCGACACGCCATCGCTCTGTCCAGCGTTCTGGTTTTCAGTCGCAACTGCGCCGTTGGCCGGTGACGTTGCGCCGCGGCGGCGACCGCGGCGACGCCGGAACTTGCGCGGCGGGGCCGCGCCGTTCTCTGTGGGTGGAGCAACGCCTTCCGGAGCAGGGACGCCATTGGCGGCGACAGCGGCTCCCGGTGTGACCGGGCGCGGTCCGTATCCCCGGCGGCGCCGGCGCGATCGTCCGCCGGCGGCCGGAGCGGCGCTGCCAACCCGTTGCCGCCGGCGGTCGCCTCGCTGGCGCCCACCGACCGCCGCGTCCATGGCATGGAGAGCGCCGATGCCAGCAACACGGCCCTCGCGCTCGATGTGCTCGAGGAGAGGCCGGTAGAGATCCTGTCCTTCGCGACCGGTCATGGTTTCGATATCGCCGACGACGACCAGCAGCTGCTTCGCGCGCGAGATCGCGACATTGAGCCGCTGCGCCTTCTTCAAGAAGCCGATGCGTTCCGCCTCATTGCTCCGCACCAGGCTGAGGATGACGACATCCGCCTCCTCACCTTCGAACGCATCCACCGTGTCGACCGCAAGGCCCGGCAACGCCACCATGCGCAGCTCACGCCGCAACTGCGTCACCTGGTCCTGGTACATGGCGATGACGGCGACCCGTAGCTGCTCGAGCCCGAGTCGCTGCAGGTGGCGGACCACCCGACCGACCGCTTCGATCTCGGCGCGGTTCGAGATGCTTCCCGAGCCACCCTTCTTTTCCCGTCCCCGGATCGTCAGCCACGTCAGGTTGCGGTTGAAGGGCCACGGGAGCGGCGACCGCAGCGCCGCCATCTCGGGAGAGTTCCGCAGCCGTCCGTCGTAGGACGCCACCGACACGTAGCTGCCGATCGGCGCCGCCATCCGGTATTGCTCATCCAGCATGACGAGGTTGGTTTCAGGCAGGACGACCCAGCTCAACTCGAAGAAGCTGGCGTCGCGGACCATCGACTTCGCCTCATCGTCGTCGACCGGGAAGGCGGCGGCGCTCTCGTCGAGCACCGGTGGCAGCTGGCGGTGGTCGCCGACCATCAGCCAGCGGGGGGCGAGCCGCAAGAGGGGCAGGGTCTCGGTGAAGCGGACCTTGTTCGCCTCGTCCAGGATCAGCCAGTCGAACATCTCGGCTTCCTTGCAGGCGAGCGCGATGCGGTTGACGGTGCCGAAGACCACGTGGGCATTGCGCACCCGCGGATCGTCGGCCTCGACGATGCTGGCGCGGAACTTCGGGTCGACCTTCTCGGGCTCGGCGATACGGACCATGCGCAGCGAGTCCAGTCCTTGCAGACGCTCCTGGGCGTTGTCGACCGCCGTGTTGGCGTGCGATGTCATCAGGATCCGCACGCTCGGATCACGCGCGACCAGCTGGCGAACCGTCTCGACGATCGAGGTCGTCTTGCCGGTCCCGGGTGGTCCCTGCACCAGCTGCATGCTCCCGGGGAAGAGGTTCACGGCGCTGCGCACCGCCTGCTGCTGGCTCGGGTTGAGACGCTCGTCGAATGGCTGCAGGTCCCCCAAGCCCGGAGGCAGTACCTCGTCGGGCGCGATCAATAGGGCTGCGACCCGACGCAGGCTGATGTCGCCCCCCGGGAAACCATTGAGGGTTCGCTGCTGAACCTCGACGACGGCCGTGATCGGTTGCGGGCGGATCGTGCCCGGGCCGAGCTGGCCCTCTTCACGCAGCTTGACCAGCCAGCGGCGGCCGCCGCCCTCGCCGCGCAACAGGGTGCCTTCGCGGTCCGCGCCGTGACCGGTGCGGATGATCACGCGGTCGCCCTCCTTGAACCCGCCTCGACGGCTGAGGACGAGCATCGCCCCGGCGCTACGGTCGCCGTTGGCTGCGCCGCAGACGGTGCACTTCGCGCCGGCCACCTGCAGGTTCTCGCACTTGCTACAGATGACGCCCTCGGTCTCAACCTCGTAGGGACGGGCGTCCTGCTCGGCCTGCCAGGCGAGCCATTGCCGCTCGTGGTTGGCGAAGGCCTGACCGGCCAGGACAAGGGGCAACTGTGCCGCCTCCTCCAGCGCGGTCAGCTGCCGGCGCACCCAATCCTCTTCCGGAACGTATGACGCGGCCTCGGGTACGGCTTCGCCCACTTCGAGCGTCAGCACATCACCGGCATCCTTGGATGAGTCTGGATCGGGCTGGACCCGTTCGACGACGAAGGCGATGTCGCGGCCCGGCAGGCCGAAGAGCTGGCCGGTGAGCCCGAACCGCTCGATGGTGGTCTCCGTCCGCTTTTGCAGGTTGAGGGTGTAGCGCACCGGGGCGTGCTTGATATCGACGTAGCCGTCACCCTCGGTGGCCTCGGTCAGCAGGGCCATCAGGGCGTCCTGGCCGATATGGGCGAGCAGCGTTTCGGCCTGGCTCTGCGGCGCGGCGCAGACCAGCAGGCGAACGGCGGTTATGTCCGGGGCCCTATGGGCAAACGGGGACCCCGCGACAACAGGCGGTAACCGTAAGGTCAATGGCGCTCCTTGTGGCGCATAAGATTGGGCCTGGCTTTCACAGGTGGGCCGACGGCTAGCCACCCCTTCGGCAGAGCGTCGGACAGGCGTGAGCGTTGGCCTGTCTAACCCGCGAACCAGTATAACGCCAAACTCGGTCGTTCGCCATACTTTAGGGTTAGAAGAGGTGGCAAAGAGGGCATCCCTGAGCAAGGGCGAGCGGCGCGTGCAGCGCGCCCTTGAGGTGGCACCCGGGGCGCTAACCTGGACCATCCTGATCGCTCCCGTGGCCGCGTCTTTCCTGTTCGCCCCTTACATTGCGGTCGCGATCTTCCTGATCGACATCTACTGGTTTGTCCGGACTGCCACCGTAGTCATCGGGATCCGGGGCTCCTATCGAAAGATGAAGGCGGCCATGGGGGAAGACTGGTGGCAGCGCTGCCTGGCGCTACCGGCTTTGCCGGGCTCGCCGGACCCTCGGCGGATTGTGCACGCCGTCCTGATTCCGACCTACACCGAGCCCTACCCGATCCTGCGCGAGACGGTGCGGGCGATCGCGGACGCCGACTACCCGGCCGAGAACAAGGTGGTGGCCATCATCACCCGGGAAAGCGACCGGCCCGGTTGGGAGAACGTCCACCGGCTCCAGCAGGAGTTTGGGGGCCGGTTGCGCGCTTTCGTGCATATCAAAGACCCGCTGCTGCCGGGGATCGTGGTGGGGAAGTCGGCGGCGATGGCCTATGGCGGCCCGGTCCTGCGGCGCGAGCTGGACGCGATGGGCCTCGACTCCGAGGACGTGATCGTCACCGACCTGGACTCGGACTTCCGGGTCCACCGCCAGTACTTCGCCTACGTGACCCATCAGTTCGTCCAGGATCCGAGGCGGCTCGAATGCCTCTTCCAGCCGATCCCGATGTTCCACAACAACCTCTGGCGCGTGCCGTTTGCGGTGCGCATCATGGCCAGTGCCTGCACCCAGTGGCAGATGTTCCTCTCCTCTCGGCCGGACCGGCTGGTCGCCTTCAGCAGCTACTCGATGTCGCTCGACCTCGTCGTCAAGGCCAACTACTGGGACGACGACGTCATCCCCGAGGATTCCCGCTTCTACTGGAAGTCATTCTTCGCGACCCATGGGCGCCTCAAGATGGTCCCCATTTTCCTGCCGATCTACGGCGATGCACCGGAGGCCTCCGATCGGGGGATGCCGTGGGAGCGGGTCAAGACACACGCCAACCAGTACAACCAGATCAAGCGCTGGGCCTGGGGCGTCAGCGACGTTCCCTACGCCACCGTTCGCCTCCTTCGCCATCCCGAGATCTCTCTCTGGCTGCGCGCCCGGCGCTACGGCTATATGATCTTCAACCACCTCACCTGGGCAACGTTGCCTCTGTTGCTGTTGTTTGGTGCGGCCATGCCGCGGCTCCTGTCCGAGGACTGGAACCTGGCGACCCGTGCCGACCAGCTCGGCCTCTACGCCTTTATCCTCATCAACATCGCGTTCCTCAACATCGCCGCGCTGATCCTCGTTGAACGCCGCATCAATCCGCCGATGCCGAAAAGTTGGGGGGTGCCGCACCAGATCTGGGCTTACGTGCAGCTTGGCCTCTATCCGATCGTCGGGCTGCTGTTCAGTGTCCTGCCGGCGCTCGAGGCGCAGACCCGCCTGATGCTCGGCATGTACCTCGAGTATCAGGTGACGGAGAAGGTCTCGGAGGGCACGGCGTAGCCCGGCTCAGGGGCGCGGCCTGGCAATACCAGGCATCGATCGGTGTATTGGCGATCCTCGTTGTCGCTGCCATCCTGCGGACGTTTCGGCTGGACACCTTCCCTCCGGGTCTGTACGCAGATGTCGCGGCCAACGGCTTAGACGCGCTCGGCGTGCCACAACAGGGTCTGCGGGTCATCTACCCGCGCGGCACCGGCAACGGCATCGAGGGCATGATCAGCTGGCTCGATGCGATCACCGTCGCGCTGGTGGGCGGCAAACCGATCGCCCTTTACCTGACGACAGTCGTTATCGGGCTGGTCACGCTCCCCATCCATTACCTGCTCGGCAGCCGCCTCTTCGGGCGCCGCGTCGGCCTGATCAGCACGGCATTGCTCGCCGTTTCGTTCTGGGCCGTGCATTACAGCCGGCTCGGATATCGCACCGCGCTCGTCCCGCTCTTCCTCGACCTGGCATTCCTTCTTCTCGTGTGGGCGATCCAGCGTGGTGCGGCCTGGCGCTGGGCGCTGGCCGGGGCCGTGGTCGGCCTGGGAGCCTACACGTACACGAGCTACCGGGCGGTGGCGCTGGTGATCGCCGGCGTCATCGTCCTGCGCATCCTGTCGAAACGCGAGCTCGCTGGGCCCCGATCGTCATGGGCTGCCTACCTTCTCGCGGCCGCGGTCGTGGCCGCTCCTCTGTGGATCGCCACCCTGCTGCATCCGGAGGTGCTCAATCGAGCCGCGGGCGTCTCCGTTCTGGGCGGCGGGCCAGTCCTGGCGCTCCCCATCCGGCTCTTCGATCACGCCTGGCGGACGCTGGCGATGTTCAACCTCTGGGGGGACCCCGAACGCCAGTACAACATCCCGCATCTTCCGTTTTTTGATCCCCTGGTCGGCCTCGCCTTCCTGGCCGGGATCGCGGTGGCGGTCAAGCGCTGGCGGAAGAGCCGATACGCCCTCCTGCTGGTGTGGCTCGGCGTCTTCACGCTGGTCGTCGGCCTGTCCGATCGCACCCCGCACATGCTTCGGGGCAGTGGCCTGGTGCCGGCGGCCTACCTGCTGGCGGCGGTTGGCCTGGACGCGGTCCTGCAAAAGCTATGGCCGCGCCGCGCCGCGCTGCTGGCGGCGGCGGTCTTCGTGGTCAGCCTCGCCTGGACGGCCACGTTCTATTTTGCCGTCTACCCGACCCTGCCCGGTCTCTACCTCGAGTTCATGGGCGACCGTGTCGACGTCGGGCGGTTCATGGATGCGACCGATTGGAACGGTCGCAAGCTCTACGTGGCCATCACCTACACCAGGAGCGGCACCGTCAACCCCGATCCGTTCCGTGCCATACCGATTCGATACATCACTGCGGGGCACGCCACCTGGGCATTCCTCGACTATCGACGGATCAGAGACCTGCCTGCTGACGTGCCGATTGCCGTCGTCGTCGACGCCAGGGACCGCGTCGTCCTCGGCTTGCTGACACAGCGTTTTCCCGACGGCGGAGTGGCGTACGTGCTGCCCCTACCCCAGCGTCCGGTGGCCGTCTTCCTGCATGGTGACGGCGGGCCTTTCCATCCTGCTGCGAGCCATCCGTACTCCAACTGGTAACCGTCAGCGGAGGCCGACCGCTTTCTGGACGCGATGAAGGGTCGCGTTGGCGATCGGCGCCAAGCGGCCGGCCGCGTGGCGCAACTGCTGCAGCAGCGCGGCGTCATTGGACCGGATCTCGCGATAGCGCTGCTGGATCGGCGTCAGCACGTCGATCACGGCGTCGGCGACGGCGCTCTTGAGCGCGCTATAGGGTTTGCCGGCGAACTCCTTCTCGACCGCGGGCCAATCCAGCCCCTTGATGGTGCGGTAGATCTCGAGCAGATTGGTCACGCCGGGGCCTGCCGGGAACTGCACCGCCGGCTCGGCATCAGTCTGGGCTCGCGCCAGCTTCTTTTTGATCAGGTCGGGCGGATCGAGCATGAAGATCGCATGGCCCGGCGCTTCGGCCGCCAGGCTCTTGCTCATTTTCTTTGCGGGATCATCGAGTCCCTTGATCTCGGCGCCGGCCTTCTGGATCAGCGCTTCCGGGATGACGAGGATGTCGCCGTACCGCTGGTTCATCCGCTGGCCGATGTCGCGCGTGTACTCGATGTGCTGGCGCTGGTCTTCCCCAACGGGCACGTATTTGGCGTCGTAGAGCATGATGTCCGCCGCCATCAGCGACGGGTAGGTGAGGACGCCGGCGCCGATCCGCTCGCGACCCTGGCGTGCCACGCGATCCTTGAACTGGGTCATGCGCTCCAGCCAGCCGATGGGCGTAAAGGTCTCGAAGATCCACGCCAGCTCCGCATGGGCGGGCACGTGCGACTGGATGAACATCGCCTGCTCTGGTCCGTGCAGGTCGACGATGCAAAAGATGTTGTCGTACTTGTCCTGGTCGCGAACCCAGTTGCGGATCGCCCCCAGGTAGTTGCCGATGTGGAGCCCGCCACTCGGCTGGATCCCGCTGAAGACCCGCGGTTTTCCCGGCGACTGCATCCACAGATGTTAGGGAAGAGTGCCGCAACTCAACTAGAATCCGCGCCGTGACCGAGCGGCTCGCCGCCACGACTTTGCGCAACGGCGTGCTGGTCGTGGGGGCCCGGGCCATGGCCAAGCTGGCGGTCTTTGTCGTCGTCGTCTTGCTCTGGCGCCACCTGGGCGCCGACAACTATGGCCGCTTCGCCACCATGATCGTCTACGTGACGCTGGTCGGCGTCATCGCCGACCTGGGGTTGCAGACCGTCTTCATTCGCGACGCCTCTCGAGACCGCACCGTCCTGGCGCGCTACCTCGCGAACTTGCTCAGCGCGCGCCTGCTCCTCTCCCTGGTGGGGCTCGTCATCCTGGCGGCTGCCCTTCGCCTGCTCAGTCCGGCGCTCTTTCCCTACACCGCGGCCGCCTTCGTTCTCTTGCTGACCACCAGCTACTCGAGCCTGCTCCGCGCCGTCTTCTACATCCGGGGTCGCCTCGGCTACGAGGCGATCGCCATCGTCGCCGAATCGCTGCTGCTGCTCGGGCTGACGCTCGTCGCCATCCAGCAGCGGGCAACCTGGGATGCCTTTCTCTGGGTCTACTCGGCCAGCTACCTCTTTACCTGCCTGTTCGCATTCGGCGTGATCCGCTGGCGCTGGCACGAGCGCATCACCATCCGGCTCGACCCGATCTTCGTGCGGCGATTGCTCGCCGGTGGGCTCCCGCTGGCGCTGGCCTTCACCATCACGACCATCTACGCGCAGCTCGACATCGTTCTCCTGCAGCTCTTCAAGAACTTCCAGG
>VBFR01000299.1 GCA_005889345.1 Chloroflexota bacterium
TCGCCGTCAGGCCCTTCACCGCCTCAAGACCTGTGCTCCCACCCGCTGGCTCGGCCGATGCAGTCGGTGATCGTCCGCTGTAAGGTCTCTCGTGTTGTCAGCTCGGTCACACGCGTGCGACTTCGCCTACAGACGCCCCGTTCGTCTTCAGCCTCCCGACGGGGACAAACTGCTTTCGCTCAGACCAGACGTACCCGCTTGAAAGATTCGAGGCAACAGTTCAAGCCCAGCCGCCGGGGGGTTCGTCGCCTACTCCATAAATGCGATCAGCGAGGCGGAGGCAGACCTGGCCTCCACCTCGCTCCTCCGCTACTGGACGCTTAGGCTGCCGGTCAAGAGGCTGCCCGCAGACGCGTATCCGTCGCTGAGCACGAGGCTGTAGGCCCCGGGCACCACGCCGTTGCTGTCCACGGCAACCATCGTGAACTCGACCGGTAGCCCGTTGTCGGTGCCGCTTCCGATCAGGGTCAACGTCTGAGTGTCCTCGTCGAAACTGAAGTTGGCGGCCGTGATCGAGGTCGATTGGAAATTCGTGCCGGTGTTCGCGTCGCTGTGCTCGACGTCGCCTTCACCTGAGCCGGGCTGATTCTCACACGATTTGCCGTGGAAGTGCCCGTGCGTCTGACCATTGTGGTCGTTTCGCTCGAAGTCGCCTTCGCCGTCGCCCTCATGACAGACACCGGTCCGCAGAGCGTTGTCGATCGCCAGGTCCTGGATCTCGTTCTGGACGAACCAGCCGTAGCGGTTGCCGCCGACAGTGCTGCCGATGATGTCGGTTGGGTCGCTGCGCGTCCAGGTCCCAACGACCGTCCCGGTGGACTTCTGCGTGATCGTAAATGTCACGCTCAGCGGACCGCCCTGCGTGCCGTTGAAGGCATGCTGGAACGTATACCAGCCGGAGTTGACGATCTCGATCGGTTGGTGGCCGGGATCGGCCGGATCAGCCCCGCAGCGGTCGCCATTGTTGCCAGCCGAGATCACGAAGCCCAACGGGTTGGTCCCTGCATTGAAGACGAAGTCGCGTCGGAAGTTGCCGCTGGGGTCGTTGATCGCCGACGACCAGTCGAATCGCCGATCGAAATGGCTCTGCGCCCAGGGGACATCCAGATAGATGTCGAGGTCCGTCCGGTAGCCGCCGGTCGGAAATGTCGAGCTGTAGCCGCCCCAGTTGGTGAAGGGCCCGCGATAGATTGGATGGGGGCCGCTGCCCGACTGGCATATGATCGCGGTCGGAGCCAGGCCGAGACGGGCATGGTAATTCCCGGTGGCCGAGGCGATGCCATCTGCATAGCCGCCCCCGTTCGTGTAACCGGACGGCTCGCGTGTGATGGTGCTGGCGTTGTCGCCGAACCAGCCATTGGTGTTCTTTTCGAACCCATTGAAGTACGGACCCGGCGGTGCTGATGCTTGGGCGGGCGACGCCGCCAGCGATGCGAGCAGCCCGATCGCCGGTAGAATGGTGATGAGCCGTTTCATATCGAGCCCTCCGCGCTTGATACGCCGATTTGATTAGTCGTGAACGGTGATATTTCCGTTCTCCACCGGGAACGTGGCCAGCGTGGGATCAGCCAGGCACGGCGCGGCCGGCCCCGGGTAGGCGTTCTGCCCGATCATGTCCGCGATTCCGCTTGAGGGACGACCATTGTCGACCACGTCGTTCTCGAAGATATCGCCAGGCGATGCGATGCTGCTAAAGAACGGGCCCGAAGCCTCGCTGATGATCCCAAGAATCTGGGCGACGTTATTCTTCACGTCAAGGCAGGTGACGTTCGCTTTAACCTGGCCCTTGTCAGCGCTGCAGCCATCGGCGTTGTTGATGGTGATCGTCTGCTGCCCATGGAAGCCGGAGCTGTCACGGTGGGCACTCATGCTGAAGTTGAGGCCACAGCCTTGCATAGGGCCGGGACCGGGGCCGCGGTCGTAGCGGCTGCTCGAGCCCACCGTAAGCGTCGGGTCGACGACGGCGCCCTCGCTCAGTGTGCAACTCGCGCCGGTTGGGTTGTCGAGCATGCCCTGGACCGACGCCCGCAGCGACGTCAATGTCGCAAGGTCCGCGGTGGTGGATAGCGGCGAGCCATCCCCGCAATCGACGGTGACCAGGTTGTCGGCGAGCGCTGCCAGCGGTGCAACGAGCGCGAAGAACAAGCCAGCAGCGGTCGCGAGCACAAGCCGTTTAGCGCGATTGTTCATCATGTTCCCTCGCCTTTTCCCTTAGTCGTGGACGGTGATGTTCCCGTTGTCGACGGTAAAGTACTGATCACCGCTTGGCGGGGCACACGCCAGATCGGTGCCGGTGGTATCGACGTATTGCACGATCGTGTCTGGAACCCCGCTTGAAGGCTTCCCGTTGTCCTGGACGTCGGTCACGAGCACCGTGTCGCCGGCGGGAAAGAACTGGGGACCAAGGGAGCCCGTCTGATCCAGGATGTCGCCACGGATTTCGGCATCATTGCCGTTGACCGCGAGGCAAGTCACATTGGCGCGGATATGCCCCTGACCCGGACAACCCTTGTCCGAATTGGTCATGGTGACGTTCTGCGTGCCATGCGGCCCTTGCCCATTTACGTGAGCATTGAGACTGAAATTCGTTGGGCAGTTTGGGAACTCCCGTCCGTATCGGCCTCCACCGACCACGAAACGATCGCCTCCGCCATTGCTGGTACTGATACCGAGCAACGTCGGGTCGGCGACGCCGCCCTGGGTCAGGCTGCAGCTCATCCCGGACGGGTTGTCGACCATGCCCTGGATCGACGCCTGCAAGGAGGTCAACGTTGTCAGGTCGGCGGTCGTCGACAGCGGCGCACCATCCCCGCAATCGACATTCACCAGACTGCCGGCCAGCGCAATGACCGGCGCCAGCATTACCACAGCAAGGGTGGCTGCGACCGCAAGCACCGGCCGTCCCAAGCGCGACGTCATGACTCCCTCCAGGTCCTGTCCCCGAGGGCTCCGCGCCGCTCGGCTCGGTCGTGCGATTTGCCTAATCTTCGCTGGGTGAAATCGTGACAGTCAATACGGTAAAATAACCGACAGTCGTCTCCGATGACTCAAGGTAAGGGGCTAGATCGCGAGCACATCCGTTCGTCAGGTTACGACTCGCCAGGGGCAGATCCTGGAGCTGGCTGCGGCCGGGCTGTCGGACAAGGAGATCGCGCATCGGCTGACGATTTCCCATCGAACGGTGCGCACCCATTTCGAGCGGCTCTTTCATCACTATCAGGTCCGGAACCGTTCCGGGGTAGTGGCCGCCTGGCTTCAGGAGAAGCAGCCGACAATACCCCCGCGCCCGGCGGACGAGTGTCCGTATTCCAGGCCGTTCCCCGAGGCTTTTACGGACTGCCCTTCCTACCAGGCGATGGAGGTGATGACGCTCGACATCGGCTATCGGCCGCTCGGTCGGCTCTGGACCTGCCGCCATCTTCAACCCCGGCGGCATGCCGCCGATGATCGCTGGTATGCCTCTTGCGTTGTTGGTGATGCCGACGCCCGCCAGCGCTGGGCGACCACGCTTGGCCGCGAACGCCTCCTAAAGATCGAGGCGTTGCGGCAGGAGCTGACGCAAGTCACGGCACCGTTTGCCGAACCGCTATGGCGGCACAAGCGCCGCCAGCTCGAGCTGATGAATGAAGGGAGACCGGCGGACGACGAAAGCCGGTGGTTGCAATTGACAACCCGGCGGCTCGCATCCAGGATCGACACCCTGCTGGCCCGGCGGCGTGCGCTCCTCGACGAGATTCACATACCCGAGGACGCGTGCCGTGAGCTGATCCGAGTCGCGCTAGATCGGCTCGTCACCCAGCCTTCTGTCGACGTCCAGATCGACGTGCCGGACGAAGTCCTGGCGCGTTTTCCCCTGGACATGCGCTTGTTCTTTCGCCCTCAGCCGTTACCCGACGGCGTCCTAAGGGTGTCCGCTTAGATCGTATCTCGTCCACCCCCTCGACCCACCGTAAAGATCAGTGGTTTACCGAGCTGCTCGTCGTCGCCGGTGCACTTACGGGGATCGCGCTGTGAGTCCTGACCATGATCGTGAGGCGTCTGCTTATCGCGGCAACGACTGCTCGCTCTCCGCGAACGGGGTCTTGATCATCCCGTTGGGTCTGGGGGTAAGGCCGAGCGGCCGGTTCTGACTCATACCATTCATAGAGGAGACTACGACGGCCTGGGAGAGGCGCACGAGGCCGTCGCCAGGTGTCGCATGACCAACGGCCATACCCCCAACGGGACCCGTTGTGAGGTGTATCGCGACCGGGAGGAGGACCCGGTGAATATGCAGACCGA
>VBFR01000294.1 GCA_005889345.1 Chloroflexota bacterium
GCCGATTGATACGACATCGCGATCACCGAAGGCGACGGCTGAGACCTCGGCCGCCGACCAGGGGCCGATGCCGGGGAGCGTTGTCAGCAGGCTGCGCGCAGTAGCGGGTTCGATGTTGGTCAGCGCCTCGAGCCGGCGTGCCTGCGCCGCGGCTGTCTGAATGACGGCAAATCGCCGGCGCTCGACGCCGAAGCGATGCACCGCCCAGTACGGGGTGGCGAGGATCTCTGCCGGCTTGGGCGACAGCAGCAGGCCGGTATCGCCGGGTGCGGTTTCACCCAGCTCGCGCACCAGCCGGGCATAGGAGGCATAGGCTTCGACGCTCGGCACCTTCTGCTCGAGGATGGTCGGCAGCAGGGCTTCGAACACCAGGCCGGTGCGGCCCAGGCGCAGCCCGGGGTGATGCCGGTGCAGCTCGGTCAGCAGCCGGTGCGACGGCCGGAACGCCTCTGGCTGATCGTCGAAGCCCACCAGCGCCGGCGTGTGCTCGATCATCCAGCCGGCCCCAGGACCCCAGGCGTCGGCCGACAGACGAGCGCCGTGCACCCGAAGCCGCAGCGATGCGGCGCCTTCCGGCGTGCGTGCCGCCCGCCAGACTTCGCCACGGTCGAATCGGATCGTTGGATCCGAAGGGCCACGCTCAAGGAGACCGAGCGTCAGGTCAAGATCGAGGGGGAAGGGGAGAGCCCATGTGTGGCTTGCACCGGTCAGCACAACGGCAACCTTAACGCGGAACACTCCAGCTTGAGGATATGGCGCAAATTGTGCTACGTATGATCAAGTCAGCTGATGGAAGCGGCTGCAGGACTGAGGAGGCCCTGATGCTGAAGCTCGGCTCGAGAGTCAAAGCGATCGGCACGCCGGTCGCCTGCCCTGCCTGCCGCTATCCCAACCCCGGTATCAACATCTGGTGCGAACGCTGCCGGAGGCCGCTGGATTGGAATCCTGCCACCAGGCCGACGCCGGAGCGCGTCGAGCTCCCACGTCGCCGGCGCGCGTCCGGGCTTACAGGGCTCACCATGCCGGCCGTCAGCTGGCCTCGGGTGCGGCTGCCAGTGTTCACGGTGCCTCGCCCGAGACTGCCTCACGTGCCGCGGATCGTGCTCGCGGTCGCGATGATCCTGGCGGTTCTCCTGATCGTCCCCCTCGCGTACGTGTTGTTGCCCGCCGGTCGGGCCGCGGTGGATCAACAGACCGCGATAAGTCACCCGCCGTCGACCAACGGCGCAACCTCCGCCGATACCGCGCAGGCAGCAGCCATCCCGGGCGTCGAGGCGAAGACCCATTTGCGTTACCAGACCGGCGGCTGCGAGGCCGGCACGGCCTGCCTGACGGTCGCGAGCGAAACCATGGGGAAGGATGCCGCGGCGGTGGTATTTTCCACGGCGAGTTCGGGGGGGCGGCAATGCGTCGGTTACGTCTACCGCAGTGCCGGCCGGTGGCATTTCCTCAGTGCGGTCTGCGGGCTACCGGACCAGCTGGGCCCGCTGGTCGACCACGATGCCACCGTTCGGATTGGGGGCAATTGCGCCAATGTGCGCGAGGGCCCCAGTCTCAAAGCCCGTATCGTCGCCTGCCTCAACGACGGCCACACAGTTCACATCGACGGCGGACCATCGTACGCTGACAGCCGGCTCTGGTGGCATCAGAGCCAGGGTTGGATGGCACAGGACTTTCTAACTGGCTAGTGGCGCTCGTCAGGCGCCTGTGCACGCAGGCGCTTGACCATTTCCAGCAGCATCTTGTAGGTGATGCTGGCGTTTTCCATCAGCATGGGCTTGACCTCCCAGGAGACGAGCGTCAGGCACACCGTATCGCTCTCGGCCTTCACGTCCGCCGTCCTCGGACCGCCATCGAGCACCGAGATCTCCCCAAAAAACTGACCGGGGCCCATGCTGGCAACCCGCTGGCCGTCGCGGATCACCGCGACGTTGCCTTCCCGAATGATGTAGAGGCCGTGACCCCCGGCGCCGGCCTTGACGATCGTGGCGCCCGAGGCATAGTGCTGCTCCTTGATCAGCTTCCCAAGCATTTCCAGCTCTTTGCGGTCGAGACCGGCAAACAGCGGGACCCGTCGCAGCGACTCGGTGGGATCGGTCTTGACAGCCATCGATTCCTCCAGCGTATGACAGCGCGCCATTACGATACCGCACCCCGTCGTCCGGAGGGAGTTACGTCTGGCTAGCGGCCTCGCACGGCCTCCACCAGCTCCACCTTCATCTCCTCCATCCGCGTACCCAGGTCCTCGAGCTGCTCCTCGGAGAGGACCTTCTTGACTTTGGGGAACAGGTCGTTCTCCTCCTCGCCGACGTGATGCATCACGTCCTCTTTGAGCACCTTGAGATCAGCCGCCCACTGGGCGGTTCTCATGTCGGTCTGCTCGAGGTCCGCGAGGACCATCTTGATCTGCCGGTGTTCCTCGATCGACTCGAGAACCAGGTCGCGAGTCGGCTCCGCGCCTTTCGCCGCCGGATAAAAGATCTTCTCCTCGATCTCGGCATGGATGGTCAGCTCGCGATCCAGCTCCGGGAAGAGCGCCCGGCGATCGTCGCGCTTGTTCTCCAGATCCGAAAAGATCTTCTCCACCTTCTTGTGGTCGTCCTTCAATAGCTGGATGGCGTCCATGTTTTCCAGACCTCCCTGCGTGGCTATATCAAAATCTGATATTCACGATATCAGAATGAGCGCGTCGAGGGCGAGGCGGGGTCAGGCGCCGAGGTGCGCGGCCTGGAACTGGTTGCGAAGGCGCCAGATGCCGTTGACATACGTCCGGCTGCTCGGGTAGATCCCGTATCGCAGGACGCCACTCAGCCCCTGGTAGTAGGCGGCGAGAGCCAGCTTCGGTTACTAAGGTTGACGCGGCGATGCAGCAGCGCCGGTCCGGCCCAGGCCGCGGTATAGGGCTCGACCTGCATCAGGCCGACCGCACCCGTATAGGACCGCGCCGCCTGGTTCCAGCCGCTCTCCCAGTAGGAGACAGCCAACACGAAGTTCGGGTTGAGGCCATGGTGGTGTGCAGCCCGGATCAGAATCGCGCGAGCCTGAGGGGAGGTCAGTCCGCTCTTTGGGGCGGCATAGGCGGGCTGGACGGCGACGGCGACGGTGAGGCTGAGGCTGGCCGCGATCGCGACTGCCAGGCGAGAAATGCTGTGCATGGGACCGAAACGTCATGGCGCCCGGCCGACTTGCTCGTCCCGTGCAAATTGTTGTTAAGGCCCACACGTCCCTTGACTTTGGGTGGGGCCGAGCATCAAATATGAGCAGCCCGGAGAGGGAGTTCGAATTTTGCTCGGGCAAAAGGAAGGCATAAGCATGCCGGCAGCGACCAAGGAGGAGCAGATCCGTGCCGATACGGCGCGGCTGCATCAGCTGGGCTACGCGCAGCAGCTGTTCCGCGACATGGGTGGCTTCAGCAACTTCGCGATCTCGTTCACCATCATTTCCGTTCTTACCGGCGGGCTCACGCTCTACAGCTACGGCCTCAACCACGGTGGTCCGCAGCAGATGGGCATCGGGTGGCTCCTGGTCGGCGCCATGGTTCTTGTCGTGGCCGCCGCCATGGCACAGCTGGCTTCCGCGCTCCCAACGGCCGGAGCGCTCTATTACCAGGCGGCCAAGCTCGGCAACAAGCACTGGGGCTGGATCACCGGCTGG
>VBFR01000295.1 GCA_005889345.1 Chloroflexota bacterium
TCGACGCCGGCGTGCATCCGGGTCCTCGAGCTCAGCGGGCCGACGCGCCTCGTGATCGATGTGCAAACCGCCCCGGACGCTCCTGCCGCGACCGCGGCGCCGTCAACGAGCGTCGCAGCCTCGACCGACGCAAGCCAGCCGGCAACCTCCGATCTGGCGGCGACCGGCCACCCGGCCCAGCCCGCGCAACCCGCAACGTTCCCCATCGCCGCTCTGATCCTCGGACTGCTCGCCGTCATCGCGGGGCTGGCCATCGCCGGCCTGCGGCGATTCGCGAGGAAATGAGCACCGTTCGTCCAAATCCCCTCCCCCATTCGAGGGGGAGGGTTCACCCGTCCACGACACTCGCGGCGTCATACCATTGGCATGCTCATGGATCCAGCGTTCGGGCGCGTCATCGCCCGCTGGCGAGAAGGCGACCGTGACGCCTTCGAGGAGGTGGTGGACCGCTACGGCCTCCAGCTGCTCCGAACGGCGCGTTTGATCCTGCGCGATGAGGCACTGGCCGAAGATGCGATCCAGGAAACGTTTCTCAAAGCCTGGCAGCGGATCGGCAGTTTGCACGACGAAGACCCGGGACCGTGGCTCACAAGAATCGCCATGAATGAAAGCATCTCGACCTACCGTCGGCGCCACCGCTTCCAGGCGCTCACCGAGCGCTTCGGCCGCCTCGGCGGCGGCAAGCATGGGGTGTCGAGCGAGGCACGGCTTGACCTGGCACACGCACTCGACCAACTGACCGCGGAGCAACGCGCCGCCGTCGCGCTCCATTACTACCAGGACCTGAGTGTCGAAGAGACAGCCCAAGCGCTCGAGGTCCCGATCGACACCGTGAAGTCGCGCCTGAAGACCGGGCTCCGCCGGCTCCGCGAGCTGACGGGTTCAGAGGAGGCGTCCGCATGAGCGACGACTTCGAGAAGAACCTGCGCGACCACCTGCATCGCGAAGCGGAGGAGACCCGCGAGTTCCCACGCCGGCTCCGTGGCCGGATTCGCGACGGCATCGCGCCCCGCGCCCGGGCGCGGATGGCGCCGCAGCTGGCGCTGGCTGGCGCCCTGGTGCTGGTCGCCATCGCCGTCCTGGCGTTTCGGAATCCCACGATCATCAACGTAGTCACCACTAGCATCAAAGGCCTCATCGAGCCGAGCCCGTCGCCGACGCCCCAACCATTCCTCTGCCAGGACCAATCCGGAGGCTCGAGTAGCGTAGCGACGCTGACGAACATCAGAGCTGCATCTCATGCCGGCGACGGGTATGACCGAATCGTTTTCGATTTCACCGGGGCGATCCCATCGTGGGATCTCACGCGCCAGGAATCGCCTACCTTCGTTCGGGATGCCAGCGGGCAACAAGTGACGCTCGACGGCAGTGCCGGCCTCAAACTCGCATTTCGCGGCGCCGACGTCTACGCTCCGACCGGACCCGCGGGGAGCACGCCCGGGGGACCCCCGACCGATCTGCAGCCTCGGCTCACATCGATTCGTGAAATCGCCCAGATCGGCAACTTCGAGCACCAGCTCACATATGGCATCGGGCTGTCCTCGTCGCAGTGTGTGCGCGTGTTGCAGCTCACCAATTCGCGGCTGGTCATCGACGTCGCCACATCTGGATCCGCCTCAACGACCGCTGCCCCGACTCCCCTCCCGACCCAACCCGCCGCGACCGATCTCGGCGCGTTTGGCTGCCTCGATCACAGCGGCGGTACCAACAGCGGACCGGCAATGCAGCTCACCGCGGTACGGGTCGCGCATCAGACGGGCTTCGACCGCATCGTCTTCGAGTTCGCGCCGCAGGCCGGTGCCACGGCGCACATTCCCGCCTATACCGTGTCGCGGCAGGCCTCCGCGAAATTCGTCAAGGATCCGAGCGGGCTGCCCGTCACCATGCGCGGGTCGGCCGGCCTTCGCATCGTCTTCCACGGAGCGAGCGGCGCGACCAGTTACAGCGGCAGCCGCGATCAGATTGTCAACCTCCCGGTCGTTCAGGAAGTCGAGCAACTTGGCGATTTCGAGGCCGTCCTGAGCTGGGGCGCTGGTCTGTCGCAGCCATCCTGCATCCGCACTCTGGAACTCCCCAATCCCACCCGGCTCGTGATCGACGTCCAGACGCCGTAAGCTCGACCCCGTGAAACCCGTCTGGCGAGTCCTCCTTGGGATCGCGCTGATCCTCATCGGAGTCCTGATGGCGGCGTTCTTTGGGCTGCTGCTGTTGATCGCGGATTGCACGCAGCGATGCCAGGCGAACCACGAGCAACTCATCCCGCTCGCGCTGGTGGTTGTCGGCATTGCAGGTGCCGTCGTCGGCGTGCTGCTGCTAGCGAGGCGTCTCGGCTGAGGGTTTGAAGGGGGGCCCGTGACCGGGCACGATGAGCTGAGCCATCTCCAGCACGCGTGCTCGGTTGCGGTGCAGGGCGGATGAGTCCGACGCGAGCGGGTCCTCCGGTGGCCCGGTCGCTGACCACCAGAGGTGGGTGAACGCCACCGTGCCGGCCCCAGTCGACACCAGCGTCGTGACGTCTTGCGGCGTATGCCCGGGCGTTTCGATCAGACGGATCGACGGGCTGAGAGCAAACCCCTCCGCCGGACGGCCCTTCCAGACATCACCGTGGTAGATCGCCCAGAAGTCATGAAAGCGGGCTTTAGGAAATAGGGCGGCCTTGAGCGTGTGGTCCGGGTGATGGTGGGAAAAGATGACGTCGGTGATCTCGTCCGGTGAATCGACTAGGTCCCCAAGCGGGCCCAGGATGGCGGCCGGTTCCGGCACCATTCCCGGGTCGATGACCACCCCAACGTCGCCGTCGCGGACGAAGCTGACGGTGCCGGCGACCCGGTCCCCCACATATCCGGTAAACACGACGCGAAACTCGGCGGCCAATGCGCATCGATCTTAAACTGCGCCCCCCGGCATGAAAGTCAGGTTGCGGGTAGGCTTCCGCACATGAGAAACGCCTCTTCAGGA
>VBFR01000115.1 GCA_005889345.1 Chloroflexota bacterium
GTTCACCGATCCCATGGCCGAGTCCCTGGTCGCGAAGGCGGATGCCGAGCCAGATATCAACAAGGCGATTCCTGACTACATTTCGGCAAACAAGCAGATGATGGCCGATGCGGCCTATGCGCCGCTCGTCTACTTCAAGGGCGAATTCCTCTTCAAGCCCTACCTGCAAGGCGCCGGTTCGAACAACTTCAACGACTTCTACTGGAACGAGATGAAGATCGGGTCCCACTAGTCGAGGAAGGGTTACGGGGGCGCTTCTTAACGGAGCGCCCCCGTTTTCTTTAATCTGAGTTCCCCATGTTCACCCGGGGCGCGCTCCTTTACATCGGGCAGCGGCTGGTCCTGATCGTCTTCACGGCCGTCGCCGTCTCCTCGATCGTCTTCCTCGGCGTCCACCGCCTCCCAGGCGACGCGCTGCTCAACGAGCGGCGCCCGGACCCGGCCGCCGAGGCCGCGCTCCTGCACTACTACCATCTCGACCTTCCCCTGCCGGAACAGTACGTTCGCTACGTCACCGGCCTCCTGCACGGCGACCTTGGCGAGTCGTACGTCAACCGGGGCGTGCAGATTACGCCGCTGCTGTTGCGTGAGGCCCGCGTCAGCGCCGAAGTCGGCGCCGCGGCGCTCGTCTTCACCATCGGCCTCGGCGTGCTGCTGGGCGTGATCGCGGCGGTCCGGCAGAACACCTGGGTCGACTACCTGGCCACCACCACTTCGATCATCGGCTACAGCATGCCCAACTTCGTCATCGCCTCGCTGCTCTTCCTGCTCTTTGGCGTCGCGCTCTACAACTGGACCGGCGGCGCCCTCTTTTACAACTCCGGGTGGACGGGCAGCTATGGAACCCTGGACCAGATCCTTGTTCCAGGCTTCGCGCTGGGGTTCCCCTACGCGAGCATCGTCGCCCGGCTGACCCGGGCCAGCATGCTCGAGGTCATCCGCCAGGATTACGTTCGCACCGCACGGGCGAAGGGCCTGACCAGCCGGGTCGTCATCGTCCGGCACGCGTTGCGCAATGCCTTGATCCCGGTGGTCACCATCCTTGGGCCGCTGGTGATCGGCATCGTCACCGGGAGCGTCGTGATCGAGAACATCTTCGGCATCCCCGGACTGGGAAAGGAGTTCGCCGCCAGCATCCTGAATCGCGACTACAACATCGTGATCGGGCTGTTCACCTTCTACGCCATCATCATCGCGCTGGCGAACCTCCTCGTCGACCTGCTGTACACCGTCATCGACCCACGGATCCGGTACTGACCAATGGCGACCGCCCCCGGCATCACGGAGAAGTACATCGAGGAGACGCTGGCGCACGAGCAGACCAGCCTCTGGGGGGACGCCTGGCGCCGCCTCCGTCGCAACCGGCTGGCGCTGGTCAGCACCGTCTTCCTGACGCTGCTGACCCTGGTGGCGATCATCGCCCAGTTCTGGACGCCGTATTCCTATTACGCACAGGGCCTCGGCCCCATCTACCAGAGCCCGACCGCGCAGCACTGGCTGGGCCTGGATCAATCGGGCCGCGACATCCTGAGCCGGCTCATGCTGGGAGCGCAGGTCTCGCTCAAAGTGGGGATCGGCACCCAGCTGGTCGTGATCGTGGTCGGCGTCATCGTCGGGTTGGTGGCGGGCTTCTACCGCGGCTTCCTCGACACCATCATCTCCACGGTGATCAACATCTTCTACGGTATCCCCGACCTCCTGGTCGCGCTGACCCTGGTCCTCCTCCTGGGGCGATCGCTTGCCATCATCATCTTCGCGATCGCGTTCACCCAGTGGATGAACATGGCCCGGCTGGTGCGGGGCCAGACGCTCGCCTTACGCGAGCGCGAGTTCGTGGAAGCTGCTCGCTCCGGGGGGGCCAAGGCGAGCAAGATCATCTTTCGCCACATCCTGCCGAACGCTCTGGGGCCGCTGATCGTCCAGGCCACCATCGGCATCCCGATGGCGATTCTCTTCGAAGCCTTTCTCAGCTTTCTCGGCCTGGGCGTGCCGCCGCCCACTCCCTCATGGGGCGCCATGGCAGCGGACGGCTTCCACGCCATTCGCATCTCGCCTCATATCGTGCTGGCACCGGCGATCGCGCTGTCGCTGACGCTGATGGCGTTCAACTTCCTGGGCGACGGTCTGCGCGACGCCCTCGATCCGAGGCAGAAGCGTTGACCCAGCCGGCGCTCCAGGTCAAGGACCTCAAAACGCAGTTCTTCACCGACGACGGCGTGGTGCAGGCGGTCGACGGCGTCAGTTTCGACCTCCATCCGGGCGAAACCCTCGGCATCGTCGGCGAGTCCGGCTGCGGCAAGAGCGTAACGGCGCTGTCGATCCTCCGCCTGGTGCAGGAACCCGGCCGGATCGTCAACGGCCAGATCCTCTTCCGGGGCGACGACATCGTCACGATGTCGGACGAGGAAGTTCGCGAGATTCGCGGCAAAGACATCGCGATGATCTTCCAGGATCCCCTGAGTAGCCTCAACCCGGTGTTGACAGTCGGCTTCCAGATCGAGGAAGCGATCGAGGCGCACCGGAAGGTGCCGAGCAAGATGGCGCTGAGCCGGGCGGTGGAGCTGCTCAAACAGGTGCGGATCCCGGCAGCGGAGTCCCGCGTGCACGACTATCCGCACCAGTTCAGCGGTGGGATGCGGCAGCGGGCCATGATCGCGATGGGCCTGGCCAACTCGCCCTCGATCTTGATCGCCGACGAACCGACTACCGCGCTGGATGTCACGGTGCAGGCCCAGATCCTGGAACTGCTGCGCGACCTGAACCAAGACCTCAACACCGCCATCATCCTGATCACGCACAACATGGGGGTGGTCGCCAGCCTCTGCACCCGGGTGCTCGTGATGTACGCCGGCCGCGTCGTCGAGGAGGGCCCCGTCGAGCGGATCTTCAAGGAACCGCAGCACCCCTATACCTGGTCGCTGCTGCAATCGATCCCGCGGCTCGACTCGGACCGACACGACCGGCTGCTGTCCATCGAAGGCTTCCCCCCGGACCTCATCCGTCCACCGCACGGCTGCCGCTTCAACCCGCGCTGCCAGTTCAAGATCGACCGCTGCCTGCACGATGATCCGCCCCTGATGAATGTCGGCCCGGACCAGGACGCCGCCTGCTGGGTCACGATGCGCCGCGCGCTGGCGCCCAACGGAGAGCGGCGTGGCTGAGCGGACGCCGCTGCTGCGCGCCGAGAAGGTGGTGAAGCACTTCCCCGCCGGGCTGGGCGCCAGCGTCAAGGCCGTGGAGAACGTCAGCCTCGAGATCTACCCGGGAGAGACCGTCGGGTTGGTGGGCGAATCCGGTTGCGGAAAGTCGACGCTAGGACGTCTCATCACCCAGTTGCTGCCGGTCACCTCCGGCAACATCTTCTTCGACGGCGTCGACCTCACCAAACTGCGCGGCGAGAAGCTGCGGCAATACCGCCGCCAGCTGCAGATGATCTTCCAGGATCCGTACTCGTCACTGAACCCGCGAATGACGGTAGGCGACATCATCGCCGAGCCCCTAGAGAACTTCGGCCTGCTGCGCGGCCGCGCGAAAGATCAGCGGGTCCAGGAGCTGCTCAAGATCGTCGGCCTGAATCCGTATTTCAATAACCGCTACCCGCACGAGTTCAGCGGCGGCCAGCGACAGCGCATCGGCATCGCTCGTGCGCTCGCATTGAGACCGAAGCTGATCGTCGCGGACGAACCAATCTCCGCGCTCGACGTCTCCATCCAGGCGCAGATCATCAACCTGATGGAGGACCTGCAGCACGAGTTTCAACTGACGTACCTGTTCATCGCCCACGACCTGTCGGTGGTCCGCCACATCAGCGATCGGGTGATGGTGATGTACCTGGGGAAGATCGTCGAGGTCGCCGATAGCATCGAGATCTACCGCAACCCTCGCCATCCCTACACCAAGGCGCTCCTCTCGGCGATTCCGATCCCCGACCCCGAGATTCAATCGAAACGGCGGATCGTCGCGTTGGCCGGGGAGATCCCATCGCCGGTCAACCCGCCCTCGGGCTGCCGATTCCATACCCGCTGCCCGATCGCCCAGCTGCCGACGCCCTGCGCTGACCAGGAGCCACCGCTGGAGCAAAAGGCACGCGACCACCGTGCCGCCTGCTTCTTCTCTGAGAAAGTCCCGGTCGCGGTCTAGCTCAGGCCGTCGCGGCCCACTCGGACGCCTGCGTGATGTTGTTGAGCACCCAGCCGAATTGGCCGGTCGTCACCTTGGCCTTGCAGTAGGCGCAGATACCCGACTCGTTGATCGACACCGGCCCGCCGCAGTTTGGACATTGCGTGATCTGGGCCGTCTCCCCGACGCGACTGCGCGCCGCCTGGCTGCGGATGAAGGTCCAGAACTCGGTAAATGGTTGGATCGTCTTGTCGCCACTGACCATTTTCCCCGAGTCATCGACCTCGTAGTCTTTCGCGATCGCGTCGAAACGGACGGTGATGCTGTCAAAGTTTGCGTCGCTCGCGACCTTCGCGATGGCGCAGCCATTGACCGCGAGGTCCTCGAGCATGTCGCGCTTGTGCAGCGCCACAAACTGATCGACCTGCAGCTTCCAGCGCTGATAAATCGCGTCCGAGAGATAGATGCGCGCCGGCTCCAGGTTGCGCGCCATCCAGGCGTTCTGGAGCACAAAGAACGTCGTCTGGGCCCGGTCGATGAACACCGGTTGGTTGAAGTTCGCATCGCGGGCCTGCAGCGCCTGGATGCCGGTTTCGACCGCCGCTGCATCCACGGGTGGGGCCGTGTCGTCGCCGTTGCCAGCGATCGTGCTCGTCGACTTCCGGCGGGACATCCCGACGAAAATCAGGAGCACGCCGAGAACGCCCAGCACGACGAAGAACGGCACCACCGACCCACTCCCGCCCGAGCTACTCCCGCCGACGACGAAGAAGCTGCCGCCGCCGCTGCCGCTACTGTGGCCACCACCACTGCTATGGCCGCCGCCCCCGCCCCCGCCGCCACCGCCGCCACCACCCCCGCCGGCACGCGCCAGTGCGGTCAGCTGGATGGCGAGGACGATCGCCATCGCCGCCACGATCGCGAGCAGGACGCGAGGCGGCTTTCGCACGGCGACGGATATAACCGGCCGGCGCTCGCGAGCTTGCGAACGGACGGCGCGTGGGGGCTTTCCTGATCGCCCGGGGCCGGCGCCGGTCCTTCCAGCAGCGGGTGCTCGGATGGTACGCCGCGAACGGGCGCGACCTGCCCTGGCGGCGGACCCGGGACCCGTACGCCATCCTCGTCTCCGAGGTGCTCTCGCACCAGACGCAGATTGCCCGCGTCCTTCCCGTCTACGAACGCCTCCTGGGGCGATATCCCACCGTGACGGAGCTCGCCCGGGCGCCACTGGCCGAAGTCAAGGCCATCACCGACCCGCTCGGGTACAAGGTACGGGGTCGGTGGCTGCATAGCGCGGCCCTGCGCGTCGCGGACCGGCCGGGCGGCACATTTCCGGACACGCTGGACGAGCTGCGCCGCCTACCCGGGATCGGGCGCTACACCGCCGGGGCGGTAATGAGCTTCGCCCACCATCGCGATGCCCCCGTGCTCGATACCAACGTCGCCCGGCTGTTGCGGCGGTACTTCGGTGTGGCCGCCACGCCGCGGGCCCGTACCGAGGAGCTGTGGTCGCTGGCCGCCGCCGTGATTCCGAAAGGCAAGGGCTACCTGATCAACCAGGCGCTGATGGATCTGGGGGCGCTGATCTGCCGGGCCCGAGCGCCTCGCTGCGACGCCTGCCCGCTGCGCCGCAGTTGCGACTTCCGGCAGGAGATCGTCAGCTCGCGGCCTGCGCGCTCTCGTGGGCGAGCGTGGCCTCCGCGTCCGCACGCGAAATAACGCCTAGCAGTCGGCCGTCCCCGGTTGTGACCAGGCTGTTGGTCTGGATGTCATGCTCCCGCATCGATTTGAGTAGCTCCTCGAGCGTCACATTGGGCCGGAAGGTCTTGGGGCCCGGCCGCATCACCTGCTCGGCGGTCGCGTTCGGATCGCCTTCGAGCTCCGTCTTTCGCAGCAGACCGAGCACCACGCGTTCGGGCCCCACGACCACGCAGGTGTCCCAATCCGCCGTGCGACGGCGGACGTCGCCCACGCGCTCCGCGAGACCGCAGGTCGGCACCTCCGAATCGGCGACATCACCGATCCAGGTTTCCTCCACGGCCTTGCCTTCGCGGGGCTGGTTCTCCTCGTACCACGCCAACTTGCCGGGGACGTAGTCGATCACGTTCGTGAATCCCAGGGTCTCGAGCCGCGACGCGGCTCGCGGGGAGAGGTCTCAACCGAAGTCGTTGCAGTAGACGAGCACGGGCCGCTTTCGATCGAGGCCCGCCACCGTCTTCTCGTCGAGCCGCTTCAACGGAATGTTGATCGCGCCCGGAAGGTGGTCATGCTCGAACTCGTCTTCGCCCAGCACATCGACCAGCTGCGCGCCCTGCTCCAGCAGCCGCTTCACGTCGGACACCGAGAAGACTTGCGAGGGCATGCTCAGCGGGCTCGCATCCGGTTGTTCCTGGGCTGATGCTCGACCTCCGCCAGTCCCAGCGCCTCCATGACCGGCGGGACGTACATGCCGAAGCGGCCGCGCAGGCCTTTTTTCAGGCCATAAAAGCCGCCAACCGGATTCTTCGGCGAGCGGGCCCAGGCCTCCACCGTTCCCTCGGCGGCCGGCTTCTGCTCGTCGGCGCTGCCGAGTGCCATCCAGTCGCCATGCCGCTTCAGCATCGTGTGCAGGTCATCGAGACCGCGCAGCTGATATCGCACCTCGGTCTTCCCCACCTGGACGACGAGAGCCGGCGGATCCACGGCTTCATCTCGATACGCCTCGAAATCGGACGTCCCGGGCGGTGTCTTGAGCACCCACGGTGACTGACGCGTCCCGGAACCCTGGCTCTTCGTTTTACCCATCGCCTGCCTCCTTCGCTAGCGTGCCCAGACGCCGACCGGGGTGAACCGCAGTGGAACATCGACCACGATCACTTCCGACATGTCGCCCGCCTCGATGCGAAGCTCAGCCTCGTCTTCGATTTTGGCCGCGTCACCCGTGGCCAGCTCCTCACTGGCGACCCTGGCGCGGCCCTCGATCAGGTACAGGTAGCCGCCACGCCCGGGTCGGAACTCGTGCGTGACCGCCGTGCCTGGTGACAGACGGCCGACATGGACGGTGGCGTCCTGGTGAACTCGTACCGGATCACTCGCGGCCGGCCCGATCACCTTCAACAGACGATCCGTCCGATCCTCCTGGGTGAATTGCCGCTGCTGAAGCCCGGGCGGAAGACCCGCAACCTGGGGGAGGATCCAGAGTTGCAAGAACTCCATCGGCTCGGTTTTGGAACCGTTTTGTTCGGAATGTTCGGCGCCCGAGCCGAGCGTCATCAGTTGCACACCGCCGGGATGAAGGATGCCACTGTTGCCGAGGCTGTCCGCGTGGCGGAAGGTCCCCTTCCAGACGTAGGTGATGCCCTCGACGTCGGCGTGCGGGTGCATCGGCCAGATCGCACCCGGAGCGAGGCGATCGTGGTTGAACACCCGCAGCGGGCCAATCCCCATCTGCCGCGAGTCGCGATATCGATCGAAAGAGAAATGCCAGCGGGCGACAAACCAGCCGCCCTCTTCTTTGTGGATCTCGCGGTCGCGGCGCACCTGCAGCATGGGCGCTAGGGAATCTGGATCGAGCGCTTGGAGAGTCCCATCCAATAGCCATCGATGATGCTCGGCAACGGCTCCCCGTTGCTGTCGCCGGCTCCGAGCGTGACGAACAATGGGGCCAGATGCTCCGTTCGCGGATGCGCGTATCGCACCGCGGGGGCGCGGTGCGCGAAGTCGGACAGTTCGTCGACGTCACCGTGCTCGAGGGCTTCGTGCGCCCAGGCGTCGAACTCCGTCGACCACGCCGGGGGTGTTGCGTCGAGACGGAAGTCGCGCAGAAAGGGAAGTCCGTGCGTCAGGAAGCCGCTGCCGATGACGAGCACGCCCTGGTCCCGCAGTGATCGGAGGCGCCGGCCGATCTTAAAGAGTTGCTCGGGGTCGAGGCTCGGCATCGAGACCTGCAGCACCGGCACGTCGGCGTCGGGATACATCACAGTGAGCGGCACGTAGGCGCCGTGGTCGAGCCCGTGGTCCGGCTCCTCTGCCACCGGCTGATCGGAGAGCAAGCGGCGGATATCCGTGGCGAGCTCCGGCGCGCCCGGTGAACGGTACTGCGCCCGGTAATAGCGCTCGGGAAATCCACCGAAGTCATAGATCAGAGGCGTGCCGGTGCGGGTCGCGCCGATCGTGAGCGGAGCATTTTCCCAGTGCGCGGAGATGATCAGGACCGCGGCCGGACGGGGTAGGGCCCGGGCCCAGGCCGCGAGCTGGGCGACCCAGAGCGGATCATCGACGAGCGGGGGGGCGCCGTGGCCGATGTAGAGGGTCGGCATGCGACCAGTCCCGCTCGCGAGTCGAGCGCGCTCCGCTACCGCCTTGGCCGCCCCATCGGCGGGCTCCTCCGGCGAGCTGGCGGCCTGGGGCTTCAACTCCTCATCCATCGCTGACTGTCCATCATTCTCGCGCACGCCCGTAGACCACGTTTGAATCGAACTTCGCTGGACCGGGGCGGGTAACCTTTTGGGATGACCGCCGATCACGCCGTCCACGCCGAAGGCGTGGTGAAGAACTACGGCCGCGTTCGCGCACTGGATGGCCTCAATCTCGATGTCGCGGAAGGCAGCCTCTTGGCATTGCTCGGACCGAACGGCGCCGGCAAGACGACGGCGGTTCGGATTTTCACGACCCTGCTCGTACCCGATGGCGGCCATGCCACGGTCGCGGGGTTCGACGTGGTCCGCGACGCGGGTCGCATCAAGTCCCAGATCGGCCTGGCCGGACAGAACGTGGCGATCGACGAGTATTTGACCGGCCAGGAAAACCTGGAGATGATCGGACGGCTCTATCACCTCTCGGGACGGGACGCCAGGCGACGCGCCTACGAGTTGCTCGTCCAGTTCGATCTGACCGATGCCGCCCGCCGTATCGCCAAGACGTATTCGGGCGGCATGCGGCGGCGCCTGGACCTGGCGGCATCACTTGTCCTTCTGCCCCCCATCCTCTTTCTGGACGAGCCGACGACCGGGCTCGATCCGCGCAGCCGCCGCCAGGTGTGGGGCATGATCAGCTCGCTCGTCAGCGAGGGCTCGACCATCCTGCTGACGACGCAATACCTCGAAGAGGCCGACGAATTGGCGAACCGGATCGCGGTCGTCGATGCCGGCCGCGTGATTGCCGAAGGTACCTCCGACGAGCTCAAAGACCGCGTCGGCGGGAATCGGATCGAAATCGCGGTCGCCAAGGAGGCCGACCTCGCCCGGGCGACCGAGGTCGCCCGGCGGCACTTCTCCACCGACGTCAACGTGGATCCGGCGCAGCGACGCATCTCGGCGCCGTCCAAAGACGGAACGAGCCAG
>VBFR01000187.1 GCA_005889345.1 Chloroflexota bacterium
CGATGCCGCCGTCATGACCCCCACCCCTTCGCCCACAGCATTTCCATCTCCTGGCGCAAGCGCGTAAATTCCGCGTCGACAGCACGAGCTCGTGCCACGATTACAACGTCACGGCCGCCTTCTGCCCGCGTCAACAACGGCCTCACCAGTTCGCGCAGGCGCCGCTTGACTCGATTTCGGACCACAGCGTTGCCGAGTTTCCGACTGACAGCCAGGCCGACCCGCGGCCGGCCAAGCTCATTATCGCTTACGAATAGGGCGAGGTACTCGGACGCCGCCCGGCGGCCTGACCGGAGGGTGCGGTCGAAGTCGGCCGACCGGAGTAGTCGAGACCGCCGTTTCACGGGCGGTGGGAGGCCGGCTGTTACCGGTAGCGCCGGCTGGACGTCGGCGTTAGGCGGCGACGGCCCTTCAGACGGCGGGCCTTGATGACCTTGACGCCGCCCGGCGTCGACATCCGGGCGCGGAAGCCGTGGACCTTGACCCGCTGGCGCTTCTTCGGTTGGTGGGTGCGTTTCATGCAGACCTCAACGTTTTTCGGCGCCTAACCATACCATGTGCGGCTCTTCGCTTCGTACGTAGTTTCGGATTGCGCCCGTGAGAACCGTTTGCTATTATTCCGCTGCCCTGGAGAGCTACGGCATTTAATCATCAACAACTTATACACATGAGGCTGGGGAGACCTCGATAGACTTCTCCACTGTTGTGGGAAGCTTGTGTAAAAGTTCCGTCCTGCATACGCCGTCCACGGGCCTCGTTTCCGACTCCGCGGCCTGACGCGCAGCACCGGCTCTGCTCTCCACTGATGTCGTTGTGCGCGTTATGTGCTTGTGGAGGAGTCGATGAACGGACAACAGATCTGGCAGGCGGCGCAAGAGGAACTTCGGTTTCAGCTCAGTAAACCCAGCTACGAGACATGGCTGAAGAATGCCTCACTCGTCGGCCGCGAGAAGAATGCCTTCAAGATCGGCGTCCCGACCAAGCTCGCCAAGGACTGGCTCGAGGACCGCTACTCGGCGATGATCAAAGAGACGTTGTCGGCGATCGTCTCCGGCGACGTCAGCGTCGCCTTCGAGGTGATCCCGGGGCAGACCGAGGCCGCCACAGGCCGGTCGGCAGTGGCGGTTGCCGAGGAACCGCCGCCCGAAGCCGAGGAGCCAGTGCTCCACGAGGCATCCCAGTTGAATCCGAAATTCCAGTTCCAGCATTTCGTGGTCGGCAACAACTCTCGCTTCGCGCACGCCGCCTGCCGGGCCGTGGCGGAAACCCCCGCCAAGGCTTACAACCCGCTCTTCCTCTACGGCGGCGTCGGTTTGGGCAAGACCCATCTGATGCACGCCATCGGCCACGCGGTGCTGGAAAAGCACGCCCGCCGGCGGGTCGCCTATGTGACCAGCGAGAAGTTCATGAACGAGATGATCTCCTCCATCCAGGAAGGACGGATGAACGATTTCCGGACGCGTTACCGGACGGTCGACGTGCTGCTCGTCGACGACATCCAGTTTCTCGCAGGTAAAGACCGGACCCAGGAAGAGTTCTTCCACACCTTCAATTCCCTCCACGAGCTCAATAAGCAGATCGTGATCTCGTCTGACCGTCCTCCGAAAGAGATCCCCACCCTGGAAGACCGGCTGCGCTCTCGCTTTCAGTGGGGCCTGATCGCGGATATCCAGGCGGCCGACTTCGAGACGCGCGTCGCCATCCTCAAGTCGAAGGTCGGGCCCTACGCGCGGCTGGTGCCGGAGGACGTGCTCTCCTTTATCGCCCACAAGATCCAGAGGAACATCCGCGAGCTCGAAGGCGCGCTCATTCGGGTGATAGCCCATGCCTCTCTCAACCGCAGCGCCGTCAATGTGGAGATGGCGGCGAAACTGCTGCAGGACGTGATCCCCTCCACCGAGACTCGGACGCTCTCCATCGACACCATTTCCCGCACGGTCGCGGGCTTCTATCACATCAGCCTCGAGGAAATGAAGGGGAAGCGCCGCGACAAGCACATCGTCTTCCCGCGGCAGGTGGCGATGTTCTTGATCCGCGAGGAAACTGCATCATCCCTGCCGGCGATCGGCCAGGCATTCGGAGGACGCGACCACACCACCGTGCTGCACTCCTACGAGAAGATCAATACCGACTCCAAAGAAGACCAGCGCCTCCAGGCCGACCTGCGGAAACTCCGCGAGATTCTTTATTCGCATTGAGCCTGTGGAATAGCGCCGCAAGGGACGTGGATCCTGTTGGAATCGGGCTGGACGGGGGATACACGTCTCCGGAACGCACAGTTTTTGAACGCTATAATTGGCCCGATTTGAACGCGGGGAAGGGGTTTTTCCCTGTTGTACACCGCACTACGACTACGTCTTTTCTTTCAATTACCGCGTCTTATTAGAGGGTCGTGTAGACCAGGAGCATCATGAAGGTCACCGTCACCGCCGGAAATCTCGGACAGGGATTGCAAGTCGTTTCCCGTGCGGTCTCATCGCGAACGACGCTACCGATCCTCAACAACGTCCTGCTGCAGACCGCCGAGACGGGTCTGCAACTGACCGCTACCAACTTGGAGATCGGGATCCGCCAGGTCATTCCTGCCGAGGTCCAGGAAGAGGGTGGCATCACTGTCCCAGCGAGGCTGCTTACCGACTTCGTGACCTCGCATCCAGACGAACCGCTGTCGATGGCTCTTGACAAGAAGACGCAGTCGCTGGCGGTCAAAAGCAATCGGTTCGACGCCACCATCCGTGGGATCGATCCGGCGGACTTCCCACCCGTCCCCTCCGGGGTCGACGGTCGCAAGGTCAAGGTCGACCAGGCCGAGCTCAAAGACGCGATCGAGCAAACCGTGATCGCCGCCTCCAGCGACGAGGGGCGGCCGGTGCTGACCGGCGTCTATGTCCATCTCAACGGGGGAAACGCGACCTTCGCCGCCACCGACGGGCACCGGCTAGCGGTCAAAACCCTCGCGGTCCAGGCGGAACCCGGTGAGGGCGAAACGATCGTCATCCCGGCGCGCGCCCTGAGTGAGCTCAGCCGAATCCTCAAGACTGGCGATGACGGTGTCGAGGTCACCGTCGGCGCGCAGAAGAACCAGGTGTTCTTCAAGACGCGCGACGTGGAGTTGATGAGCCGGCTGATCGAGGGGACCTATCCCAACTATCAGCAGGTCATTCCCGGGCAGAGCACGACGACCATCACCAGCAAGACGCAGGACCTGCTCTTCACGACCAAGATGGTTTCGCTCTTTTCCAAAGATGCCGCCAACGTCGTGAAATTCAAGGCTGAGGGCGGCAAACTGACCCTGACGGCCAACACCAGCGAGGTCGGGCAGAACGTGGCCGGCGTGGAAGCCAAGATCGAAGGTCAGGACCTCCAGGTCGCGTTCAACTCCAAGTATCTTCTCGATGTGCTTGCCATCATCGGCAGTGACGAGGTGACCCTGGGCTTCACCGGCCCGCTGAACCCCGGCCTCATCAAACCGGTTGGGAAAGACAACTACCTCTACATCATCATGCCGGTCAGAGTGGCGATGTAGTCAGCGCGCAGACCGCGTGTTCCTGGCCAACGTCTCACTGTTCGACTTTCGAAATTACACAGAGCTGGACCTGGCGCTCGAGCGCTCCGCCACGGTGTTCTTTGGGGGTAATGCGCAGGGGAAGACCAACCTGCTCGAGGCCGTGGCGCTCGCGGCCCTCACGCGCTCGCCCCGCACGCAGCAAGCCGCCGAGCTGGTGCGATTCGGTCAGCCGGCCGCCCGCGTCACCTGTGGGGTGCAGACCGACACTGGCCTCAAGGAGCTGGAGGTGCGCATCAACCTCAGTCCCGGCGCCGCCGGGTCGCGGGCATCGCGGAAGTTCACCGTCAACGGCATCGCACGCCGGTCGAGTGACATGATCGGGTCGCTTCGGGTCGTGCTCTTCTGGCCGGACGACCTGCAGCTGGTCAAGGGGCCGGGCGAGGGCCGGCGACGATTTCTCAACACACTGCTCTCGCAGATCGATCATGACCACGCCCGGGAGCTGAATCGATACTCGCACCTGCTGGAGCAGCGCAACGCTCTGCTGCGGGCGATTCGGGAAGGCCGTCAGCCGGTCGATGGGCTCGACGTCTGGACGGCCGCCGTTGCCGAGTCGGGAGCGGTCATCATGGTGGAACGGCAGCGCCGCCTGCTCGAGCTGCAACCGATCGCGGCCGCCTTCCACCGAGAGCTCAGCGACGATCGCGAGCGCCTCGAGCTCCGCTACCGTCCCGCCGGCGCCCGGATCGGTGAGGCGCCCTGGGAGCTCGTCGTTGAACAGCTCAAGGCCGCCATGCGCGAGGCGCGTGACGAGGAGATCGGGCGCGGACAGACAGCTGTCGGACCTCAGCGCGACGATATCGAGGTGTGGCTCGACGATCACGAAGCGAGGCTCTATGCCAGCCAGGGACAGCAACGCAGCGCCGTGCTGAGCCTCAAGCTGGCGGAGTTGCACTACCTTGCCGAGGTGACCGGCGAGCAACCGGTGCTGCTGCTCGATGACGTGATGTCCGAACTCGACCCGGCGCGTCGCGAGCGCCTGCTGGCCGCGCTCGAGCCAGGTCCCCAGGCGCTGATCACCGCGGCCGACCTCAACGACCTGCCGAAGAGCATCCTGGAGCGGGCCGCCGTCTTCCGCGTCGAGCAAGGCGGGATCCATGCGTAGCGTCGGGGCCGCGCTCCCCAAAGCGCTGACGTCGCTCGGCATCGCACGCCGGACGCGCGAGGCGCAGGCACTCTGGCTGTGGCCGCAGGTGGTCGGTGAGCCCGTCGCCCGCGAGACCCGCGCGCTCAAGCTCACTGGCGGCACGCTGCTGGTGACGGCCAGCAGTCCAGCACTCGCGCACCAACTGCATCTCGAGCGGGGCATGCTGATCGCACGGCTCAACGAGCGGATCGGTGTGCCCGCCGTGCGGGAGATCCGATTTCGGCAGTCGTCCGCATGATGGCGACCGCCGCCGCCCTCACGCAGGCGCAGCGAGCCGCGGTCGACCACGCCGGAGGACCGTTGCTGATCGTGGCCGGCGCAGGCACGGGAAAGACCCGGGTCCTGGTCGAGCGCTACCGGCGCCTTCGGCAGGAGGGCGTGCCGGCGGAACAGATCCTGCTCCTGACCTTCACGGAAAAGGCGGCGCGCGAAGTGCTCGACCGGGTCGAGCAGGAGGACTACCTGCCCGCCGGCGAGCGATTCGTCCTCACCTATCACGCCTTCGCCCAGCGCTTTCTCCAGGAGGAGGGCTGGCTGTGCGGAATCCCCAAAGGGTTTCGCATCGTCTCCGAGGTACGAAAGTGGGAACTCATGCGCGATGTCCTGCTGGAGCGAAGGCCGCCCCACCTCTTCCATGCCCAGCGGCCCTACGAGCGCATCGGCGAGTTGCTCAAATTGGTCGAACGAGCCAAGCAGGAGTTGGTCTCTCCGGCGGAATTCCGGGTGTGGGCCGAGGCCAGCGAGGCACTCGATGATCCGGTGCTGGCCGCCCAACGGCAAGCCGCGCTCATCTACGGCGAATACCAGCAACGGTTGCTCGCCGAGGAACGCCTCGACTTCGACGACACCATTTATTTCAGCGTGCAACTTCTGACGCAGGAACCGTCGGTCGCGGCTCGCCAGTCCCGGCGCTTTAGCCACCTGATGGTCGATGAGTTCCAGGACACGAACTTCGCCCAGAGCCGCCTCCTCGAGTTGCTCGCCGGAACGGAGCGCAACCTGTGCGTGGTGGGTGATGACGACCAGAGCATCTACAAGTTTCGCGGCGCGTCGGTCGCCAACCTACGGCGGTTCCGCGCCGTGTTTCCTGATGCCGCCGTCACCCGCCTTGAGGAAAACTACCGCAGCCGTGGCCCCATCCTTCGTGCCGCCGGCCGCTTGATCAGCGAAGACCCGGACCGCCTGGAAAAGCGGCTCATCGCGACCCGCGGCGAGGGCCGCCCGGTCAGCGTGCTGACGGCGACCAACGTCACCGAGGAAGCCGACGCGGTCGCCGCCCTGGTCAAGACCGCGATCGACGAAGGGCGGCACCATCCAAACGCGATCGCGATCCTGCTGCGCGCCAACGCGCACCTGCACAACTTCGCCCGGGCGTTGCAGCGCCAGGGCGTCGCCTACCAGGTCAGCGGCGCCCGCGGTTTCTATCAGCAACCCGAGATCAAGGATTGCCTTGCCTACCTGCGCGCGGTCGATAGCCCGGACGACACCGTCTGCCTGATGCGCTTGTTGAGCCTGCCGCGCTACGCCGCGGACTCCGTGCAGGCCGGCCGGTGGGCGCGCCAGGCCCGGGACGACGGGCGGCGATTCTTTGACCTTCTCCAGGAGTCGAACGACGATGGGGCGCGCCGTCTCACCGAGGACCTGCGGCGCTTCAACGGCCTGGCGCTGCGTCTCGGCGTCGATGACCTCTTCTACGAGGTGATGGAGCAAACGCATTACCTCGACCTGGAGCGATTCCTCGGCCCGATCGAGCGGCTGCAGGTCAGCGCCAACGTCCAGAAACTCGCCGAGCTGATCGCGGCCTACTGCGACGAGCACCCCGATCACCACCTCGCCGCCTACCTCAAGCATCTCGACGCGACCGAGGCGGCACAGGCGGACGAGGAGATCGCGCCGTTGGATGAGACGGTCAACGCCGTCCACCTGATGACGGTCCACCAGGCGAAGGGGCTGGAGTTCGGCCTCGTGATCATCCCGCACCTCGTCGAGGGCCGCTTCCCGGCAAGCCGGCGCGGCGAGGGACTGACGCTCCCGAACGAGCTCCTGAAGGAGGAGTTGCCCGCCGCCGAGCTGCACCTCGCGGAAGAGCGCCGCCTGGCGTACGTCGCGTTGACGCGCGCGCGCGAGGAGATCGTCTGCACGCTGGCCTCTCGCTACGAGGGCATCCGGGACTGGCGGCCGTCGCGGTTTCTGACTCCCATTCGCGGCGAGGGAGCGCGCGAGCTGGCCGCCTCGCAGCTGCTCGCCGCCTCTGGTGGCGTGGTGGAGGTCGCCCGCCAGGTGGAGCTGCCGCTCAACGACGCACCACCGATCGCTGCCCTCTCCTACACGCAGGTGGACACCTACCTGCGTTGCCCGCAGATGTACCAGTACCGCTTCGTCTTCCGCTTGCCGACGCGGCCCAAGCCGCAGATGCAGTTCGGCCGCATCCTTCACGACGCGCTCAAGGACGCGCTGGGCAGCATCGACCGCGAGACGCCGCTCACCTGGGCGATGGTCGACTCGGCTTACGTGTCGGCGTGGGCCAAGGAACGGTTCTGCGCGCCGGAGCAGGCGCCCTCCCTGCAGGACCTGGGCCGCACCTACCTGCGGCGGGCCTTCGACGCCGGCGACCTGAGCAAGCCGCTGCTGCTGGAGCAGCCCTTTAGTCTTCGCGTGGACGGGCTCCGATTGACCGGCCGGATCGACCGAGTCGACCGTCATCCCGACGGCAGCTACGAGGTCATCGATTACAAGACCGGCTCGGCGAAGCGGGCCGCGGAGCTACAGCGGGACCTGCAGCTCGGCGTCTACGCGCTCGCCGCCCGCGAGGTCTTCCGCTTCGATCCGCTCAGCCTCTCCTACTACTACCTCGAGACCAGCGAGCGGGTTACCGTCGACAAGCCGCAGGAACGCCTCGAAGAAGACCGGCAGACGATTGTCAAGGTCGCGGAGGGGATCCGCGCCGAGCTGTTTACCGCCAAACCAGACCGGATGAAATGCTCCGGCTGCGACTTCCGCCAGCTCTGTCCCAGCGCGGCCGTATAGCGTAAGACCCCCTACCCATCCTGGCCGTCGGTGGCGCTCGGCGGTGGCCACGATTCGTCGGTCTCGATGACCTGGCCATCGGGCAGAATGAATCGGACTCCCTCGTTGAGCGAGATGATGGTTTCGCGCTCGATGGCCTTTTTGATCGCGGCCATGACGAGGTCGCTCCCGGTCAGCCCAAGACGTCGAGCCTCGTCGATCATCTCCTGCGTGACGCGGATCTCTTTCTTATCCACGGCCAGCGAGCCTGACGAGCACGTCCGCGACCTGGAAGGCGGCGCCGGGATCGGCGGCCGCGCGCACCTTCGCCGCGTCCGCCAACCGTTGCGCTTGAGGCTTGCTAAACCATTCGCTCACGGCCTCGAGCAGGTGGTCGGGCCGCGGGACAAAGCGGCCCAGGCCGCGGTTCACCACCTCTTTCACATTGCCCTCTTCCTGGCCGGGTAGGTAGCCCGTCAGCAGCAGCGGGCAACCGCAAGCCAGGCCTTCCGCGATCATCCCGGGCCCGGCACGGGTGACGAGCAGGTCGGAGGCGAGCAATAACTCCGGCATGTTGTCGACGAATCCGAAGACGTGGACGCCCGCGTGGTTGTCCTCGCGGATGCGCTCGGCGAGCTTGCGGTTGCGGCCACAGATGGCGAGCACCTGGATGTCGAGCGGCGATCGGGCCAGTGCCGCCGCGTACTTGCGCAGTGGCTCCGTGCCGTCGCCGCCGCCTGCCAGCAAGACGGTGGGCGCGTGAGGCCGCAGGCGCAGCTTGAGGCGCATCGCCGACTTGTCGGTGAATCCGCGGATCGCGTCCTGGAATCGTGGATGGATCGGCAGTCCAGCCTTCACCAGACGGTCGGCCGGCACGCCCCGACGGCGGCAGAGCTCGACGGCGGCATCGGAGGGGCAGACGATGCAGTCCGCCGTCAGGTCGGTCCATGCCTTGTGAAAGGTGATCCAATCCGTGATCACCGTGACGCGCGGGACCCCATAGGGCATGACGTCGACCGCGACATGGTTGAGCAGCGGATGGAAGCTCGCCACCAGGGCGGGCCGCGGGTCGAGCACGTGACGAAGCTTGCGACGCAACCCGCGGCCGATGGCGTGCTGAAACAGGCGCACAGTGGGCTGCAGGTTGGTCGCGTGGTAGGCCGCGCCCCAGAGGAACGGCACCCGCCGCGTGATCGGGCCATAGAGCGCGGTCAGGCGGCCGGCGAGGACCTTCTGGTCTCGCATCGGGTCGAAGAGCTCGACCTGGAACTCGTGGGGGTAACGGCGGGCGAGCGCCGCGGCCACGGCTTCGGCGGCAGCGCGATGGCCCGCGCCGGTGTCTGAAAACAAAAAGAGGAAGCGCTTAGGGGCGGCCACGACCGCTCCGTCGCGGCGTCAGAGCAGCCGTTCCGCGGCGCTCATCTGCTTGCGCGTTCCGATGGCGACGAGCAGGTCGTCGCTCTCGAGCACTTGTGTCTCCGGTGGGTTGATGCGCAGCTGGCCGCTGCGCTTCCGAATCGCCAGGACGTTGGCGCCGGCCTCGCGGATCCCGGAGTCGGCGAGCGTCCGGCCCAGCACCTTGGAGCTCGACACGACCAGGAGCTCCTCGACCACCAGGTCGATGTTCTCGCCGTGCAGTACGGTGTCGAGGACGTCGACCGCCACCGGTCGGACCGCCAGCGCCGCCATCCGGTGGGCCCCCATCAGGTAGGGTGAGACCACCTGGTTGGCGCCGGCGCGGCGCAGCTTCTCAGTCGAGTCCTGATAGGAGGAGCGCGCGACGATCAGCAGGGCGGGGTTCAAGGAGCGCGCGGTGAGGGTGATGAAGACGTTGCGCTCGTCGGAGTCGACCGCGGTAACCAGCCCTTTAGCGCGCAGGATGCCGGCCTTGAGCAGGGAGTCGTCCGAGGCAGCGTCCCCTTCGACGTAGAGGAGGTCGCTCGAGCGCAGCCGTTCCAACGGTTCGAGATTGCTCTCGACCACGACGAAGGGCGTTTCGAGCTGGCGAAACTCCTGGGCGACCCTAGTGCCCATCCGGCCGTATCCACAGACGACGAAGTGATCAGTCAGGCCGGCGATCCGGCGTTCCATGCCGCGCATCCTAGCGTACCGCCCGAGGTGTCCCTCGATGAGCGTTTCGGCGAGAATGCCGAGCGTATAGAGCATGGTGCCGACGCCGAGCACGATGACCGTCATCGTGAAGATGCGTCCACCCGGCCCCAGCGGATGGACCTCCTCGTAGCCGACCGTTGTCACCGTGGTGAGGACCATGAAGAGGGCGTCCGTGAAATTCCAGCGCAACAGCACCATGTAGCCGATCACCCCGTAGCAAAAGACCAGGGTGAGGACCAGGAGCGGAAGGCGAAATCGCCTCAGCGGGTTGACTGGCGGTTGGTGGATCGTAAGTTTGGGTTCCGGCCAGGGTGGCTAAGAATCCGGACAACGGTAGCACAGGCCGCACAGGTTTGCTGCCAGTTCGCGGCGAGCTGGTACCCATTCGAAGTTGACCGCGTGGTAACCAAACGGCGACGATGGATGGCGACACGCGAACCAGAAGGAGACCGATAGTTTGAAACCGCTTGCGATCGTCAGCCTGCACGCCTCGCCGGTCGCTGCCCTGGGGGCCGGCGAAAACGGTGGGATGAACGTCTACGTGCGGGAGGTCTGCGAGGAGCTGAGCCGGCGCGGCATCGCGACCGAAGTCTTTACGCGGCGGTCGAGTGGGCAGGGGCCAGACCGGATTCGTCTGGCCGAGCGCAGCTGGGTGACGCGCCTGGCGGTGGGGCCCGCCGAGGACATCGACAAGGCGCGCCTCTTCGACCTGCTGCCCGACTTCAGTGAGGCGATCCTGAGCGAGCAGCGCCGGCGCCGAATCAACTACAGCCTCATCCACAGCCACTACTGGCTGTCCGGCTGGGTCGCCTCGCGCCTGCGCGACGAGTGGAACCTACCCTGGTTCCACACCTTCCACACACTTGCCCGCGTCAAGAACGAGCGGGCCGCGGAGGGCGCCATCGTCGAGCCAGAGCATCGGATCGCCGTGGAGCAGGCGATCGTGCGAAATTGCGACCGCCTGATCGCCTCCAGCGCGCAGGAGGCGGAGGACCTGATGCGCCTCTACGGGGCGTCGCGAAACCAGCTGAGCGTGGTCGCCCCCGGCGTGGACCTCCAGGTGTTTTCGCAACGGCCGACGGCGGCGCTTCGCCGGCGCCTCGCGTTAGGGGATGCTCCGGTGGTCGTCTTCGCCGGGCGGCTCGAGCGGCTCAAGGGGGCCGAAACGGTCATCCGCGCAATGGCACACCTCGTCGGTGATCGGGCCCAAACGCAACAACCCGTCCTGTTGGTGATCGGCGCCGACAGCCAGAACGGAGCCAGCGAGAGCCGGCTCAGCGGTGGCGAGCAGGCCCGGCTGATGGCGCTCGCCGATTCGCTCGGTATCGGCGGACAGGTCCGCTTCCTCGGCTCGGTCGATCAGCCCGCGCTCGCGGGCTACCTCAGCCTGGCTGCCGTCTGCGTGGTTCCCTCCTACAGTGAATCCTTCGGCCTGGTCGCGCTGGAGGCCGCCGCCTGTGGGACGCCCGTGGTCGCGGCGCGTGTGGGGGGCCTCCCCACCATCGTCAAAGACGGCCTGACCGGTTTCACGCTCGTCTCGCACGACCCCGCTCAATACGCCGAGCGCATCGGTCGCCTGCTCGCCGACGAGGAACTGCGCCTCTGCTTCAGCCGCCGTAGCCGCCTGGTCGCGACCCAGTTCACCTGGAAAGACACGGTCGATCGCCTGGTGGCCGAATACACCTCGCTTCCTCAGCCGGTCCTCCGCCCGGCCATCGCCGGCTAGCCCAAGTTTCCGCAGGCCCCTTGACGTGAAGGGCAGGCGTCTGCTTAAATGGCCAAGCGTTTGATTGATTGACCAAATAAACGAGAGGGAGTAGCGGGTGCCCGATCAGACGAAGGACCGGATCGTCGACGCCGCCTACCGTGCGCTGGTGAAGCGGGGCTACCACGAAACCTCGATGAAGGACATCGCGGCCGAGGCCGGCGTCGCACCCGGCCTGGCGCACTACTACTTCGAGACCAAGGAAGACCTGCTGGTGGCGGCGATCGAGCGCGCCTGTCAGCCGGTGATGGACGCCTGGCGGCAGGCCGGGATGAACCTTAGCGGTCCGCTGCCGGAGGATGCCGACCCGATGATGGTCGCCCGCATGGGATTCGAGCTGGCCAAGGAAGAATTGCGAACGTACCGCGGCCTCTTCCTTCTGACCTTCGACATGTTCGGCGTCGGCCTGCACAATCCGAAGATCGCCGCCGCCGTTCGCGCGTTTATCGAGGAGCGGCGGGCGTTCATCGCGCGCATCACGCAGGGCGTCATCGCGGGGATGCCTGATCCGCCGGCGGCCTCGGCGGATGCGATCGCGGCCGCGCTGTGGGGCAGCCTGCACGGCATCTACCTGCAGAAAGTGATGAACCCCGACTTCGACGCCGACGCGGCCATCGACGCTTTGAGTGAGATGGCGATCGCCTTTGCCACGCGGCCGCGGCTGACCTCGGCGCAGGTCGTCTGACATGTTCGCCTGGTGGGGCCAGTTCGTTTATCGGTTTCGCTGGCCGGTGCTCGGCGTCTCCGCGCTCCTGCTGAGCGCTTCGATCGTCGCGCTGCTCAATGGCGGAACGCTGAAGAACAACGGCGGGAGCAACACCGAGTCCGGACGCGCGGTCGCTCTGATGCAGAATCAGCTTCCTCAGAACGGCGCCGGGCCGTCCTTTCTCCTCATGTTTGGCAGCCAGGCGATGGGTGTGCAGGACCCTGCCTTCAAGGCGGCAGTGGTGACCGCACTGCAGCCGTTGAAGGATGACGCGCGGGTGAAGAGCGTCGAGACGCCCTTTGACGTCCCCGCCGAGCAGGCACGCGCCATGACCTCGACCGACGGCCACCATCTTTACGCCCTGGTCACGCTCCAGGACGATTACGCTACCGCCCGCGGCTACTACACGCAGCTTCGTGCCAAGGTGCACTCCGATCAGCTACAGGTTTTCGGCACCGGCAACGTCGCGGTGGCCTCCGATTTCGACAAGTACCTGCAATCCGATCTGCACCGTGCCGAGCTGGTGTCGCTCGTGCTGATCGTGCCGTTGCTGTTGATCGTCTTTGGCACCGTGGTCAGCATGGTGCTGCCCCTCGGCGTGGGCGGCCTCGCCGTCGTCGGCGGCCTGGCCGGGGTCGGTTTGCTGGCCCGCTTCACCGATGTCTCGACATACTCGACCAACATCGTCACGCTGATCGGTCTCGGGGTGGCGATCGACTACTCGCTCTTCATCGTCAACCGCTTCCGCGAGGAACTGGCCGCCGGCCAGATCGTCGAACAGGCGCTGATCGCTGCCATCCGCACCTCCGGCCGCGCCGTGACGTTTTCCGGGATCACGGTCGCGATCGGCTTGAGTGCGATGCTCTTTTTCCAGGGCTCCTTCCTCGCCTCGATGGGGTTTGCCGGCGCCATCGTGGTTGCCATCGCCGTGCTCTACGCGCTGACCTTCCTGGCGTCATTGCTCGCGATCCTGGGCCATCGCGTCAATCGCTTCCGGCTCCCCCTGCCGCGCCCTGTTGCCGGCCGCGGGTTGTGGCACGGCCTCGCGATACGCGTCATGCGACGACCGGTGCTGGTGCTCGTGCCGGTCGCCGCGCTGCTGCTGTTGATGGCCTCGCCCTTCTTGCAAATCAGGATCGCGAATGGCGATGTCGGGATGCTCCCGCCGAACGCCGAGACTCGCCGCGGCTACGACCAGCTGCAGCAGTTCCCCGGACAGGGTCAGACGTACTTCACCGTGGTGGTTGACTACGCCAGCGGCGGGCCACTGACCAACGACCGCGTTGGCGACCTCTATGACCTCGCGCAGCGCATCAAGCAGATCCCGGGCGTGGAGGGTGTCGAAAGCCTGGTGAGCTTCGATCCATCGCTGAGCCGGTCCGCCTACCAGGCGCTGCTCACGCAGCCCGCCGCGGCGCAGCCGGCGCGGGTGCAGGCCATCGTCCACGGGACAACCGGCTCCCAGATCGCGATCCTCTCCGTTGTCACCAAGCACGGCCAGGAAAGCGACGCCTCGCGCGCCATCGTGCATACCCTGCGCGGCCTGACGCCGCCGTCGGGTAGCAGCCTGCTGGTGGCCGCCTTCTCGATCGACTTCACCGACTACATCCTGCAGCGAATTCCGCTGGCGGTCGGCTACGTCATGGTCGTCACCTATCTCGTGCTTTTCCTGCTGACCGGATCCGTGGTGCTCCCGCTCAAGGCGGTGATCATGAACGTCCTGTCGATCGCGGCCTCATTCGGGGCGCTGGTCTGGGTCTTTCAGCAAGGGCACCTGAGCTCGCTGTTGAACTTCACGGCCGCCCCCCTTGATCCCTCGGTCCCCGTGCTGCTCTTCTGCATCGTCTTCGGTCTCTCGATGGACTACGAGGTGATGCTGATCAGCCGGATCCAGGAGGAGTACCGGCGCACCGGCGACACCACGCAAGCGGTCGCCGAGGGCCTGGAGCGGAGCGGGCGGCTCATCACCGGCGCCGCGGCGATCATGGTGGCCGTCTTCGTGGCGTTCGGCCTCGCCGACGTGGTCCTGATCAAGTCGATTGGTCTGGGTCTCGCGCTGGCGGCCGCGCTCGATGCCACGCTGGTGCGGGCGCTGATCGTGCCGGCCGTGATGCGGCTGCTGGGCCGCGCCAACTGGTGGGCGCCGCGACGCCTCGCCCGCTGGCACCGGCGCATCGGCTTCGACGAACCCGTCGCCGCCTAGGCTAGGCGCGCGGCCGTCGCTTTCACCGGTTCGTCGCCGGCCCGCTCGATGGGTCGCCGTGACCGGCGCGATATACCGGTGTGCTGCCGGCTCGCGCGCCTCGATCGCGTCCCGCCGAGGTGGGCGGCCACCGGCCCGAGATTCGCGTCCGGATCGACCGCGGCGGCTGGCTGCTGTTCTTCGCCCACGGGCTCTCCGGTCTGGGCGCCGGCCCCTTCATCGCCTTCGGCGTCATCTACCAGCGCGAACTGGGAGCGAGCGCCTTCGAGATCGGCGTCCTGGCCGCCATCGGCATGCTGGTGGCGACGCTGGTGATGCTGCCGGGCACCGGGCTGGCCGAGCGCCGCGACCTGCGCAAGACGGTGATCGCCGGCTGGGCGCTCGCCGTGCCGGCGCCGTTCTGCTACGCGGTAGCTCCCCACTGGGGCTGGACCGCGCTCGGGATCCTCTTCCTGCAGGTCTCGGTCTTCAACACACCCGCGATCAGTGTCTATCTATCCCTGGGCGTGCCGCGCGACCGGATCGCGGCGGTGATGACCACCGTCTTCTCCGCATACTCGCTGGGGCTGATCGCCTCCAGCGTGCTGTCCGGCTGGCTGGCCCAGGTCGTTCCGCTGAGCGCGCTCTTCTGGATGTCGTTCGCCTTCTTCGTTCTGGCGACCGTCTGCATCGCCTTCCTGCCGGCGAAAGCCACGCCGCGGTTCACGGTGCCGTCGATCCGCTATCGCGACCTGATGCGCTTCCCCGCCTACCGGGTGATGCTCTCGCTGTTCACGATCGTGACCGCCATCATCTTCATCCCGTGGACCTTCACTGCGCTCTACGCGCGCGAGGCGGCCCACGTCGACAACTTCTGGATCGGGGTCTTGATGAGCGTGCTCTACCTGGGCTCGGTCATCATGGGTCTGAGCCTCGGGCGGCTGCGGCGCACGCTGGGCAGCGTGGTCATCGTTCTCTGCTTCGAGGCGGCCTATGTCGTGTCGGCGATCCTGCTCCTCTCCTCGATGGCCCTGCCGATTCTGGGGCTCGCCTTCTTCCTGCGCGGTGCGTTCTGGTCGTTCCGCCAGGTCATGACCGCCGTGATCGGCGAAGTTCTGCCGGACTACGCCATGGCCAAGGGCTACGGGCTCTTCGCCCTGGTCACCGGCGCGGTGGTCATCGTCGCCTACCCCATCGCCGGCATGATGTACGGCCTCCAGGTCAGCATGCCCTTCTGGTCGTCCGCCCTCCTGATGGCGATTGCCATGCTCATCACGGTCTGGGTGCGCGCTTACTTCCACGCCAATTACCTGAAGCCGCCCCAGGTCGAGATCGCGCCCGACGACGCTCTCCCGCGCGCCGCCTAGCCGATCCGGCGGAAGAGAACAAGGTCGCTTGAACCGCCGCCGTCCTCGGCGCATACTGCGCGGGGGGCCAGCAAGCGCGGGCGCACGAGGAGGAGGGGCACCAGGGGGAACACGTCGCCTGTCGAGCAGGTGGATTTCGGCTGCCGCTCCGGCATGAGGAGCTCGATCCATAGAGGAGTTGGGGCAAGATGGGGAACTTGATCGCTTCCAAATACGAACGCTGGCGAGCGTTTTTGATGACCGCCGGCGCGCTGCTGCTGGCCATCGCGGCCGCGCTGGGCTCCGGCCGGCCGGCCCTCGCCGCGTCGCATGTGATCACATCCTCGGGGCCACTTACGAACATCTACATCAGCGACACGCTGAACTGCCAGGTGGCCCACACGGGGGACAGCGCGTTCGAGTTCTACCCACCGGGCAGCCAGCTCGGCGACTGCGGAACGTTTCTCGTCGTGGGCACCACCCTCTACGGTTTTGCAACTGGGTTTGCATCGGGTGGTGCTAGCCCCAGAACGGCTTTCACTCCTGTGAGCCAGTCCGCCGTGCTGGGAAGCGGCACTGCAACCGACCCCTACCGCATCGTGACCGTAGTGGCGGCGGGCACAACCGGCGTCACGCTGACGGAGACGGACTCGTACGTCGTCGGCCAGGAGGTGTACCGCACCGACGCGCAGCTGGCCAATGCGGGCGCTACCAACCTGCCCATCCTCCTGTACCGAGCGGGCGACTGCTTCCTGCAGAGCTCTGATTTTGGCTTTGGTCGAGTGGGACCCGCCGGAGCGATCGCCTGTACCGTGGACACCACGGCCACCAGCCGTATCGAGCAGTGGGTGCCCATCACCAGTGGCAGTCACTACTACGAAACCTTTTACGGCACAGGCTGGGCGCGGATCGGTTCGAAGACCGCCTTCCCCGATACCTGCGATTGCGCAACTCGGGAAGACAACTGGGCCGGTCTCAGCTGGGCGGTGACCGTTCCGGCGGGTTTGACCGCCACGATCTCACATCTGACCGTCTTCTCGCCACTGGGCACGGTCCCGTTGACGACCGCGAAGACGGCTGATTCGGCGACGGCCGCGGGCGGCACCGCGGACGGATACACCACCACGGTGAGCAACAGCAACATCGCGGCCGTGACGCTGAACTCGATCTTCGACGACCTTCCTGCCGGCTTCACCTACACCGCAGGCTCGACCACGGGCGTCACCACCTCCGATCCCACGACGGCCGGCCAGCACCTGACCTGGTCAGGGCCGTTCACGGTCCCCGGGAGCGGCAGCGTGTCCCTCCACTTTGGGGTGACGGTCAGCGCCGTGCCAGGCGACTACTTCAACAATGCCGGCGGTGACGCAGGCAGCGTCGCGGTGGCTCCCACCGGACCGACGGCCAAGATCACAGTGACGTCGACGGTAGACCAGCCGATTGCCGCGACTGGGGCCGCGGTGACGGCGACCGAGGGCGCCCCGTTCAGTGGCACGGTGGCGACGTTTACCGATCCGGACGCGAGCAGTACGGCCAGCCAGTACTCGGCCGCCATTAGCTGGGGTGACGGATCCTCATCTGCCGGGACGGTCTCGGGTGCAAGCGGCGGTCCATTCACGGTGACGGGCAACCACACCTACGCTGAAGAGGGCACCTACAGCACTTCGGTGGTGATCCAGGACGTCGACAACCCCACCAATTCGGCGACCGTAACCGGGAGTGCCTCGGTCGGTGATGCGGCTCTGACCGCGGGACCGCCGGCCGTCATCAGTGGCACCGAGGGTTCGAGCGTGTCTGGAACGGTGGGATCCTTCACCGACGCGAATCCGGGCGCAACCGCGGCTGACTTCACCGCGACCATCCAGTGGGGTGATGGGTCATCCTCCGCGGGGGTAGTGTCGGGCCCAACGGGTGGTCCCTTTACGGTGAGCGGCAGTCACCTCTACGCCGAGGAGGGCAGCTACACCATCGCCGTGACCGTGACCGATGCCGGCGGTAGTACGGTCGCCCTGAGCGGCAGTGTCACGATCGCCGACGCGGCCGTGGCGTCGCAGTGCGCGATGCCAACGAACACCTCACAGGTCTTCGCTGGCGCGACGGCCACCTTTACCGACCAGAGCTCCACCGGGAACGCTGCCGACTTCTCGGCATCGATCGATTGGGGTGACGGCACCAGCTCCGCAGGCGTCATCACCGGTGGTCCCGGCAACCTTCCCTATACGGTCAGCGGCAGCCATACCTACGCGTCCACCGGGTTCTTCACGGTGACGACGACCATCACGGACGTCGGAGGCAGCAGCACGACGGCGACCTGCAGCAGCGTGCTGGTCTTTGGGTTCGCATCCGGCGGCTCCTTCGTCATTAGCGACCTTGAGAGCACGGCCGGGACGAACGTCACATTCTGGGGTGCTCAGTGGTGGCGGGACAATCCCACGTCCGCTGGCTCGAGAGCCCCGAGCTTCAAGGGGTTCGCTGAGAGCCCGTCCAGCCCTGGCTGCGGCATTCAATGGGCGACCGATCCCGGGAATAGCACACCACCGCCGGCTGGGCCGCTACCCGATCACATGGCTGTGATCGTCACGAGCAGCTATTCGAAGTCGGGCTCCGCGATCAGCGGCGATACGGTGCACATCGTCATCGTCAAAACGAATCCTGGATACGAGCCGAATCCCGGCCATCCAGGCACGGGAACTGTCGAAGCCCAGGTCTGCTAGGCAACCGGGCTACGCGCGATTTTGGGAGCCGGCGTCCGAGCCGGCTCCCACCGGCTCAGCCGACCGGCACCCAGTTCGGCGCCAGGCCGGTATAGGGGTAGTCGGCCTCCCATTCGGTCAGCTGCTGCGGACGGGAGCCGTCGCCGTTCATCACGTAGACCTGGGGCAGGTGATCGACCTGGCCGACGAACCCGACCCGGCGGTCGTAGACGGGGGTGTTAGGGGTCGATCCATTGGGGGCATCCTTGCTGCCGGTGACCTTGACGACGCCGCCCGCCTCGCCGGCCGAGAAAATGTTGACGCGATAGAGGGCTGCCGAGTCTCCCGTGCCGGTCGCGACAAAGACCGTGCTGTTGTCATTGAGCCAGGCGGCCCCCCTGACATCCAGTGGGCCACCGCGGCGGTAGGCGCCCGCGCCGCTGGCCGAGAGGTCGTAGATCCAGAGTTCGGGTCCGGTCGCGGTCAGCCGCCGGAAGGCCAGCTTGGTGCCGTTCGGCGACCAGGCCGGGTGATCGGCCGGATCGTCGAGGCCGATCGGCCGGTAGCGGCTGCGCAGGTCGAGGTTCAGGATCCAGAGACGGCTGACGCCCTGCGTGTCCGTGGTACTGTAGGCGATCGATTTGCCGTCGGGGCTGAGCGCGATCGGGTCGTTGACCCTTCCGTCGACCGAATCGGTGAGGGCAACATCCTCGAGCGTTGTGGGACGGAAGCGGCGCAGTGTCCCGTCGCGCCGGTAGATGATGGTGCCGTCCTGTGACCAGTAGACGCTGGACCCATTGATGCCGGGTCGGATCACGGTGCCGGTCGCCACGTCGACGATCTGGATGGGGCCGCTATCGGCGTTGCGCGGTGCCTGGACCACCACCAGACGCTGGGCGTCGGGTGACCAGTCGAAGGAGAGAAGGGCGTCCTCGAGCTGACTCTGGGCGCTGAGCCGGTAGATGATCTTTGGCGTCGAGCGTCCCAGGAAGCCATCAGCGTGGGGATCCACGATCCCCACCGCGAAGGCGGGCTGGCCGGGTTGCGCGACGAGGTAACCGATCTTTCGGGTCAGCCCCAGCGATCCGGTCCGAAAGCGAGTCTGGACGCGCCCGTAGACGGCGTTCTCGTGGATGTCGAGTGGCCGGTCGACCGAGACGGTGTAGCTCTGGTTGGGTTGCAGCACCGCGGTCGGGATGATCTCGAACTGGGCGCCGTCGCCGCCCGGCTTGGAGCGAAGCAGGAAGGGGGTGTCGGGGCTGAGCTGGACGGCGGCCCGCATCGAATCGGCCCGCATCGGGCGGCTGAAGCTAAGGACGATGTTGCGATCGGGGGCAACCGCCGTCGCGTTGTCGGGCGGGTCGACCGCGACCAGCGCCGGCCGTCCCTCCGTGGTGAAGCGCCAGGAGTGCTCGAGGCCGTTCTGCTGCCCCGTGGCATCGGCGTAGCCGGCATGCATCAAAACCTGGTAGGCGGTGGAAACGTCGAAGTTGATGTGGGCGTGGATGTACGTCAGCGTGTTGCCGCTCCACGCGAAGTGGCAGTTCTTCGATCCGCTGCAGCCCGGCAAGACTGGGGTCAGCCCGAACCGCTGCTCCACCGATTCGTGGTTCATGGCTCGGTCGAAGGTGATGGTGATCGGCTGGTTGGTCGCGACGTCGGTCGTCTCGCGGCCGGGCGAGATGCTGACGATGCGCGGTGGGTTGAGCGCGCAGGCGGTAGTAAGAGGCGCCAACACTGCCAGGATCAAAAAGACTCCGCGGCGCATGCCCGGTTAGAAGGTTAGCGAGATGGGTGCCTTGGGAGGTCCAGCGGCGGGGGTTCTACCTTTGCTCTTCGAGCAGCTGGCGCATCTCGTTGGCGAGGTTGGTCAGCCGGGCCGGATCGACGAACATGATCGACGTCTGCGAGATCCGGTCGATCGTCCGGTCCAGCGCATCGACGTTGTGCTCGGTCGAGGCGAGCATCTCCTTGACCTTTTTCGACCGGTTCTGCAGCGCGTTGTCGGCCATCTGGTTCAGCTGGCTCATCAGTGAGGGCCAGTCGATGTCCGGCTCGCCGGCGGCCGGGGCCTGGACCGGTTGCGGCGCCGGCTGATAGCTCGGGGCCCGCGGGGCCGCAGCGGCCTGGGCCGCGGGGCCGGCTTGCACCGGCGCGGGGGCCGGCCGGTAGACGGTCGAGGGGACCGACGGCGTCATGGCGAGCATCTCTTCGAGGCTCACAGAAGCGGGCTCCTCGAGGTCCGCGACCGCCTTCACCTCGATGCGCGTTTTCGAGTCGGCGCAGAGCCGGGTCACGATCTCAGGGTCCTGCATCAACTGTGGCTGCCCCCGGGTGAAGGCGCCCAACAGCTGGCCGTCGCGCAGCAGGATGATGCCCATCTCCTCGGGAGCGCGGACCAGGAGGCTGCCATGGATCTTCTCTTCCTGGAGGTACTGGAGCAGGGCGCGGATGTCGACGAAGCGGGCCAGCAACCCCTGCAGGATGGTGGGCGCCGTCAGGAGCTGGTAGATGGCGGTGACCACTTCGGAGGAGAGTTCGATCACGTCCATGCTGCCTTCGCCCCGGTCCACATCGTTCTTGAACAGGGAGAAGGCCGTACGTCCGGTTGAGACCACCGCGCCGCCGTCGTAGAAGCTCTCGATCAGGCTGCCCTGGTAGAAAAGGATCATGCCGCGCGAGGCGAGCCCCGTCAGCCGCAGGTAGCCGGTGAGCCGGTCGCTGCTCAGCGAGCGCAGCAGCTTGGGAAAATCGACGAAGGCGGTCTTGAGCGACTCGTACACCAACTTGCCGACCGGCAGCGGGTAGAGCTCGGTGGGGGGCGGCCCTTCCTCCGGGGCGACCTGCGGCTGGGCAGCGGCGGGCGGCTGACTCACGACCGGACGCTCGCTGACCTGCGGTTGCGCCGCAGGTGGGGCGGGAGCAGGCGGGGCTTCGCGCGGGGGCGCGGGCCCGTTGTCGGCCCCGGGGACGCCGCGCCGCTTGGCCTCGGCGAGGATGTCGGCCGTCGGCGCCGTGATCGTCTCTTCCGTGGGCAGCTTGGACTTGGGATCAAAGGAGTAGTCGCCCTGGCGCCAGGAGAGTGGTGTGAAAACGGCGTCCTCCCCCTGACTGCCGTTGCCATAGGCGTGAAAAAGATGTCCGAACAGAAAGAACAGCGAGTACGCCTCACCGCCATTTCGGACCTGAAGTGTACCGGTAGCGCGCTGGGCTTGCTTCGACTGCAACAGGGTGAGCAGCGGTGTCTGGTTGAGCGACCCCCTGTTGTCGAGAAGCCCCGGCGCCTGCTCGATGGTACTCACCAAAAGCCTCCCACCGCCCCGAGATTTCCATCCAATGCTAGCACAGGCCAAATACGATAACCGAACTGTCAGCGACGCGCTGTGGCGCACCTTCCTGGGACCCCAGTAAGCTGTCAAGGCATGCCCGAATTGAGGACCTGCGACGACGCGTCGGCGTGGGACGCGTTCGTCTCTCAGGCTAGCGATGCCTCCGTATTGCAAGCCTGGGCATGGGGCAGCCTCAAGTCGCGCTATGGCTGGGGCGTGCAGCGCTACTTCTGGTCCGATCAGGGAACGCCGCTCGCGGCCGCGGCCGTGCTGCGTCGCCGTCTTCCCGGCGGATTGGCCCTCAACTACGCGCCGCGCGGTCCCATCCTTGACGGCCGCCTCGACCAGTGGCCGGCCTTCTGGCAGGCGCTGCGCGAGCGCCTTGCCCAGGACGGCGGGACGGTCCTCAAGGTGGACCCGGAGTGGACGACCGATGCGCAGCGGGCTGTGCTCGCCGAGTCCGGCGCGAAGCTGAGCCGGCACCCCATTCAGCACCAGGCCACCTGGCTGGTCGATATCAGCGGCGGTGACGAGGCGATGATGCGCCTCAAGGAGTCGACGCGGCGCAACATCCGCGCGGGCATCAAGCAGGGGATCACGGTCGAAGCCTCGGAGGCCTCGGCGGCGATGGACAGCTTCTACGAACTGCTCCAGGAGACCGCCGCCCGCGAGCAGTTCACGATCCGCAGCCGCGCCTATTACCAGGATCTGCTCGCCCTCTTTCGCGAGCGGGGCCAGGCTGCCGTCTACCTCGCCCGCCACGAGGACCGCTTACTGGCCGGGGCCGTGATGCTGTTTTTCGGCTCCAAATTGGTCTACCTCTACGGCGGCACCCGGGGAGACGCCAAAGACTTCAAGCCCGGCTACTTGCTCCACTGGCGAGCGATCGAAGATGCTCAGCGCCGGGCCTGCACGACCTACGACATGTGGGGCGTGCCGTTGGATCCACAACCGGGGCAGCGCGGCTACGGCTACTACGTCTTCAAGTCGCGGTTCAACGGCCGGATGGTGCGCTTCATCGGGCTCTACGACCTGCCGGTCAACCGCGCCGCGACGCTGACGATTCGCCTGGCGGAGCGGTTTGCGCGCGCGGGTCAGCCAGAGTTTGTCTGAGACCGCCCTCGTCGTCACGCCCGGCGAGCAACTGGGCGCGCAGGCCTGGGATGAGCTGCTGCTGGCGCAGCCTGAGGCGAACCTGCTGCAGAGCTGGAAGTGGGGCGAGCTGCAATCGCGCTTCGGCTGGACCGTCGAGCGGCTCGTCGTCCACGATGGCCATGCTGGCGTGTGCTCGTTGCAACGGAGCGCCAGCCTGTATCCCGGCGCCGCGGTCTACTACGTACCGCGCGGTCCGGTCGTGGCCGAGCGCGAGCGCCTGCTGGTGCTCGACGCCCTGCAGCAACGCGCCACCGCCGGGCGGGGGCTCATCCTCCGCGTCGAACCCAACGCCCGCGTCGGCGATGAGTGGCCGGCCTTCTTCGAGGGTCGTGGATTTAGCAAGGGCAAGGCCGTCCAGCCGGAGGCGACGCGGCTCCTGCGCATCGACCTCGATCCCGAATCCCTCAAGGCCGGATTCAAGCCGAAGACCCGCTACAACCTCAACCTGGCGGAAAAGAAAGGGGTAACCGTGCGCGCCTCCCGCGACGTGGCGACCTTCGCCCGCCTCGCAGCCGATACCGGCAAGCGACAGGGCATCCACCTGCCGGGAGTCGCCTACTACCAGGTGGCGCTCGATCTCTTCGGGCCGTCCGACGCGGTTCGGCTCTATCTCGCCGAGCACGAGGGCGACACCCTCGCAGGCATCATGGTCTTCCGTTTCGGTAAGACGGCCTACTACCTCTTCGGCGGCTCGAGCGATCGCAAGCGCGAGATGATGCCGAACTACCTGCTGCACTGGCAGGCGATCCTCGACTTCAAGGCGCTTGGCTGCGATACCTACGACTGGTGGGGGATCCCGGAGGAACCGGCGCCAGACCATCCGTGGTTCGGTCTCTACCGCTTCAAGACCGGCTTCGGCGGTGAGACGGTCCGTTACATCGGGCTCTACGAGCACGTCCTCCGCCCGGGCCCGCTCAAGCTCGAGCGGCGCCTCCAGCAACTGAAGGCGAAAGTCCGCGCTCCAGTGCATATACTGCGGTGAATGGCGAGGGAGCGAGCGCTCTCCGAGCAGGCTTTTGAGCAATTCCCCCAGGCCCTAATCCTCGTCGACCGCGAGACGACCGTGCTGTCGTTGAACGCCGTCGGCGAGCACCTGACGGGATGGGCCTTGCGGGACGCGGTCGGACGGCCGGCCGCCGACATCCTCGAGGTGCGCACCGAGACCGGTGTCAATCTGTGCGCCCCCAATGGCGCGTTGCGCCGGGCGCTCCGCCTCGGAACCCGTATCAACACCCACTTCGCCTACCTGTTCCGCCTGCGCACGAGCGACGACCCGGTGCGGGTCTCCTACTCCGTGGCGCCTATCCGACTCAAGGGGAAGACGCCGGACGCGGCGGTGATCATCATCCACGACGTCACCCCCGAGCTGGAGACGATCGAGGCCCGCGATGCCCTGATGTTGGCCGCGTCGCACGAGCTGAAAACACCGCTCACCACGCTGAAGGGACTGAGCGAACTTCTACTCGACTTCGATCTGTCAGAAGCCCAACGCCGGGAGCTCTTACAGGACCTGCACGGCCAGGCGGACCGGATGGAGAAGCTGATCGGGGATATCCTCGCGGTGAGCCGGATCGACTCTGGTCGCATCTCCGTCGACTTCTCCCGCGTCGACATCGGGTCGGTCGTCGAGCATGTGTGTGACGAGGTGCGGCCGATGCTCAACGGACGCATCCTCAAGTGCCGGGCCCCCGAGGACCTACCGCCGGTCATGGGAGAGGCCCGCAAGCTGCACCAGATCCTGGTGAACCTGCTGACCAATGCCATAAAATACTCCGAACCCGGAACCCAGATCACCTTCAACGCGCGCTCCGACCAATCGGCAGTGCGATTCGAGGTCTCAGACCAGGGGGTCGGAATCCGCAAGGAGCACATGCCCCGGCTGTTCGAGAAGTTCTACCGTGCCGACGACCCGATAGTGCGCCGCACCTCCGGCACCGGATTGGGGTTGTATATCGTGCGTAGCCTGGTGACGATGCTCGGCGGCCAGGTCCACGTGCGCAGCCGCCACGGGAAAGGCACCGTGTTCACCGTTATCTTGCCCCGCGCCGAGGCCACCACCCGGACGCGGCCGCGCGCTGCCGTCGGCGCGCACTAAGCGATGCCACCCGCGAAGAAGATCCTGATCGTCGACGACGAAGCCATGATCCGTAAGGCGGTCCATCTCGCCCTCGAGAAGGAGGGATACGAGGTGGTAGAGGCGGAGACCGGCGCCGAGGCCCTCCGCCGCATCGAGCTGAGCAAGCCGGACCTGATCCTCCTCGACATCATGCTGCCCGACGTCTCCGGGTTCGACGTCTGTCGCGACATCCGCAAGGCGGGGCTGCGGGTGCCCATCATCATCCTCAGCGCCAAGACGGAAGAGATCGACGTGGTGGTCGGTTTGGAGATCGGCGCCGACGACTACATCACCAAGCCCTTCCGCACACGCGAGCTCCTCGCCCGCATCGCCGCCCACCTGCGCAAGGCGCGCCAGGAAGAGGAAGCGGTCAACCAGGGCCGGCTGGAATTCAAAGACCTGGTCATCGACCTCAACGAGCGCCGTGTCTTCCATGACTCGAGCGAGGTGATGCTGACGCACACGGAGTTCGACCTGCTGGCGTTCCTGGCCTCGAACGCGGGCAAGGTGCTCTCTCGGGAGAAGATCCTCAACCACGTATGGGGTTACGAGTACCCGATCGAGACCCGCGTGATCGACGTCCACATCCGCAACCTGCGGCGGAAGATCGAGCAGGATCCTTCCCACCCGTTCTTCATCCTCGCGGTGCCGGGTATCGGCTACCGCTTCACCAGCGCCGGCAAGCTCGGCTAGCGCGAATCAAGGAACTGGCAGACCTCGCGCTCGGAACCATTCCTCTGGGAATTCCAGTTTTGCCGGTGGCAGAGCCAGCCGATCACGGACTGGAACCCAGACTCGGTCTGGTACGTCTTCACCAAACCAGGTGAACCGTCGGAGCGGCTTGTATCCAGCCAGGAGATCTATGTCCGCTGCGCTCAGCCGGACCATCTTCATGAGCACCAATTCTTCCAGAGCCGGCGCCGCGAAGAGACCGGAGATGTCCCGGAGACCCTTCAGCGATCCAAGATCCGCCCGGCGAAGTTGTCTGAGTCTGGCGAAAGAGGGCATGCGGGTAAGTTGCGGCTGCCCATAGACGGCGACGTAAATTAGGTTGTCCATGGACCCCACGGTGGATAGGTCCTGGAGTCCACGGACCTGATTGATCGATAGATAACGCAAGTGGGTGCAGCCCTCAACGATTGAGAGACTTGTTCCCGAGCCGCCACGAATATCCAGCCAGGAGAGGCGCGGAAGCTGAGCGAGGAGGCCCGGAGGAAGCCTGACTGACCAGAGGGTGAGCCTCTGCAGCGGTCCCAGCCAGGCAAGATCGGATTCTTCCAAGCCAGAGTGGTCGAGATAGACCGCGGTCGGACTTCGGAATTGCGCCGTTTCCTGAGCGCTGCGACGCTGCCGGGTGCCCACGGCAGCTATTGTGCAGCGCGACCGCTGCGCAGGCTAGCCGCGTGTCGTGCCCTGATCCGTTCGACGGCCACTTACTGGCGATGAGGCGCACGTCGGTGATAGCGTCAATTTGAAACACGGCTTACGACTGTGAGGTGATCCCCTGGCTACTTTCGGTTACACGCTGATGTGTGAACAACTCGGTCCCAAAGAGCTGGTGCGCAACGGCATCGATGCGGAGCGCGCCGGATTCGATTTCACCGTGATCTCGGATCACTTCCATCCGTGGCTCGAAGAGCAGGGCGAGAGTCCCTTCGCCTGGAGCGTATTGGGCGCCGTCGCGAGCCAGACGAGCCAGATGCAATTGATGACGATGGTCACCTGTCCGATCGTGCGTTATCACCCGGCGATCGTGGCCCAGATGGCGGCAACCATCGGGCTGATGAGCGACGACCGATTCACGCTCGGCCTGGGCGCCGGGGAGAACCTCAACGAGCACGTCGTCGGCCAGGGCTGGCCGCCGGCAAACATCCGGCATCAGATGCTCGAGGAAGCGATCCACATCATCCGCGAGCTCTGGAAGGGCGGCTACGTCAGCCACCAGGGCGACTACTTCGACGTCCACGACGCGCGCATCTTCAGCATGCCCAAGCAGGCGCCACCGATCGCCGTCGCGGCCAGCGGTCGCGAGTCGTGTCGGCTCGCCGCCCGGACGGGTTCCGCGCTGATCGCGACTCAGCCGAAGCCAGAGCTGGTCAGCATGTATCGGGATGCGGGCGGAACGGGACCGTGCTATGCGCAGATCGCGATGTGCTGGGGCAAGGACGAAGCGCAAGCGACAAAAACGGCACACCAGTATTTCCGCTTCGCGGTTCCCGCCTGGAAGGTCCAGTCGGAGTTGCCCAATCCGGTCAACTTCGCGGCCGCGTCGGTGACGGTCCGCGAGGAGGATGTCGCGCAGATGATGCCCTGCGGCCCGAGTGTGGACCGGCATCTCGAGGGCATCCAGCAATTCCTCGACGCCGGATTCGAGCGGATCGCGGTCCTGCAGGCGGGACGCGACCAGGACGGATTCTTCGGCTTCTGGAACGCAGAGTTGAAGCCGCGTCTCGAAAAGACCGGACTCGCTCCACGGCGTGAGGCCGCTGTGGGCGTGGCTCCGAGAAACTAATGCTTCCCGCGCTGCGTTATATGACCCGCAATGACGTGGCAACGGCTCGTCGTCCTGGGGGCAGTGGCTGTGTTGGTCACCGGATGCGGCCGCGCTCCGACCACTACGGGGGCGGGGCGGACGCCCACGCCCGCGCCCTCAGCCTCGCCGTCGTCGACGACGACCGCACCGGCTGATACCGCATCGCCCTCGCCATTAGTATCGCCGTCGCCGTCGCCCTCTACCTGCGCCATCGATCCATTACCCGGACTCTGTGTTGGTCGGCCCGCGACTTCACAGGAGGAGGCGGCGATGATTGCCGTAGGAAAACCGGCAGCTGAGCGCGACCTCCACGCGGTCGACGCGAAAAGCTGTAGCGGCAGCCAGACCTGCTTCCAGGTCGGCAGTCCCTCGCGCGCGATGGTCGGGACCAACGCCGGAACCTTCTATGCCCAGGTGGGCGGCGCGTCGGGGGGCGGTGGCGCGGCCTGCTTTGTGTTCCTTTACCACGATACGGCCGGCTGGCACTACGTCAACGTCCGCTGTGCTCAAGCCACCGGCAGCATTCCCGGCCCGCAAGATCTGGTCAGAGTTTCCGGCTGCGCCAACGTGCGCGATGCGCCTGGCCTCAGTTCGCATGTCGTGGCCTGTCTACCGAATGGGACGATCGTCGATGTTGACAGTGCGCCCGTCTACCTCGACGGGCACATCTGGTGGCACCTCAACGGTCGCGGCTGGATGGCGCACGAATTCCTGACCTGACCTGCGTCAGGAGGCTGCGGCGCCGGCTGCCGGCCGCAGCTCCCGGTAAACCGACAGCAGCCGGTCGAGGTTGTCCGACAGGCTGAAACGCTCCACGGCGCGGGTACGGGCGCGCTGGCCGAGTTCTGCGCGGAAGTCGGGGAATTCGATCAACGTGCGGAGCGCCAGCCGGAGTTGGCCGTCGAGATCCTTGGTGTCGAGGACGATGCCCGCACCGCGTAGCGCTTCACCATCCGAGCCGACGTCGGTCGCCACGGAAGCCACCCCGCACGCCATCGCCTCGAGCAAGGAGAGGGAAAGCCCTTCAACCATGGACGGCAGACAGAAGATGTCCATGGCCCGCAACATCGCGATCCGCTCGGCTTCATCGAGCACCTGGCCGGTGAAGACGACGCGCGCGTTTCCATAGCGTCGGTCGAGCCGACGCTTCTCGCTCCCGCTTCCGATAACCACCAACTTGACGTCGTCGGGCGCATCGACATCCTGGAAGGCGCGCACCAGGATGTCGACATTCTTCTCGGGATCCACACGGCCGAGGTAGCCGACCAGCGCGCCGGCGTGAAGCGTCTTCTTGAAATCCGATTCTCCGGGCGCGTATTTTTCGACGTCGACGCCGTTGGGGATCACCGCGATGTTCTCGGCGGAGACGCCGTAGTGCTCGAGCAGGCTCTTTTGCTGCTCGGAAAAGATGATCACGCGGTCGAAGCTCGCCAGCGACTGGGCGTACAGGCGATAGACCGCCGTGCTGATGCCCTGCCAGAGGCCGAAGCGGGAGTCGTAGGGCACGTGGAACGTTGCCACCGCCGGCAGGCCGAGCTCATGACAGAGCTCCGGGAGTCCGAAATCGATCAGCGTCGAAAAGCTGAGCGAGACATGGACCAGGTCGACGTGCTCGCGTCGGAGAAGATCGGTGATGCTGCGTTTCGTCCGTGGCGAGGAGATGATGTAGCGGTGGCTGCCGGTCAGGGACCGGAGCGTGAGCCCGTCATCGGTGATGGCCGCGAGCGTGCCGTGATGGACGAAGAAGACCTTGACCCCCCGTGCCCGCAGCCCGGCAACGGTCTCGCGCGAGTAGGTGAGCAGGCCGTCGCCGGCGCGCCCGCTCTGATGCCCAAGCCAGGCGACGCGCAGCGGCTCGTTCATCGGGTCTCGACGTCCTCGAGGAGTTCAAGGAGGAAGGGGCGGTTCTGCAGCTCGGGGTGCGGGATGTGCAGCCCAGGCTCGTCGACGGTGAGGCCGTCGTAGCGGAGGATGTCGATGTCGATTTCTCGCGGTCCCCAGCGCTCGCCAGGGGTGCGTCCGAGCTGCCGCTCGACCGCCTTGATGGTGTCGAGCAACGGCCGAGGTTCGAGTGATGTCTCCGCCTCGAGCACCTGGTTCAAGAAGCGCGGCTGGTCTTCCACGCCGATCGGCTCCGTCTCCGCCACGCGGGAGGCCCGCAGCGGCCTGACGCCCGCCTCGGGCAATGCCTCGCGCGCGGCCTGAAGGTAAGCGGCTCGATCGCCCAGGTTACTTCCCAACGCCAGCCACACCCTGGTCACGTGCCCCGGATGGCGTCCGCCATGCGCGCCACCCGCACCATCGCCCTGACGTCGTGCACCCGGACGATGTCGGCGCCGCCGGCGATGCTCAGCGCGACCGCCGCGGCGGTTCCTTCCAGCCGCTCGCCGGCCGGCAGATCGAGCGTCTTGCCGATGAACGACTTCCGCGACGGGCCGATCAGGATTGGAAATCCCAGCCGGCGCAGCTCGGGCAGACGGCGGATGATCTCGAGGTTTTCCTCGCGTGTTTTCCCGAATCCGATGCCGGGGTCGAGGATGAAGCGATCCTCGCGGATGCCGGCGGCCCGACCCATCTCGACGCTCTCGAGCAAGCTTTGCGCGATCTCGGCAATCAGGTCGTGATAGCCGCCGCCGGGCTTGTTGTGCATCACGACCACGGGGACGCCGGCCTGGGAGACCGTCCCCGCCATCGCCGGATCGCGCCGGAGTCCCCAGACGTCGTTGACCAGCGTGGCGCCGGCCGCCAGCGCTCGCTCGGCCACCTGCGCCTTGTAGGTGTCGATCGAGACCGGCACCGCGACCGCGGCCGCCACCCGCTCCACCACCGGAATGACGCGCGCCAGCTCGTCGTCGGCGCTAAGGCCGGGACCCGCCCAGGTTTCGGGTCGGGTCGATTCGCCACCGATGTCGATCAGGTCGGCACCGTCCAGCTCCATCTGTTTGGCCTGGGCGACCGCGGTCTCGAGATCCGTCACGCCATCCCCCGAGAACGAGTCGGGCGTGACGTTGACGATGCCCATCACATAAGTGCGCGCGCCCCAGGTGAAGTCACGCGCGCCGATGCGGGCCGATCGCATCGTGGCGGCCATCGGCCTGAGCGTAGCATCATGTCGTTTCGGTGACTGGCATCAAACTGAGCCGCCTCCTCGAGGGCGTCGAGGTGCTCGAAGCACCGCCAACCGACCCCGAGGTCACCGGCCTCTGCTACGACTCCCGGCGCCTGAAACCGGGCGACTGCTTCGTCGCCATTCCGGGCACGCACACGGACGGTCACCGCTACGTCGAGACGGCGCTGCGAGATGGAGCGGTCGCGGCGGTGGTCCAGCGCCGGGCCGGCACGGCCTGGCCGCAGGTGGTAGTGCCCGACACGCGCCGCGCGCTGGCGCTGATGTCGAGCACCTTCCACGGTCGCCCCAGCGCGGACATGGTGGTCATCGGCGTGACGGGAACCGATGGCAAGACGACCACCACGACGATGATCCACCAGATGCTGCTGAGCGCTGGACGGCGCGTCGGCTCGATGAGCACGGTGGACATCCGGTTGGGCGATGCTGTCGATGCAAACGACTCACGGCAGACCACCCTGGAGGCGCTCGAGGTGCAGGAGCAGCTGGCGCGCATGCGCGATGCCGGGATAAAGTACGCCGTGATCGAGACCAGCTCACACGGGCTCGCCTTACAGCGGGTGGTGGGGGTCGAGTATGACCTCGCCGTTTTCACCAACATCGCGCACGAGCACCTCGATTTCCACAAGACGATCGAGGCGTATCGAGAGGCGAAGGCGCAGCTGATCGACCTAACAGCCGGTGCTGCTAGCAAGGGCATCGAGAAGACGGCAGTGCTCAACCGGGACGATCCGAGTTACGCGTATCTCATCGACCGGCCGATCGCCCGACGGATCACCTATGGCCTGCAGCTCGAGGCGGATCTCAAAGCCGATCGCGTCGAGGCGACGCCTCAGGGTCTACGGGTCGATGCCTCGACACCTCTTGGGCCGCTCGCGCTGAACTTGAAGTTGAGCGGCCGCTGGAACGCGGCGAACGCCCTGGCCGCGGCAGCCGCGGGTGTCGCGGTCGGGCTGACGCTCGACGAGATCCGCACGGGGCTCGAGAGTTACAGCGGCGTCAGCGGACGGATGGAGCGCGTCGACCTCGGCCAGCCGTTCAGCGTGATCATCGATTACGCGCACACGCCGCAGAGCCTCGAGAAGGTCCTCCGCGAGCTGCGGCCGATCACCCGGGGGAAGCTGATCGCGGTCTTCGGCAGCGCCGGCGATCGCGATCGCGAGAAGCGGCCCTGGATGGGCGAGATCGCCGCCCGCCTGAGCGATTACGCGGTTTTCACCAACGAAGACCCGCGCGAAGAGGATGCCATGACCATCCTCAGCGAAATTGCGGCGGGGGCGGAAGAAGTTGGCTGGACTGAGGGCGAGCACTATGCGCGCATCGAGGACCGGCGCCAGGGCATCGCCCATGCGGTCCGCCGCGCCCGACCGGGAGACACCATCCTGCTGGCCGGCAAAGGGCACGAGCGAAGCATTCTCATTGGCCGCGGCAAAGAGCCATGGGACGAACGAGCCGCTGCTGAGGCCGCGATCCGCGGACTCGCGCCGTGAGAATGGGTTGAGCCCGTGAGCCGGGCCGTGGAGGAGATCAACCGCCGGATGTTGCGCGCCCGCGACGCGATGGACCGTGCCTACGCGCAACCGCTCGACCTGCCGACACTCGCGCAGATCGCGAACGTCTCGGAAGCGCATTTCATCCGTACCTTCCACGCCACGTTTGGCGAGACGCCGCACCGGTACCTGCAGCGCCGTCGGGTCGAACGAGCCATGTTTCTGCTGCGCGCGACCGACCGCGCAG
>VBFR01000296.1 GCA_005889345.1 Chloroflexota bacterium
AGGCGTAGTAGGCCGCGTCGGCTTCTTCCCAGGTCTTCGGGCCCGCGTACCCAAGGATCCAGACGAATTGATCGGGCTCCGTCGTCCAGGCGCCGAGAATCTCGAATCCAAGGCGGCGTCGAAGCGGGACGATTTGGCGCCCCCACTCCTCCAGCCAGGTCGCCATCTCGCCCGGCCTGATCGTGTACATCCGCAGTTGATCCGGCATGTCCAGCCCTTCCGCGGTTCGGAGTTTAGGGTATGCATCGAATGCGTCTGGTTGGTGGAGCTGGCGGCGCTGACCGAAGCGCGTCTGATCCAGCCAGCACTGGCTCATGCCAATCACCTTCCCCCGCTTGCGGGGGAGGGTCAGGGTAGGGGCTCCGCCTCCAACGCTTCGCGGATGGATCGAAGGTAGGCTGCTTCGTCCGTCGGGTGGAGCGGCCCTTTCTGACGAAGCCGTTCGATAGCGATCCCAGCCATGAAGGAGGCGAGGGGTGCGAATCGCCGCTCCTTGGTATGCGCCGATACACGGGCCAGTTCGAGAATCTCGTCGGCCACCGACTGATCGATCTCCGGCGGGGCGATCGGGGTCCCGCGGGCCTTGGCGGCGTCCGCGAAGCGGCGGCCCAGCGCCTCGAACCAGGCGTTCATATCACGGCCAACCGTAACACCCGGCCGTATTTGTTGACATCCCCCGTGCGGGGTGGGTACGCTGGCCTTTAGTCGCCTGCAACGCCGTTCCGGGAGGAATTGGGTGCCACAGGTCACGCGCCGCGACTTTCTGAAGATCGGCGCCGCCGGGACGGGTGCGGCTGGGCTGACCGCCCTCGGGTTCGACATGGCCCAGGCCGTTGCCGCCAAGCAGAGCTTCCATATCGCCGGCGCCTCAGAGGCACATTCCGTCTGTCCGTACTGCGCGGTCGGCTGCGCCCTGGTCGCCTACACGAAAACAAACAGCGACGGGACGACCCAGTTGCTGCAGATCGAGGGCAATCCCGACAGCCCCGTCAACGAGGGACGGCTCTGTCCTAAGGGCGCGACGGCGATGCAGCTGGCCACCAGCGCCCGCCGGGTCGACAACCCCATGTATCGCGCGCCGGGCTCCGACCACTGGCAGCAGATGACCTGGGACGACATGCTGAGCAAGATCGCTCAGCGAGTCAAAGAGGCCCGCGACTCGAGCTTCGTCGCGCAGGACGCATCCGGCAACACGGTCAACCGCACGGAGGGGATTGCCTTCGCCGGCGGCGCCGCCTTCAGCAGCGAGGAAGGGTACTTCACGACGAAGGTGATGCGCGGCCTCGGCCTGGTGCATCTAGAACAGCAGGCAAGAGTTTGACACGGCCCCACGGTGGTCAGTTTGGCCGCCACATTCGGGAGAGGGGCTATGACCAACCACTGGCGCGACATCAAGCACACGGATCTCATGTTGATCAACGGCGCCAACCCGGCCGAAGCGCACCCCGTCGGCTTCCAGTGGTTCCTCGCCGCTAAGAACGACCCCAAGCGCGGGCCCGGCTCGGGCGGGGGCGCCAAGATCATCCACGCCGATCCACGATTCACCCGCACCTCGGCGATGGCCGACATCTACGCCCGTATCCGGACTGGCACCGACGTCGCCTACTTCGGCGGGTTGATCAATTACGTGTTACAGAACAACCTCTATCACGACGAGTACGTGCGCAACTACACGAACGCCTCCTTCCTGGTAAAGGCCAACTACAGCTTCAAGGACGGGCTCTTCAGCGGCTACGACCCCAAGACCCGTAAGTACGACATCTCCTCCTGGGGTTACCAGATCGATACCGCCGCCAGCGACGCCTACAACGCGGCGCATCCTCCCGCGGGCGGAGCGATCGCCGCCCTGGCGAAGCGCGACATGACGCTGCAGGATCCGCAGACCGTCTTCCAGCTGATGAAGCAGCACTATTCGCGCTACACGCCGGAGATGGTGTCGCGCATCACCGGTATTCCGCAGGATCAGTTCATGCGGATCGCCAAGTTGGTCGGCGAGATGGGCAAGCCCGACAAGG
>VBFR01000284.1:0-6368 GCA_005889345.1 Chloroflexota bacterium
AGCAGTGGTTGTGGTCGCATCGGTCCCGCTCGTGTTCAGCTGGTCGTCCTTCACCTGCGATGCCGCACCGGCCGTCCCCGCGACATCTTCGATGTTTGGCGCCGACTGAAGGTTGGCGGCAAAGTCACTCCTGTTCGAGCGGGCGACGACGACACCGATCTGTTGATATTCGTAGACGAGTGCCCCGCCAGCGCCGCGGACCTGGCTGGCGGCGTCCTGCGTCGACGCTCCGGCTTTATACACGACGAGGTAGTTCTGGGCCGGCCCGGTTGTGACTGCCCCTACCGGCGTGGCGGGAAGGCTGAGCAGCATCAGCGACCCAGCCGCCAACCCAGTGCCAATTCGGGCAAGCGAACGCCTGGAACCTGGAGATCCCCGCATGCCAATACCCCCAATGAAGAATGTCCCCTGCCAGGGAAGACTTCTTGGGTCAGCTTATCAATCCTTGGCTGGCCGGTGGAAGGCCTGGCATTACCTCACCTCGGTCCAATCGATTGATGAGAGTTATTGATGTAATGATCAAGGTCGTCACCGCTAGTGGAGACTCTGCTGTCGGTGAGCCAGCGGGTCCTCGTCGTCGACGATGAGCCGGCCAATGTCGAGCTGCTCAGGCAATTCCTCGTCGACATCGCCGATGAGATCGTTTGCTTGACGGATTCCAAGGCCGCCGAGCAAGCCTTCATCGAGTTCGCGCCCGACCTGGTGGTTTTGGACCTTCACATGCCCGACCCCGACGGACTCGAGATCCTTCGGCGCCTTCGGTCCGCGCGAGAGAGTCGCGGGTTTCTTCCCGTGATCGTGCTCACGGCCGACGATCGAAATGTCGCTCGTAACAGCGCCTTTCTGCTCGGCGCCAACGACTTTCTGGTCAAGCCCCTCGATCGGCAGGAAGTCCGGTTGCGGGCTCGTAACCTTCTCCAGACCCGCCACCTCTTCCAGGAGGTCAAACGCGCCACCGGATCTTTTCCGACTCTGGAGCGGCCCGCCGCGTCCTGAGCTGAACCGTTCGTCCGACACATTCTCGACACAGACCCCGGTTAGCCTGCTCGTGAATATGAAATACGACCATCTGATCAAACGCCCATTCGAGATCGTGGCCAGGCGGCCATACCTATGGCTTCTGGGTTTCCTCGCAGGCACGGCCACTGCCTTCAACGTGCCCAATGGCGGGACGAACTACGGCCATCGCGGCACGTCCGCGACCTACGAGGGACCCAGTTGGGCGGTCCTCCAGAACATCTGGAACCAAAACGGCAAGTGGATCCTTGGGATCCTGGCCGTCTTCGTGGTCCTTTGCATCGTGATGTTCGTGCTCGGCTGCATCGCAACGGGCGGCATCATCCACGCCGCCGTCGAGCACGATGACGACCACGAGTACACATTGGGCAAGGCGTGGCGAGCCGGCTACGAGACCGGCTGGCGAATCGCCGGCTTGCGGCTGCTCACGTTCCTCCTGACGATCCTGCCCGGACTCCTGATTGGCACCCTCGTCCTGGCGGCTGTAGCCGGGGCCATGGACTCCGCAGCGGCCGCGGCAGTGGGTTTCGGGCTCGTGGCAGCTGCAGCCCTGCCCGTCTCGATAGCCTTCTGGTTCCTGCTCGGCGTGGCGTTCCAGCTCGCCAAAAGGATCATCGTTCTCGAAGACGGCCACGTAGCTGAGAGCCTGAGCACGGGCTTCCGAATGATTTTCTCGCACTTCAAAGAGATCGGGCTTGGCTGGTTGATCCTGGTGGCCGTTTCCATCGGGGTCGGGATCGCCATTGCTGTCCTCACCTTCGTAGTCGCAATCCCCGGCGTCGCGATCGGCTTCGGAGGCTGGGCGGTCGGTGGCGTGACCGGCGCAATTGTGGCGGGCTCCTTCGCGGCGGTCTTCATCCTTGGCATTCTCGTGGTCGCTAGCGCCGCATACTCGGCGTACTCGTCGGTGTACTGGACGTTGCTCTTCCGAAGCGTCCGGGGGCTGCCGGCGCCAGCGCCGCGTGGCGCGATCATCCCTGCGGCTTAACCCCTCTATGTGAGACGGGCCTCGGTTCATTTCCGAGGCCCGTCCCCTTGGTCGGTCAGAACCGTGTCTTACGCTGTGCCGTCATCTCCAGAGGCCCTCGGCCTGTTCAGCGGCAAGCCGCTCTCGCCGACGAAGACCTTCAACACCTTCCAGTGGTCGGGGCTTTCGAAAGGTTCGATGCTCGCGTTGGTCACCAGAAGTGACTGCCCCATGAAAGCGAGGCCCCACGGCGAGTCGAAGAGCGGGCTCGAGATTCGCCGAATCTCGCTGCCGGCTGGATCCAGGACCGCGATCTGGTTGGTGCCGATCAGGCCCACGTAGATGTTGCCCGACTCGGCAAAGGCCAGGCCGGCGGCCTGAGGCAGCTGCTGTCCGGGGACGACGGGGAATCGGTGCACCACCTGGAGGTCAGAAGCAGTCGGATGGTCGACGAGTCGGAGCCGGTAGACGACCGCCTCTCCGGGAAACGTCGCCGAGATCGTGATGGTGAAGTACAGGAACTTGCCGGTGGGGTCGATCCGTCCGCCCAGCGGCCCGCCGGCAAAGCCGAAGAATCCGGTGAGCCTCGGGTCGGTGAACCAGATCGAGGCCTGCCCATCGGGCGTGACTCGCCAGATGCGTGGCTTGTCGTCGGTCATGAACAGGTTGCCCGCGCGGTCGAAAACGAGGTCATTCCACATCGTCACCATCCAGCCCCCGGCCAGCGGGGCCTGGGCGAAAAGCCTGGGCGTGGCGTTCTTCTGGCCAACGGAAAGGCGGAGGATCCGCCCGTTCATGTCCGCTATGTAGAGCTGGTGATCCGGGCCTGGGTTGCCGTCGAGGGCGAGGCCGAAGAGGCCCATGTTGGAGTTGGGCATCGTTGCAATGCTCGTCGTCGCAACCAGGCTGCCGTTCTTGTCGTAGGCGAACACGCGCTCACCATCCGGTTCGTGTCGACGGCAACCCCGAAGGGGTGGCCGGGCGCTGGCACGCTCGCGAAGACCGTCGTGTCGCCGATCGCCGGTTGGCTGGGCGTCACGCTGGCGATGGCGGGTGCGATTGGGCCCATCCCGATCACCCCCAGCACCACAGCCGGCAGCCACCACGTTTTCACGTTCATCGTGTGTCCTCCTGTTTCTGGGGGTGCCGATCTGGCCACCCCTCGACAGGATCTTGGCCGACGGCGTTTGGGGAATCTTTGGGACCAGCCGGCGCTGCTGTAGCCTCTGGCTGATGGTTCACGATCCCGAGGTGGTCTACCGCCAGACCACACCCGCATCCCGAGCGCTGCATGAGAAGGCAGTTGCCGTCATGCCCGGCGGCACCACGCGCACGACCACGTATTTCGATCCCTATCCGCTCTACATCGACCGCGGCGAGGGCTGCCGCGTGTGGGACGCTGACGGTACCGAACGAATCGACATGCTCGGCAATTACACCGCGATGATCCTCGGCCACGCGCATCCGAAAGTTGTCGAGGCAATTCGGAAGCAGGCCGCGCGAGGCACGGGATTCGCAGCAGCCAACCCAATCGAGGTGCAGCTGGCGACATTGCTGTGCGAACGGGTGCCAAGCCTCGACGCGGTGCGGTTCTGCAACTCGGGGACCGAGGCGACGATGTTCGCCATGCGGCTCGCGCGAGCGTTTACAGGGCGGCCGAAGATCGCCCGCATCGAGGGCGGCTATCACGGCACCCATGACTATGCCGAGGTGAGCACACACCCGGTGGTGTCGGAGGCCGGCGCGCCCGAGGCGCCGATTGCCAGGCCGGATTCGATCGGCACTCCAGAGTGGGTGCTGGAGCAGACCGTAGTGCTGCCCTTAAACAAACCGGACGCCGCAGAGGCGATCATCCGGCGGGAGGGCGGTCAGCTGGCCGCCGTGATCCTGGAACCGATCATCGGCGCGGGCGGCGTGATTGCCGCGACCGTCGAGTTCCTCGAGCGTCTCAGGACCGTGACGCGAGAGCTCGGGATCCTGCTGATATTCGACGAGGTGATCTCGTTCCGGGTAGCGCCCGGGGGAGCCCAGCAGCTGTACGGCGTCACGCCGGATCTCACGACTCTGGGCAAGATCATCGGAGGCGGCCTGCCGGTGGCGGCGTTTGGGGGCCGGGCGGACGTAATGGAATTGCTGGACCCGCGGCGAGAGCCGAACCTCGCGCAGGGCGGGACCTACAACGGCAACCCGCTCGGCATGGCCGCCGGCCTCGCGACCATGACCGAGCTCACGCCCGACGTTTATGAGGAGCTCAACAGGAAGGGCGCACGCGTCGCCGAGCACCTGTCAGAGGTGTTCGCTTCGCACCAGGTGCCGGTGCAGGTCAACAGCGTCGGATCGCTGTTCGCGCTCCACTTCACCAACACGCCGGTGGTGGACTACAGGACGATGGCGGCCGCCAACAAGAAGATGACGCGCGACCTCTTCCTTGGGCTCGTGAACCATGGAGTGCTGATGGCGCCGCGTGCGATGGGAGCGCTGTCGACGCCCATGGGCGAACAAGATATCCAGCAGTTCATCGACGCCGTCGACGCTGTCGCTACCGAGCAGCGTTCACGCTGGCAGTCAGAGACAGAAAGGTCGTAACTCGCGCACCTGGATCGGCGCGGACGCCAGCGCCTAGCCCCGCTGAGTGTGGGAACTTAATCGGCCAATCAAGACCATTCATCAGGAAGGGTAGCTGCGGAGAAACGCAACCAGAGGAGACGGCAATGGCAACAACTAAACCCCGCCAACCGCGTCAGCGGCTTTCCACACGATCATCACGCTCACGTGGTGTTCGAGGTAGTTCGCTCAGCCGAAGGAAGAGCATCCTGGCGATCGATGTCGGTGGCACGCACATCAAAGTGCTGGCCACGCGACACACGAAGCCTCTCGAGATCCCATCAGGTCCAAAGATGACCGCCAACGAAATGGTCCGAAAGGTTCGCCAGGGGACGACGGCGTGGCGTTACTCGGTCGTGTCGATTGGCTATCCCGGGCCGGTTCTCCACGGCAAGCCGGTGAGCGAGCCGATCAACCTGGGAGGCGGATGGGTCGGGTTCGACTTCGCGAAGGCGTTCGGCTATCCCGTGCGCCTGATCAACGACGCCGCCATGCAGGCTCTGGGCAGTTACAAAGGCGGGCGCATGCTCTTCCTTGGACTCGGAACGGGTCTCGGCTCGGCGCTGATCGTCGACGGAGTACTCGAACCGATGGAGCTGGCGCACCTTCCCTACAAAAAGGGAGATACATACGAAGATCGGGTCGGGGAAGCGGCCTTGAAACGATTCGGCAAGAGGAAATGGCGCCGCCAGGTCGCCGACGTCGTGACGCGATTGCAGGCCGCTCTGGAAGTCGACGACGTTGTCGTCGGCGGCGGGAACGCGAAACTGCTTCAGGCCCTACCCAAGGGCGTCAGGGAGTAGCTAAGTGCCGGCTCGGACCGCCCCGCCCTGTGGCACCGCAGTCTGGCCGTTGGGCCCCGGCTTGTGCCCCTCCCCCTCGGCCCAGGCCTGCGTGAACTGGCTGTTGTACAGGTGGTAGTAAAAGCCCTCCCGGCCGATCAGCTCCGCGTGAGTGCCCTGCTCGACGATGCGCCCGCCGTCCATCACGACGATCGAATCCGCCTTGCGGATCGTGGAGAGGCGGTGCGCGATCACGAAGCTGGTGCGCCCCTGGCGCAATCGTGCCATCGCGCCCTGGATGAGGACCTCGGTTCTGGTGTCGACGTTGCTCGTCGCCTCGTCGAGGATCAGGACGCTCCGGTCAGCGAGGAATGCCCGCGCGATCGTGAGCAGCTGGCGCTGGCCGGACGAAAGGTCTGACGCTTCCTCGTCAAGCACCGTGTCGTAGCCGAGTGGGAGGGTGCGGACGAACGAGTCGACGTGGGCGGCCTGCGCCGCGGCGACGATCTCTTCGTCCGTCGCCCCTTCTTTTCCGTACGCAATGTTGGCGCGAATGGTCCCCGCGAACAACCAGGTGTCCTGCAGGACCATTCCAAACGCAGCACGCACTCGCTCGCGCGAGAGCTGATGCGTGTCCACAGCGTTCAGGCGTATGTGTCCCGAATCGATGTCGTAGAAGCGCATGAGCAGGTTCACGATCGTGGTCTTACCCGCACCGGTCGGGCCCACGATCGCGATGGTCTGCCCGGGGAGGACTTGGAGGCTGAAGTCCTCGATCAGCGGTTTGTCGGCCGTGTACCTGAACGACACCTGCTCTAGCGAAACCTGGCCCGTGGCCTCGCCGAGCTCTGCTGTGACCACGTCGGGCGTCTGCTCCTGCTCCGCCAGCAGCTCGAAGACGCGCTCCGCCGAGGCAAGGCCGGACTGCAGGAGGTTCGCTTGGCCAGCAATCTGCATGATCGGCATCGTGAACTGTCGCGAGTATTGGATGAAAGCCT
>VBFR01000284.1:6400-10521 GCA_005889345.1 Chloroflexota bacterium
CGGCTGGATGATTCCCGAAAGGAATTGGGCCCTGAAGCTCGCCTCGTACAGCGTCTTGTTCTGACGGTCGAACTCTTCCTGCGCCTTGCGCCGCCGTCCGAAGACCTGGACCAGGGCATGGCCGGTGTGCATCTCCTCGACATGGCCGTTCAGCGTGCCAGTCACCTTCCACTGGGCGGCGAACTCCTTCTGGGACCTGCGTCCGATGATGATGACCGCCACAACCGAGAGAGGCACCGTCACGAGTGAGATCACGGCGAGCAGAGGGCTGATCCAGAACATCATGCCGAGGACGCCGATCACCGTGAGGAGGGCGGTCAGGATCTGGCTCAAGCCCTGCTGCAGCGTGGTGGTCACGTTATCGATGTCGTTGGTGACACGGCTCAGGATGTCGCCATGCGAGTGGCTGTCGAAGTACTTCAGCGGCAGCCTGCCGAGCTTGGCTTCGACGTCACGCCGCATGCCGTAAACGGTGCGCTGCGCGACCCCGGCCATGATGTATCCCTGGGCCCAGGTGAGCAACGAGGCCGCGATGTAAACCCCGAGCGCAAGCATGAGCAGGTCGCCGAGCTGGGTGTAGTCGATGCCCTTCCCAGGCGTTACATCCATGCCCGATAGCAGTTGAGCGAGCTGGTCCTGCCCATGCGCATGCAGCGCCGCGATGGCCTGCGCCTTGGTGATACCCGCTGGCAGCGCCTTGCCAACGAGGCCGTTGAAAATGACGTTGGTCGCGTTGCCGATGATCTTCGGGCCGACGACAGCGAAAGCGACGCTCGCCGCTCCGAGGAGGGCCACCAAGCTGATGAGAGGCAGCTCCGGGCGGAGCCGCCCCAAGAGTTGGCGTAGGGTCTTGCCGAGATTCCGGGTCTTGCCCGCAGGCGGGCCGCCCATGCCCATCCAGCCGCCACCCATCGCCGGCCGGCCGCCCGGCCTCGGGCCACCTCCACCACGATTGATCAAGCGACCGCCGCCTCGCCCAGCTGCGAGTCGACGATCTCGCGGTAGGGCTCGCACGACGCCATCAACTCGTCGTGGGTGCCAATCCCGACGACGCGACCGTCGTCGACGACGATGATGCGGTCCGCGTGCATGATCGTGCTCACGCGCTGGGCCACGATCACCACCGTCGACTGCTGGGTCTCCTTCCGCAGCGCGGCGCGGAGACGCGCGTCCGTGCCGGCGTCGAGCGCCGAGAAGCAGTCGTCGAACAGGTAGATCGAGGGCCGCTTCACCAGGGTTCGCGCGATCGCGAGGCGCTGCCGCTGGCCACCCGAGACGTTCGTCCCGCCCTGGTCGATCGGAGCCTGAAGGCCTCCCCGCATGGCGGCCACGAACTCACTCGCCTGCGCGACTTCGAGCGCATGCCACAGCTCCTCGTCCGTGGCGTGCTCGTTGCCGAACCTCAGGTTGTCAGCGACTGTGCCGCTGAACAGGTAGGCGCGCTGGGGCACGAGTCCGATCGCGCTCCAGAGTCGTTCCAGGGGTTGGCGACGAACGTCCACCCCGTCGACGAGCAGGCTGCCACCGCTGACATCGAAAAAGCGCGGGACCAGGTCCAGCAGCGTCGTCTTGCCCGAGCCCGTGCCGCCGATGATCGCGGTGGTCTGGCCCGGCCGCAGGTCGAAATTCAAGTCCTGGAGCACGGGATGCTCGCCGCCCGGGTAGCCGAACGTGACGTCCCGGAACTCGACCAGGCCGGTACTGCTCGCGGGCTCGAGCGGATCGGGAGGATCCGCAATCGACGGCACCGTACTGACGACCTCTTGGATTCGCGTGGCGCTCGCCTCAGCTCGAGGCACAAGGATCACCATCGCGATGGCCATCATCACGGAGGGTGGTGAGGTTCATCACTGCCATCAGCGCCGGGAATGCCACCACGAAGATGCGGTTGACGCGGAGGGCGGTCGACGTGAGGTCGGCGTTGGCTTGCTCGAATCGCTCCTGCTCGTAGTCGGTGCGGTTGAACGCACGGATGACGCGGACGCCCATGATCTGCTCACGCAAGACCTGGTTGATGCGGTCGATCTTCACCTGCATCGAGCGGAAGAGCGGGACGCCCTTCAAGAGCATGAAGCCAACGATCGCGGCCATGACGGGCAGGATGACCAGGAGTAGCCCCGACAGCTGAACGTCCGCACGCAGGGCCATGACCACGCCGCCGACGGCCATGATCGGCGCGGCGACCAGCAACGTCAGGGCGATTTGCAGAAAGAGCTGGATCTGCTGGACGTCGTTGGTGTTGCGTGTAATCAACGACGCGGTGCCGAGCCGGTTCAGCTCCCGGGCCGAGAAAGTCTGCACTCGCCCGAATACGGCGCTGCGCAGGTCCCTGCCAACGCCCATGGATGCCTTCGACGCCCAATAGACGCCGAACACGGCGACAATCCCCATCGCCAGAGTGACCGCCAGCATCACGCCGCCGGTCCTCCATATGTAAGGTATGTCGCCCTTGGCAATACCGTTGTTGATGATGTCGGCGTTGAGGTTCGGCAGGTACAGGTTGGCGATCGATTGGATGGTGACCAGCACGACCACGATCGCTACCTCGCGACTGTAAGGGGGTAGGTAGGTTCGGAGCAGTCGAATCAACATGGCGTCATCGCAGGCGGAGTACTCATCGGGGGTCGTTTGATTATATCTAACGATTGACCTCAGTCAAGCGATTTGATACAGTCGAATCGATCCCGGACGTGCAACCAAACCAAGACGATCCGATCGTCGCCGACGTGCGCTCGATCCTGCATGCATTCGGCCGTCAGCGCGCTGCTCTCGCCGATGACACAGCGCGGTTCTTCATGGACGTTGACCTGACAATGGCGCAATTCCGCGCCCTGGTGACCTTGCGCCGCTGGGGACGCCAGACGGGCAGAGAGTTGGCCCGCCGGCTCCATGTCACGCCGGGAACGCTGGTCCCTATGTTCGATCGCCTGGAGGACCTGGGATACGTGCGGCGAGTGCCCGACGAGGAAGACCGCCGCCAGACGTGGCTCGAGCTGACGCCCAAGGCCGAGCGGCTGTTCGAGCGTATGTGGGGTATGGGCGCCGCCAAAATCGCGGGCGCGATCGCGCAGCTGGTGCCTTCCGACCGCGCTGAGCTCAAGCGGCTTATGAACCAGGTCGCTGACCGGATGGAGTCCAACGCCGCGGGAACCATCCAGAGACGTTCGCCGGCCTAGCTCAACGCCCCGCGTTGGAGTCTTTCCGTGAATGCCTCACAGGCCGCAACCTGGCGCAGGACCTCACGCGGCCTCTGGCGCCGGCCCAAGACCTGACTGTGCTTCGCGGAGCGGGTCGGGAATGCGGCCGCCGAGTCGAAGCAGGACGGCTCCGGCCAGCAGCGCGGCAAGCGCGCCACCCCACCAGATGGCGTCTGGCGAAGTCTGCAGGAGAAGGCCACCAATCGCCGGGCCGAGCGCCAGGGAGATGCTGAAGGCCAGACTGTAGAGAGACAGGTAGCGGCCGAGCAGATGGGCTGGAGCCATGTCCGCGACGAGTGGCCCGAGAACATTGGTGTGTACGCATTCGCCGATTGCGAAGACGATCGCAACGCCGGCGAGGAGACTGGTCGCAGCGAGCTCCGTGTGGATGAGCGTCGCCGGCAGGACCGCGAGCAGGCTGACCGCAAAAATCGCGCTGGCCGCGGCGAAAGCGTGTGTGCGTCGCATCCGTGTCACTACGCGCACCGCTGGGATTTGCGCGATGACGACGAAGGACGTGTTGACGAGAACGATGATCCCGATCGCGGCGGGGCCGAGCGGTGTGTGGGCCTTTGCAAATGGGGGCAGGATGTTGGAGAAGAACGTGTGGCCGACGACGAGGAGCACGATATTGGCTCCGATCACAGTGAGGAAGACCCGATCTCGAGCGACGGCGCGAAAGCCGGTTCCGTTGGCGTCTGTCGCTGTGACGGTCTCGGCTCGAGGGCTTGGCACGGCGGCGAGCACGATCAGCGCGAATGCGGCGTAGGTGACGGCGTCGAAGATATAGAGCGTCTGGAACGAGCTGAGCTGCTGTGCGAATGCGACGATGAAGCCGGCTACGGTCGCGCCGGAGCCGATACCGAAGTTGCCGGCGACGCGGTTAAGAGCGAAGGCGGCCGTTCGCTGCTCGCGCTTGATCAA
>VBFR01000188.1 GCA_005889345.1 Chloroflexota bacterium
GTGTGCGTCTTTCGAATGCCGGCGACCTGCGAGAGTTTTGAGGTAACGATGTCCGCGATCTCTTCGTGGTTCTTGACCCGGAGAATGGCGACGAAATCGAACTCGCCCGTCACTGAGTAGGCCTCCGCCACGCCTGGGACGTCGGCGAGGGCCGGCCCGAGCTTGGCGATCGCCGACCGCTCGGCCTCGATCAGCACGATCGCGGTAACCACGAAGGGATTCTCTCACCTCGTCCGGGCGCCCTCAAACTCCTTGACAATACGAACATATGTTCGTATAATGTACTCATGAAGATGGGGGTGGGGGGACTGTCGGCCGAGGTCGACCGATTCCTGGACCAGATCCTCTCCGACCTGGCGCACGACGACGTGAAAGGCAGGCTCAAGCGGCTCCGCTACGTGATCGATCGCGTCAATCTTGATTTGTCGATAGGCGCGGCGCAGCCGCAGATGTGGCAGACGTCCCCGTTGTTTCGCAAAGCTCGATGACCGTAGTGGCCGACGCCCCGGCCCAGACCGAGCGTGCTGGGCTGCCGGTCTCTGGCGATATCGACCGATACCTGGATCTGATCGTCGCGGACCTTCCCGATGACGACCTCACCAGCCGGCTCAAGGGCCTCCGCTACGCCATCGATCGCCTCAATCTGGCCTTCTCAAGAGACGCGGCGCGGCTGGCGGCGGCGTTTGCCAACGAGGATGCGGGGGACTTATTGGACGCGCCGACCGCCGGCGAGTGGATCCGGCACAACTGCAAGACCTCGCGTAGCGTCGCCTACGACTGCATCAATGTCGGCGAGCAACTTCAAAGACTCCCGAAATCCGCCGATGCGCTCGCAACTGGCGCGATCGGCTTCGCGCACCTGTCGGTGCTCGCCCGCACGTCGAGCGCTCTCGTTGCGTCGACTCCAGAATCTGCCTTCGTTGAAGATGACCTGCTCGAGCGCGCGCGAGAATGCTCGGCCGGACGTCTGTGGCACTACTGCATGCGCTTGCGGCACGCGCTCGATCCGGAGGGAGTCGCCAGGGAGCAGCGAATCGCGGTTGAAGAGCGGCGGCTCCAATTCACGGTCTGGGACGATGGATCCCTTCTCATCAGCGGCCAACTGGACCCGATCGGTGGAGCGGCCGTGCGCACCGCTCTCGAGCCGCTCGCACAGCCGATGGGTCAGGGCGACGAGCGTTGTCTCGAGCATCGCCAGGGCGATGCGATCGTCGAACTGTCGCTTCATTCGCTCGACGCCGGGCTCGTGCCGCAGCATGCGAGCCAGCGTCCGCACCTGCAGGTCACGACGACGCTCGAAACGCTTCGCGGACTGCAGGGATCACCGGCGGCGGACATGGAGTTCTCGACGCCGATCTCGTCCACAACGGTGCAGCGGCTGGCGTGCGACGGGAACATCGCCCGCGTCGTGTTCGGTCCAGACTCCGTGGTGGTCGACGTCGGCCGAGCGGTTCGAGTCGTCTCCGGCGCAACCCGCCGTGCGCTCAATGCTCGCGACCAGCACTGCCAGTGGCCTGGCTGCGAGCGCAGCGCGTCTTGGAGCGCGGCTCATCACCTCGTTCACTGGGTTCAGGGCGGTGCCACGGACCTCTCCAATCTCATCCTGCTCTGTCACCGACACCACTGGATGGTGCACGAGGGCGGATGGAAACTGGCGCGGTCGGATGACAGCCGGCTGCTGGCGATCCCGCCCGTCTACGACTACTATCGCGTGCGCGCGCCCGACCTCCCCGCGGCCTGACGTCGACGCTTTTCTCCAGAATGGTGATCGGTGGCCGGCGACGTTCGGATTGGTTGTTCGGGCTGGTCGTACCCGCACTGGCGGAAGCGCTTCTACCCGGAGAAGATGCCTGCGCGAGAGCACTTCGCGTTCTACGCGCAGCACTTCAACACCGTCGAGCTCAACAATTCCTTCTACAGGCAGCCGCCGCGTGAGCGTTTCGAAGCCTGGCGAGAGCAGGCCCCAACTGGCTTCGTCTTTGCCGTCAAAGGCAGCCGCTACGTCACCCACATCAAGCGGCTTGCCGTCGAAGAGAAATCCATCGAGCTGGTCGTGGACGCGGCACTCGGACTGCGCGACAAGCTCGGACCGATTCTCTTCCAGCTGCAGGCCAACTTCCATCTCGATCTGGAGCGCCTGGAGCGTTTCGTGGGCATGCTGCCAAAGGACGTGCGCTTTACCCTCGAGTTTCGTCACGACTCGTGGCTGGTGCCGGCAGTATTCGAGCTGCTCCGCGCCCACCGGATCGCGCTTACCGTCCCGGACCATCCCAAGATGCCGAAGTCGCTCGAGGTCACGAGCGACTTCACATACATAAGGATGCACCTGCCCCCTAAAGGCCTCGGCTACGGCCGGCGGGCCCTCCAGCCCTGGGCCGATCGCATCGTCGAATGGCGTCGCGGTGGTCTCGATGTATTCGTCTATTTCAACAACGACATGGAAGGCCACGCGATCAAAGACGCGAAGACGCTCATGTCGCTGGTCGACGTTAAAGTAAGTGAGGCATGACCACCACATCCGAGAGCGTTGCACCCTTCTACGATGGTTGGCGTTTTGCCCAGGAGCGCCTGGTGGAGCGGATCGGAGAACTCTCGCCGCAACAGCTCCAGCTGCGGGCCGCGCCCCATCTTTGGCCGATATGGGCCATCGCCGCCCACACCGCTGGGGTCCGTCCGTACTGGCTCTGCCACATCTTCAAAGAGCCTGGTGCCGATCGCACGCCGTTCAACGATCCGGACGGCGAGGGCTGGGAAGACGACCCTACCCACCCACGTGAGGCAAGCGAGCTCGTCCTCGCTCTCCAATCGACCTGGACGATCGTCGCGGATTGTCTCGAGCGATGGACGCCGGCGATGCTCCAGGACGAGTTCCGCCGAGAGCTAAACGGGCAGGTTCAGATTCATACGCGTCAGGGTGTCCTCATGCGTCTCCTGACGCATGACGCGTATCACATCGGCGAGATCAATCAGACGCTCGGCATGAACGGGCTCCCAGATATGTACATCTGGACCAGCCGCACTGCGGCGCTTTCGCCCAGTTAGGCGCTCTAGGGAAAGGGATGAAGAACGGGAAGGCCGGGATTCGAACCCGGGGAGCGGAAACACCCGCTCAAGCGCTTAGCAGGCGCTCGCATTCGACCACTCTGCCACCTCCCCGCGGAGGCGGTAGCCAGTTTACCCTGTTTCCATGAAAGCCTCCGCCGACGCGCAATGGGCCCAGTACGGTCGGGCATTGATCGATTCGATGAGCGAGGTCCTGGCGGAGACGCCGGACGAGATCCACGCGAATTTGCTCGAGACCGCCGACTACTGGTTGTCGCTCGGCCTGGTCCTCGGGCTGCGCGACCCGGATCAGGCGCAGCAACTTCTCCAGGTGATCGAGTCGCACGAGGCGGAGCGCGGCGAGCTGGAGCGTGATGCGACCGGCCTGATCGGCCAGGTCTTTATGTGAGGCGTCGCGGGCTGGTCTCACAGATGTACGCGGCGGCTCGGCTGGCGAACGACGTCTCGACGCTGGCGTCGGGCGATCCCCGCCGAATCGCGCGCCGGGCAAAGAACAAGATCGTGGGACGGGCGCTCGGTCGCGCCGGACTGTGGCGACTGCTCTGGCGCTGAGCTAGTGCTCTGGCGCTGAGCTAGCGTCCCAAATGCTGCGCGACGCGCTTGAGATCCTGGACAAAAGCCCGCATCTCGAGTTCGCGGGTCTCGTCATCGGGCGCGCGCAGGATCGACGACGGATGCACCGTCGCCATCGCCGGCGGCAGACCGGGCCGCTCGACGAGCTGGCCGCGCTGCACGCTCACGCGGAAGTCGCGACCGAGCAACGCCTGAGCCGCGGTCGCCCCCAGCAGCACCAGCAGGTGCGGCTTGACCGCCGCGATCTCGGCATCCAGCCAGGGACGGCAGGCGTTGATCTCAGCGGCATTCGGTTTCTGGTGCAGACGACGCTTCCCTTGCGGCTTCCATTTGAAGTGCTTGACGGCATTTGTTACGTAGACACGGCTGCGATCGATGCCCGCCTCCTCGAGCGCCTCGTCGAGCACGCGTCCCGCGGGGCCGACAAACGGTTTGCCCTCCCTATCCTCCCGGTCGCCGGGCTGCTCACCCACGAACATGATCTGGGCATGCTCGGTACCCTCGCCAAAGACGGTCTGGGTGCCAGTCTTGTAGAGGTCACAGGCGCGGCAACCGGCGGCCGCCTCACGCAGCGCCGGCAGGGTCAGTTGATGGGGAGCCTTACTTGTTGTGGGGCTCAACTGGGAGGCTCAGGACGAATTCGCTTCCCTCACCGGGTCTCGAGGATGCGACGATTTCGCCTTTGTGCAGACGGGCCAGCTCTCTGGCCAGGTAGAGACCCAGCCCGGTGCCAGGTACGTCGGTGAGGCTCGACACGCGGCTGAAGCGCACGAACAGTCGACCCATGTCCTCGGGCGCGATACCGATGCCTCGGTCCTGGACCTTGAGCACGGCGACGTCGCCGGACATCGACAGTTGCGCCGTGACGTCTCCCCCTTTCGGCGAGTACTTGATGGCATTGTCCAAGAGGTTGGAGATGATGATCTCCAGGCGCAGGACGTCACCGAGAACCCACAGCTCACGCCCGACGAGGTCGTCGAAGCGGACTCGATGCCGCGATGTGGCTACCGTAGCTGCCGTCCCGACCGTGCGGCCGACCAACTGGTGCAGATCGACCCGCTTGCGCTTCAGCTGCACGCGGCCGTCCTCGAGCCGCGCGGCCTCCACCATCTCGTTGGCGAGGAGGTTGATCTGGGAGGCTTTCGCCCTCAACATCGGCAGCACGGGGCGTAACCGCTCCGGGATCGGCCCCAACGTTTCGTCTTCGATCATGGCGAGGTAACCGCCCAGCGTGGCCGCCGGTCCGCGCAACTCGTGTGACGCGAGGCGGAGGAATTCCGACTTCGCCTGTTCTAGGCTCGCGAGGTGATCCGCCTTCTTGCGCAGACGGTTGGCTTCCAGCTGCTGTCGGTCCCGAGCCTCCTGCTCTTCTTGCGTCTCCTCGACACGGACCACGACGTGGCTCAGGCGACCGACGCTCAGGAGTGGATAGGCATCGATATTCAAGATCCGGTTAGTGTGTTGGCCTTGCCCACCCATCGCGGCGAAGTAACTCTGCGGTTCGCGACTGACGCGCACGAGCCTGAACAGCTCGACGACTGCGTCGTGCTCGGCCCGATTGAAAACGTCACCGACCAGCTGCCCGTCCTCAGGCATCCGGTCGAGGGTGAGCACTCGCGCGAACATCTGGTTGCCGAAACGGAAGCGGAACCCGTCGGCCTCCAGCTCGAACAGCGCGATCCCGATCGGCAACACCTCGAGCACCCGGGGCAGCAACTCATTGGCTGGGCGTGAGGTCCCCCGGTTGGGGAGGCGGCGCCGCGGCGGAGCCGTATTCGAGTGGATCATCGTATTCACGACCTGATATCGCTATTCTACGATTCTTGTATAGTCGCGACGTCCGCGGCGATCTCGCGGTGGGACCGATCGCAATTGCGGGCCGTCCCGCGAGGTGACACCAATCATATAAGGATTCGCAAAAAAGTCCGTAGCGCCGCAATTCGGCCGCCAGTACACTGTCGTGAATGACCGACGCCTCGGCACCGCAGCGGCCTGTTCCGACGGACCTTTCGGCGCCGGAGCGGCTCGCTCCGACAACGGACGGCGGCCCGGTTGGGCCGGTCATGGTCATCGGCGGCGCCGAGGACAAGCTGGGTGAGCGAATCATCATCTCGCGCTTCGTCCAGCTCGCCGGTGGCGACCAGGCCCGGATCGCCGTCATCAGCACCGCTTCCTCACTTGGCGACGCGGCGACCGAACTCTACCGCCAGGTCTTCGCGCGGGTCGGTGCCGCGAAGGTGACGGGGCTTCGCCCGGAAACCCGGGAAGAAGCGAACGACCCTAAAACGATCGAGGCGCTGAAAGACGTCACCGGCATCTTCATGACCGGAGGGAACCAGCTCCGGCTGTCGTCGGTGATCGGCGGCACCAAGCTCGGCGCGGCCATTCTCGACGCCCACGGCCGCGGCGTCGTGGTGGCGGGCACGTCCGCCGGGGCGAGCGCGGTGGCGACGCACATGATGGCTTTCGGCAGTTCGGGTGCTACTCCGAAATACCGGATGGCCAACGTCTCCGTCGGCCTCGGGTTGCTGGTGAACGTGGTCGTTGACCAGCATTTCGAGCAGCGCACGCGTCTCGGGCGGCTGCTCGCCGTCGTGGCCCAATCGCCTTCGCTGATCGGCCTGGGACTCGACGAGGACACGGCGGCCGTCATCGACGCCAACGACATTCTCGAAGTGATCGGGCGCGGCTCGATCACCATCGTCGATGGGACCGATGTGATCACCGATGCGTTCCAGACCTCGGGCCACAAGCCGATGATGGTGTCGAACGCCCGCCTCCACTCCCTCCCATCGGGATACCGATTCGACCTGCGCGCGCGCCGCGTGCTACCTTTCGTCGTCACCAAGGACGAGCGCAACGCCCGGCTGGCGCATGCCCGCATCGGAAAGATGGTGCGGCGTTTAGAGGACCGCAAGGCGTCGGAGTGAGCGAGTCGCGCATGGAGACGCGAGTCGAGCGCGACGAGGACGCCAAGCACGAGCCTGTCGAGAAGAAACCGCCTCTAAAGCCCGACCTCAAGATCCTCGAAAGCCAGGTACTGCGCGGCCCCAACTACTGGTCGTACGACCCGGCGATCCGCCTGCTCGTCGACTTGGGCTCGCTCGAACACTGGCCGTCGAACACGGTGCCGGCCTTCAACGACGCGCTCATCGACCTGCTACCGGGTCTTCACGATCACGGGTGCTCGCTTCACCGCCCGGGTGGCTTCATCGAGCGCCTCCGCGACGGGACCTGGATGGGCCATGTCGCCGAGCACGTCGCGCTCGAGCTCCAGCGGCAGACGGGCGGGAGCATGACGCGCGGCAAGACCCGTCGAGCCGGCACCCCCGGGTACTACAACGTGGTCTACGGCTACAACGAGGAGCAGGTCGGGCTGGCCGCCGGGAAGCTCGCCGTCCGGCTCATCAACCACCTCGTCCAGGCCAACCCCACCCTCGACTTCATCGCCGAGCTGGAAAGCCTCGTGCTGCTGGCCGACCAGGCAGCCTTCGGCCCCTCGACCCAGGCGATTCTCGATGAGGCCGCCCGGCGGGATATTCCCTACATCCGTCTGAACGAACAGTCGTTTGTGCAGCTCGGCCAGGGCCGCTTCCAGCAGCGGATCCGCGCCACCATGACCTCGCGCACCTCGGCGCTGGGCGTCGACATCGCCGGGGACAAGAAGCTGACCACATCGCTCCTCGCGTCCGCGGGGCTTCCCGTGCCGAAGAGCGAAACCGTCCGGTCGGCGGACGAGGCCGCCGCGGTCGCGGCCCGCATCGGTTACCCCGTGGTTCTCAAGCCGCTCGACGGCAACCATGGGCGCGGCGTCAGCCTCGACGTGCGCACCGAGGAGAACGTCCGGCGCGGCTATGAGCGCGCCATCCGACAGACGCGGAGCGGCGTGGTCGTGGTGGAGAGTTTCATCAAGGGCAACGACTATCGCGTGCTCGTCATCGATGGTCACATGGTCGCGGTCGCGGAGAGGGTCCCGGCGCACGTCATCGGCGACGGCGAGCACACGGTGCGCGAGCTGGTCGACATCACCAATCACGACCCTCGTCGCGGCATTGGCCACGAAAAGGTCTTGACCCGCATCAAGATCGATGGGGACGCCGAGGAGCTCGTCAAGGGGCAGGGCTACGGCCTCGACGAGATTCCGCCCAAGGATACCGTCGTCAAGCTGGCGGCCACCGCCAACATGTCCACCGGGGGCATCTCGATCGACCGCACCATGGAGGCGGACCACGACAACGTCGAGATCGCGGAGGAGGCGGCGCGCGTCGTGGGCCTCGACGTCGCCGGCATCGACTTCCTCACGCCCGATATCTGCCAGCCGGTGCGCGAGACCGGCGGGGCCATCGTCGAGGTGAATGCCGCCCCGGGCTTTCGCATGCATACCCACCCCACAGAAGGCGAACCCCAGTACGTCGCGAAGGCTGTCATCGACCTGCTCTTCCCCCAGGGAACGCCGGCGCGCATCCCGATCGTCGCCGTCACCGGATCGAACGGCAAGACGACGACCGCCAGGATGATCGCCCACATCGTCAGGGGCCTGGGACACAAGGTCGGGATGACGACCACCGACGGCATCTATATCGATGGCCGGCTGGTCAAGCAGGCCGACGCCAGCGGCCCGCGTTCGGCGCGCATGGTGCTCCAGAATCCGCGCGTCGACTTCGCCGTCTTCGAGGTCGCGCGCGGTGGCATCCTGCGCGAGGGGCTTGGTTACAGCGCCAACGATGTCGCGGTCGTGCTGAACGTCACCGGCGACCACATCGGCCTGAAGGAGGTCAACTCCCTGCGGCAGTTGGCCGCCATCAAGCGGGTCATCGTCGAGGCGGTCCCGCGCAGCGGCACCGCCGTCCTCAACGCCGATGACGAGCTCGTCGCCGAGATGCGGACGCACTGCAGTGGATCGGTGATCCTCTTCTCGATGCGCGACGACAACGAGTTAGTGGGGCGCTGGGTGCGGCGTGGCCGCAAGGCGTTCGTCATCGAGAAGCAGGCGGGCGGCGGCGAGATGATGGTGTTGCGCGAGGGCCGGCGGAGCACGCAGATCGCCTGGGTCCACCTGATCCCGGCCACCTTCGAGGGGCGGGCCCGGGCCAACGTCCAGAACGCGCTCGCCGCGGCGGCCGCGGCCCACGCCGCCGGCGCCCACCTTCACGACATCCGGCAGGGCCTGCGTAGCTTCCATCCATCGTTCCACGAAGCGCCCGGACGCCTCAACATGTTCGAGCTGCACGGCGTCAAGGTGATCGTCGACTACGCACACAACCCGCACGGTCTCGCGCTCGCCGGCGATTTCGTCGAACGGCTGACGGCTCCGGGCGTCAACGGGCCGCAGCCGGGCCGCCGCATCGCCGTGATCGCCACGCCTGGCGATCGGCGCGACGAGGACATGCGCGAGCTGGGGCGCGTCGCGGCGCGCGTCTTCGACATCCTGATCGTGCGCGAAGACGCGAACCCGCGCGGCCGGCAGCGCGGCGAGATCGCGCGCCACGTGATGGAGGGCATCAAAGCCGCCGGCGAAAGTCGCGTGCAGAGCGCCGAGATCATCATCGACGAGGCGCCGGCGATCGATGCCGCGCTCGGTCGCGCGATCGCGGGCGACGTTGTGCTGCTCTGCGTCGACAAGCCCGCCGATACCTGGCGCAACCTCGAGGCACGCCGGGCGCTCCCCGTCTCGCCCGGGACCTAGCCCCGCGCGCGCCGGACCAATTCCCGGATGCGGGATGGCCCGACCGATGTCCCGCCGCGGTCGCGCAGATACTGAAAGACCTCGGGCCGCTGCGCCAGGGCAGTGATCGCGATCACGTCATTGGGCGACGACGTCGTCAACATCCACGCGAGCGCCTCGAGCTCGGTCCGAAACACCGGCGCCTGCGCCTTGCCGCCATCCGCAAGTCCCGCCTGCAGCCGGTTGACCAGGTCCTGGGGATCGCGTCCGCGCAGGTAGCGGTGCAGCTCGGCGATAGCAACCTGGTCGGGACCGCGCGCCGCCGTGTAGGCGAGTCGGTGAAGGATGGCGTTGGTGCGGTCGCCGGCCGAGCCAAACGCCAGGAAGAGGCGGCCGTCGCGCCGTCGCAATCCCTGGCAGATCTCGATCAGGCCACGCATGCCGTCTACGTTGTGGGCGTAATCGATGACAACCACCCGGCCGTCGACCTCGAAGAGGTTGGCCCTTCCGGGATTGCGTTCCGGGTCCAGCACGAAGCTGCGAAGCCCCTCGATGACGGCCTCCTCGGGGAGACCGGCCCCGAGCGCGGCCGCCGCCGCGGCCATGGCGTTACTCAGGTTATGGCTGGAGATCCCGCCCAGGGTGACCGGCACCTCCTCGACCGGCAACAGGCGGTGCGCGTGGCGGCGCGATGTCATCACCACCAGGGCACCGTCGAGGACCGAAATCGCGCGCCCACCCTCGGCGAGGGTGGTGCGGATCGCCGGGTGGTCGGCGTCGAGTGAGAAGAGCCAGGGCCGCCCCGTCGCCAGCCGTCGCATCGCCAGCACCCGCGGGTCGTCGGCGTTGAGCACGTCCCAGCCCGCCGGCTGCGTGATCCGTGTGATCGTGGCTTTGACCTCCGCCAGCTGGTCGAGCGTGCGGATCCCGTACTGGTCGAGGTGGTCCTCGGTGACGTTGGTCACGACCGCTACGTCGTTGTGGTCGGTCCCCATCCCTCGGAGAAGGATCCCGCCGCGCGCCGTTTCCAGCACGGCGAGGTCGATGCCCGGCTGCCCCAGCGCACGCGCCGCCCCGCTGAACCCGGAGTAGTCACCTTCTTCGACCAGCTCGTCGTCGCGATAGACGCCGTCGGTGGTCGTGTAAGCGACGTGGTGTCCGGCCGTTCGGGCCAGCTGCGCGATCAGCCGCACCGTGGTGGTCTTGCCGTTCGTTCCGGTCACCGCGATGATGGGAATGGAGGGGCGCAGCACGGTGGGCGCGGGGCCCGGCTCCGTTCTGTCGAGGCGATCCGCCGCCGCGGCGATGGCTCCCTCGAGTGATCGTCGACCGTCGAGGCACAGCTCGAGCAGGGGGGCGAGCTCGCGCGCAAAGGCTTCCGCGGCTCGCTGCCGGCGCCACACGAAGGCGATCACGATCTCCTCGGCGCCGGGCCCTGGCCGGCCCCGGATCGCGAGATGGGTCGCGGTAGCGTCAGCCAGCAGGCGCGCGACGTGTACCGCGAAGCGGGCGACGTAGCGGCGCCGCTGGTCGCCGTTGGGCGCGCCGGGGGCGGCGACCGGTCTGAAGCCGGTCCGTCTCGTAAGGAGCTGGGCTCGCTCCTCCGCGAGCGCGAGCCAGGGGACGACGCGCAGCGTCAGCTTGATGGCGGGCTTGGTGAAATAGAGGTTGGGCCCGTCGAGCACGCGCAACTCGACGACCGTCACGGATTGCGCAGCTAGCTGGGGGTTCCTCCGGCGCCGCTGACGTGACCGTGCGCTTCCGACACGGTTTCGTGTAGCCGGCCCAGCAGGTTACGGTATTCCATCATCAGCTGACGGGTACGCTCCCGGACGCGACGGTAGTCGTCGATCGCCGGACGTGCCGCCGGCGTTTGGTCGACGAAGGGCTGAAGGGCTGAACCGAGCTCGCGGGCTTTTTCCGCCATGACGCAAAGGATCTCCCGCTTCAGCTCCGGCGATAAGCCCTCCATGATGTCGGCGTAGCCCTGCAGGAGGGACAGGTGGGTGCGGACCGCGATCGCCACCCTGGAGGCCGGCTCGTCGGCCACCAGGCGCCGGGGTCGGAGTTGGATCACCTTCTTTGATTTCAGCGCTGGGCGGCTCACGCCGTGAACACCAGCCCGTAGCCGCGGCGCGGTTCGCTGACGAGCCGGGCGGGGACGCCCGTGCTTGCCAGGTGGCGCCGGAGGCGGACGACGTAGGTGCGAAGCTGTTCCGCGGATAGCTCGGGAGAGGCCCAGGCAAGGCTTACCAGCTGGGCCGCCGGAAAGAACTGGCCGGGCCGCCGGGCAAGGAAGGCCAGCAATTCGGCCTCCCGGCGCGTCAGGGTCAGCCGCTGGCCGGCGTAGTTGAGCACGCGACGCCGCACATCGAGATCGAGGCCGGCGAGCTCCCACAAGCGCCGCTCCCAGAAATCGAGCCGCGACTGCAAACGTCGCAGATGGCCCTCCATCCCGCGCTCATCTGCGTCGCTTGCGTTTGACCCGTCGGCCTCCAGGTTGGCGCCCTTTTCCCGCCGTAGCCGGCTCAACGTCCGGTCGGCGAACGTCACCAGCTCGCGGTAGATCGTGACCCATTGGCGGGCATCATCGAGGTCCCTGGTGTCCGGCTGCTCGCCTTGGATCAGGTAGAGCTCGGTCACGGGCTGGCTGGGCGTATTCACGCGCGCCATCACGTCGATACTACGCTTCCGCAGGCAAGCGCACCACCGGGATTGGAGGGGTAGCATGGACCGAGGGAGCGGGAGGAGTTGGTCCAACAGGTGTCACGGTTGCAGGAGCCGGAGGGCGCCGACGCGCCGCAGACGTCCCGGCACTTCCCCGGGGCACGGTTCGACGTGGTCGCTCTCGCCTCGTCCGCAGGCGGCATTGCCGCCATCAGCCACATCCTGGAGAGTCTGCCCGCCGGCTTTCCGGCAGCGATTGTCGTCGTCCAGCATCTCGATCCCCGCCATCGCAGCCTGATGGCGGAGATCCTCCGCCGGCGGACCCAGCTCGAGGTGGTCCAGGCCGCCGAAGGCGACCGGATCCGGCCGGGCACCGTGCACATCGCGCCGCCCGATCGCCACCTCCTGGTCAATCGCGATGGCAGCCTGTCGCTCTCGCACTCCGAGCTGGTGCATTTCGTCCGGCCAAGCGCCGACCTGCTCTTCGAGTCGGTAGCGGCCAGCTATGAGGAGCGCGCGATCGCTGTCGTCCTGACCGGAACCGGGAGCGACGGATCGCTCGGCGTCGGGGCCATCAAGAAGATGGGGGGCACCGTGATCGCCCAGGATCAGGAGTCCGCGGAGTTCTTCGGCATGCCGGCCGCGGCGATCAAATCGGGCCACGCGGATTTCATCCTTCGGCTCGAGGAGATCCCGGCAGCGCTCACGACCCTGGTGGCGGAGGGCGTCGTTCGGTGAGTGAGGAGCCGGCGGGTCCCGACTTCGCGCGCCTCCTGGAGCACATTCGCGATACTCGTGGCTTCGATTTCAGCGGCTACAAGCGGACGACGCTGCTACGCCGGGTCAGCAAGCGGATGACGCAAGTCGGCGTCAAGGATTACAGCGATTATGTCGAATATCTAGAGGCGAACCCTGACGAGTTCGCCGCCCTCTTCAACACCATCCTCATCAATGTGACCAGCTACTTTCGAGATGCCTCAGCCTGGGAATACCTACAACAGGAAATCCTGCCCAGGATTATCGCGAGCAAGGAGCGCTCCGAGCCGATCCGCGTCTGGTGTGCGGGCGTCGCCTCGGGCGAAGAGGCCTACAGCGTGGCAATGCTGCTCTGCGAGGCACTCGGCGCATCGGAGTACCGGCAACGCACGAAGATCTACGCCACCGACGTCGACGATGACGCGCTGACCCGGGCGCGCCAGGGCAGATCCCAGGCGCAGGACCTGGCGGAGGTGCCCTCCGCCCTCAAGGAGAAGTACTTCGAGGCCGAGGGCGATTCGTTCGTCCTCCGCGGCGACCTGCGCCGTTCGATCATCTTTGGCCGGCACGACCTGTTGCAGGATGCGCCCATCTCACGGATCGATCTGCTGATCTCACGGAACACGCTCATGTACTTCGAATCGGAGGCGCAGGCCAGGATCCTCGCCCGCCTCCACTACGCGCTCACCGAAAAGGGCTACCTGTTCCTGGGCAAAGCCGAAATGCTCTTGCGGCGAACCGAGCTCTTCACTCCGGTCGATCTCAAGCATCGGGTCTTCACCAAAGTTCCGAAGGACACGATCCGGGATCGCCTCGTGGTCCTGGCCCAGGGCGGCAACCTCGATCCGGTCAACCATCCGCCACGTCAGGTTCGCATCCGCGAGCTGGTGGCCGACGCGCTGCCGGTGGCGCATCTCGTGGTCGACACCGCCGGGGTTGTCACGTCGGTCAATGAACGCGCGCGCGCCGCGTTTGGCCTGGCCACCGCCGACATCGGCCGACCGCTCCAGGATCTCGAGATCTCCTACCGGCCCGTCGATCTGCGTTCGATGATCGACGAGGCATACCAACAGCGCCGGCCGGCGAGCGTGCGCGACCTGGAGCGGCGGGGTTCCAACGGCGAGACCCAGTTTTTCGACGTCGAGGTCGTCCCGCTGCTCGATAAGGGGGTCTCGCTCGGAGCCAGCATCGCCTTTACCGATGTCAGCGGATACAACCGCATCTATCGCGACCTCGAGCGGTCCAAGCATGACCTGGAGACCGCCTCCGAGGAATTGCAGTCGACGAACGAGGAGCTCGAGACCACCAACGAGGAACTGCAATCGACCGTGGAAGAGTTGGAAACCACCAACGAGGAGCTTCAATCGAGCAACGAGGAGCTCGAGACCATGAATGAGGAGCTGGAGTCGACGAACACGGAGTTGCAAACGATCAACAACGAGTTACAGGAGCGCAGCATCCAACTCGACCGCGTCAACACGTTCATGGAGCTGATCATGGCCAACCTCCAGCTGGGCGTGGCCGTGCTGGACAAGGACCTGCGGGTCCAGCTCTGGAACCGGCGCGCCGTCGACCTGTGGGGCCTGCGGGCCGAGGAGACGCTGGGCCAGCCCTTGCTCGGACTCGATATCGGTCTGCCGCTGGCGGAACTGGCGAGCCCAATCAAGAAATGTCTCAACGGCAGCGACGGCTTCGAGGAAATGATCGTGGAGGCGACCAATCGCCGCGGGAAGCGATTCACGTGCCGCGTTCAATGCACGGCGATGGGCGGACTCGACGGGGCTCGGAGTGTAATCCTGCTGATGGAGGCGGTCGAGCCCGAGCTAGCCGGTCGCTGAGCTGGCGGTCCACGCCAGCAACATCGTTTCCATCCGGGCGGCATGCTCACCCGCGGCCCTGGCGCGATCCGAGTATCGCGCCGCTCCCGGTTGATCGCCCCGCTTCTCCGCCCTACTGGCCATATGCTTCGCGAGCGACGCCTGTTCTCGCAGCGCCCGGACGCCGGCCCAGAGCGAGGCTGCCAGGTGCGATGCGTGCGCTTCCAGCAGGCTCTCCGCCGCATAGGTGTGGCCCGTGCGGCACCGAAACTCCGGCGACGCGTCGTCGGTGGCCCCCCAGAGGACGCCGTGGCATTCAGGACAGGCGATCCCGCTCGGTATGCCCGGTGCCTCGCGCGCCCCCGGCATCGCCTGTTCCACACTCGAGGTGGCTTCGGTGTGAGTGACGATCAGACGCGCGATGTCCGCCGCAGACGCCACGTGCTGCGGATGACCGATCTCGATCGCGTTGCGAGGCATTTGTGGAAACTGGGCCTCGTCAGGGTCCTGCACGATGGCGGTGCCGCCGTGCTCGCGAATGACCCGCAAGCCGACGCTTCCGTCGTCCAACGTGCCGGAAAGGATCACGCCGATAACCCCATCCTGGTAAGAACGGGCCGCACTGCAAAACAGCGGATCGATCGCGGGGCGATGTCCGTTCTCTTTCGGGCCGCCGTTCAGGCCGACGCGTCCGGGCTCGACCAGCAGGTGCAGGTCGGGTGGCGCGACATAGACCCGGCCACACAGAATCGGTTCGCCGTCGACGGCGACCGCCGAGCGCAGCCTCCCATGCCGGGTGAGGATCTTCGGCAGAAGGCCATCCGCGACCGGCAGGGTGTGGATCGTCACGAAGATCGCCGAGTCGAGATCGCCGGGAAGATGGGAGACGAGCGCGCTCAATGATTCGATGGCGCCCGCGGACCCGCCGATCACGACAATGTCGCGTGGCTCGGCCACGTTTTTACTCTAGAGGCAGCTCCCGCCGCGATCCAAATCGGCGAAGCGTGGTTTGCAGATTCTTTTGCGGAGAGCTCAGGCGTTTTCGTCGTAGGCGCGCTTCAGCCATCCCAGCGCCTCGTGATCCAGATCGGCCGGGGACGAGAGCGGCACGCGCACCGTCATGCTCCCGTTGCCCACACCCTTGCCCGGCTTGAGCCGTCCGCTGATGGGCTGGTCGCGGAGCCGGAGTCCGAGGTCGACACGGTTCTTCGTCGTGGCCTGGATGACCGCAAAGGTCCGGCGTTTCGACACCAGCGAAACATAGGTCTTGCGGGCCTGGACGACCGCAACCTGACCGATGCCCGGAAGCGCAGCGAGCGTCGCGTCCAGGATTGGCCGCAGCGACGGTCGATCCGCGTACTGGCGGCCGATCAGGTCGTTGGCACCCGCTGTCATGAAGTCGGGGTAGCCGAACCGCTCCCAGACGAGCAACATCTGCGCGTACCCCGTCACCCGCTGCGCCGTCAGCCATTTCCGCAAGGCGGACTCCTTCGCAAATCGCCGGCGCGAAATCACCCGGTTCCAGGCGGCGACATCCTTGCCCGTCGTCCGTTCGAGCAGCTGCGCGGACCAGTCGCGCATCCCCTGCCAGGTCCGAACCTGTGGCTTGAGAATGGAACGCCGGCGATCGACCTCGGCCTTCAACCGCGTCCAGCTGGAAAAGCCGTACTCGCGCGCAACCGCGAGCTGCGCGGCGGAGAGGGTCATCGCTTTGGAGCGACGCTGGAGCTCGCGGGCCTGGTGGCGTAGCTGATCGAGATTGGGGCGGTCCGGCAACTGGCGCATGCGTTTTCCTCCGAGCCGGGGTCCGCAGCCAGGCCCTGAAAGAAAACGGCCTGCAACCAGCGCTCGTCTGTGGAGGTGGACTCAGTCCTGCCCGCGGACCCGGAGGCGTCCTCCAGACGCCGCGGCGATCATACACCGCGTGTGCTCCGGTGAGGTGCCGCAGCAACCGCCGATGACCCGGGCGCCAGTCTGGACGAAACGGGTCGCGTAATCGGCCATGTCGGCCGGTCCCGTCTCATACTGCGCCACGTCACCAACCATGCGCGGCAGACCGGCGTTCGGCTTGATCCACAGGGGGATGCCGCGGTTGACGGCCGCCAGCTCCGCCACAACGCGTTCCATGTCGGCGAGCGACCGGCCGCAGTTGGCGCCGATGGCGGCCACACCCAATGGTGCGATCGCCTCGACCATCCGGGTCGGGCTGAGTCCCATCATGGTGCGCGTCCCCTGGTCGAAACTGAACGTGACCGCGAGCGGCAGCCCGCTGGCGCGTCGAATGCCTTCGATCGCCGCCAGGGCCTCATCGAGCGCAAAGAAGGTTTCCAGCAGAAGCACGTCGACGCCGCCGTCGTCGAGCGCGGCTGCCTGTTCGCGGTAGGCATCGGCGGCAGCGGCGGCCGTCAGCTCACCGAGCGGTTCCATCAGCATCCCGGTTGGTCCCATCGAGCCGGCGACGAGCACGCCGTCGCGCGCCGCCGCCGCCTCTTTTGCCAGCTCGGCGGCTCGGCGATTCAATTCCGTGGCGCGGCCGGCATATCGCGATTCGCGCAATCGGAGCGAAGTCCCGCCGAAGGTGTCGGTGAGGATGATGTCGGCGCCTGCCTCGACGAAAGCGGCGTGGAGGCCGCGAACCTTGTCCGGCTCGTCGAACACCCACTCTTCAGGAGCGACGCCGATCGCCATCCCCATCTGCTGATAGTTGGTGGCCGTGGCGCCATCGGCGACGAGGATCTCGCCCGCCTCAAGCCGTTCGACGAAGCGTTGTTCGTGGCGCATGACAAGGCGGTTAAGACTACAGGCTCGGTACCTCCGGGGCGCATGATGGCCGCGTGCCTTGGCTGCGAACCAGCCCGATACTGATCGTGGCCGGCGTGGCCGCGGTCGTGGGACTTGGTCTCCTCTTTCTCAAGATGAATCCGGGCTGCTCGGCTGGGGAACGCGCTCCGGCGTGCACCCGCGTCCTTTTCATCGGCAACAGCTATACGACGGTCAACGATCTGCCGAGTGTCTTCGCCAGCCTCGCCCGTTCCGGTGGACATCGGGTCGAGTCAACGAGCGCGGCCGTGGACGGCTGGACCCTTGCCAACCACGCGGACTCACCGGCCACGGCGACCGCGCTCGCCGCGAGACGCTGGGACATCGTCGTGCTCCAGGAACAGAGCCAGCTTCCGGCGATCGACGAGTTCCGGCAAACCCAGATGTACCCGGCCGCTCGCCGGCTGATCAGCTCGATCCGCAACCAGGGCGCCCGGCCGCTGTTCTATCTCACCTGGGCACGGCGCGACGGCTGGCCGGAGAACGAACTGCCGGACTACGCGAGCATGCAGTCCGCGATCGACGACGGATACCTGGCAATCGCCGCCGATCAGCGGGTGGCAGTCGCGCCCGTCGGCGTCGCCTGGGCCACACTCGTCACCCGCGGAGCGGGGGCGCCGCTCTGGCAACAAGACGGCAGCCATCCGACCGAATCCGGAACCTATCTCGCCGCCTGTGTCTTTTACGCGACGATCTTTCGGGAGAGTCCCAAGGGGCTGGGGTATCACTCGAGCCTCTCGGCGGAGATGGCCGCGATCATCCAATCGGTCGCCGCCGAAACGGTCCTGGGGGATCCCGCGAAGTGGCCGTCGCCGTCAGAATAAATCTGGGACACGGACACCAAAGCCAGCCAACGCCTGACGTCCTAGTAAATGATCAGCGAGCGGGCGCCCTTCCGGGCGTTCATCTGGGCGAAGGCCTCTGGAGCGTCCTCCAGCCCGATGCGATTGGTCACCAAATCCTCCGGGCGGATTCGACCGGCCTGGACGTGCTCGAGGAGGCGCGGCAGATCACGAGCGATGTCCGTTGAACCAAAGAAGCAACCGCCGAGAATCCGGGCAGAATAAAAGATCTCCTGCAGGGGGAATTCCACCGTCTCGTCTTTCGCACCAATGCCGACAGCCGTGGTCCGGCCGCCACGGCGTGTGGAGGACCATGCCTGGCGGATCGTGGTCGCGCTGCCGACACACTCGAAGGCGTGGTCGGCTCCCCGGCCACCCGTGCGTTCGCGGACCCGCCGCACAACCTGCTCGCCGCCGGGGATGAAGTCCGTCGCGCCGTTTAACCGGGCTAGCTCTTCCTTGTCGGCGGCGATGTCCACGCCGATCACCACCTCCGCCCCAACGAGGCGCGCGCCCTGCAGGACCGACAGCCCAACCCCTCCCGTCCCGAAGACCACCACCGACGCGCCGGCTTGGACCTTCGCCGAGTTCACGACCGCGCCGATGCCGGTGAGCATGGCGCAACCGAGGAGCGCCGCGCCTTCCAGGTTGATGGTGGGCGGCAAGCCGAGCACGGCCGAGCTGGGCACGATCGTCTCCTCGCCAAAAGCTGCGGTCCCCAGCCCCGCATAGAGCGGGGTTCCGTCGGCCCGCTGCGCGTAGCGCCGGCGCCAGGCTCTGGCGGTCTCTTCACAGAGATAGGGTTCGCGATGCAGACAGAACCAGCAGCGACCGCATGACGGCGACCAGTTCAACAACACGTGATCCCCGCGGCGGACATTGCTGACCTCGGGCCCAACCGCGATGACGGTACCGGCGCCCTCGTGGCCAAGGACAGCAGGAACGGGCTGCTCGAGCGTGCCGTTGGCGAGCGAGAGGTCGGAGTGGCAGACGCCGGCGGCCGCCAGACGGACATGCACCTCGCCCGCGCCCGGCGGGGGGAGATCGATCTCCTCGATCGTCAGCGGCGAGCCGACCGAGGGCAGGACGGCGGCGCGAGTCACGCCCGCGTCACTCGCCGCCGTCGATGGGAAGCACTTCGCCGTTGACGTAGGACGCGGCATCCGAGACGAGGAAGGCGATCACGGACGCGACCTCCTCGGCGGTCGCGAAACGGCCGATCGGGTTGCGCTCGAGAACACGCCGAGCGATCTCCTCGTTTCCCCAAAGGGCGGCGGCGAATTCCGTCTTCACGATGCTGGGGGCGACCGCGTTGACGCGGATGCCCACAGGCGCCAGCTCGGTGGCGAGCTGCCGGCTCAACATGATGAGCGCCGCCTTGGTCACCCCGTAGGGGCCAAGCCCAAACTCGGGGCGAAGCCCGGCGATGCTGGCGACGTTGACGATGGCGCCTCCGTGCGCGCGCATCCACGCGTCGACGACCAACCTGGTGAGCACCAACGGCCCGCGCAGGTTGACCTCGAAGGTCTTGTCCCAGGCGGACAGCTCGACGTCGAGGGTTGGGCCGAAGTGCGGATTGGTCCCGGCGTTGTTCACGAGGATGTCGATGCGCCCGAAGCGCGTCATCACGTTGCTGACCAGTCGCTCAGAATCCTCAGGCCGCCCGACGTGCGCGACCATCGCCAGGGCGGCTCCGGCATGGCGCGCATTGATCCGATCCGCCGCCGCCTCGAGACCCTCGAGTTTCCGGCTGGAAATGACGACGCTGGCTCCCTGGTCCGCCAGCGCGCCGGCGGTCGCCTCGCCAATGCCGCGGCTCCCGCCTGTCACGATCGCCACGCGATCGGTCAGGTCGAAGTCCGGCATTGCCAGATACTATCCGTTGGGGATGGACTTCGACCACTCGCCGAGGGTGAAAGCGCTCCAGAAAAAACTCGGCGATTTCATGGCCGAATTCATCTACCCGAACGAGCCAACCTATCGAGACCAGGCCGCGACCGAAGACCACTGGCGACCACCGCCGGTGATCGACGAGCTGAAGTCGAAGGCACGGTCTGCGGGGCTATGGAATCTCTTCCTTCCCGAGTCCGACCTTGGGGCCGGGCTCACCAACATGGAGTACGCCCCACTCTGCGAAATCATGGGCCGCGTCCCGTGGGCCCCCGAGGTCTTCAACTGCTCCGCCCCTGATACCGGGAACATGGAAATCCTCGACCGGTACGGGACGCCAGAACAGAAGGATCGATGGCTGCGTCCGCTTCTGAATGGAGAGATTCGCTCCGGTTTCGCCATGACCGAACCTGATGTGGCATCCTCGGACGCGACCAACATCAAGAGCCGCATCATCCGCGAGGGCGACGACCTCGTGATCAACGGCCGGAAATGGTGGACGTCGGGGGCGATGGACCGACGCTGCCAGCTTTTCATCTTCATGGGCAAGACGGACCCGGAGAATCCGGATCGTCACCGCCAGCAATCGATGGTCCTGGTGCCCCGCGACACGCCCGGCGTCAGGATCGTGCGGCCGCTACCCGTGTTCGGTTTCGATGACGCTCCCCACGGGCACGGCGAGGTCGACTTTGTCGACGTCCGGGTACCGGCCTCCAACATCCTGCTTGGCGAAGGTCGCGGCTTCGAGATCGCCCAGGCTCGCCTGGGCCCCGGCCGCATTCACCACTGCATGCGTCTGATCGGGGTCGCGGAATTGGCGCTGCAGCTCATGTGCAAACGGGTGACGAACCGGGTGGCGTTTGGCAAGCCTCTCGCCCAGCAGTCAGTGTGGCTCGAGCGAATCGCGCAGGCGCGCATCTTGATCGACGAGGCCCGCCTCTTGACCCTGAACGCGGCGTACAAGATGGACACCGCCGGCAACAAGGCGGCGCGGGCCGAGATCGCCATGATCAAGGTCGCGGCGCCGAACATGCTCTGCACGGTTCTCGACTGGGCGATCCAGGCGCACGGCGCGGCCGGCGTCTCCGAGGATTTTCCGCTCGCGCATGCCTATGCCTACGCGCGCACCGTCCGGATCGTCGACGGGCCGGACGAGGTGCATCTCAATCAGATCGGCCGGCTCGAGCTTGGCAAGTACTGACGACATCGTCGGCGCGATGCGTTCGCTCCAGCGGGCGTACTTGATTGGCGTCGAGGGGGTCACCGAGATCTGGCTCGTGCGGCACGCCGACGTCTACGACGAGCTCGGGCAGAGTTCGGATCCACCGCTGAGCCGCCTGGGGCGTGAGCAGGCGGCGCGTCTTGCGCAACGCCTGAAATCGCTCGAGATCCACGCTGTCTACTCCAGTCCGCATCGTCGCGCGCTCGAAACCGCCGCCGCGCTGCGCGACCGCGTCGAGACGGATCCCAGGTTGGCCGAGGCCCGCGCCGGCTACGCCGCCGGCAAGGTCGAACTCCAGGAAAGCGCCGCTGTCGTGATTCAACGGATGCGCGGCGCCGTCGACGACGCCGTGGCGGCGTATCCCGGGCGGCGCATCGTGATGGTGACGCACGGGATCGCGATCCTGACTTATCTCTGCGATGTCCTTCGGCTGACGCCCGGCACCCTGCGGCTGTTCCCCGATTTCACGAGCATCAGCGTGGTGCGCGTCAAGGGTGACCGCCGCATGGCGGGTGCCCTCTGCGACACGGCACACCTCGAGCCGGTCGCATGAACGACGCCGAGGAGCGGATTCGCAACGACCTCGCGGCACAAATCAAGCAGCCGGTGCGCGCCGTTCGCGCGATCCCTGAGGGTCATTCCGGCTTCACCTACTGGGTCGACCTGGAGGGCCGTCGCGGGGTCCTGCGCCTGCCTCCGCCGGGAGCGCGCATCGCCGGCCCGGCGGATATTCCGCGTCAGGCGAGGATCATGGCGGCGCTGCACGCGCAGGGTTTGCCCGTCCCCGCCATCGTGGCAACCTCATCAGATCCCGTCGTCGACGGAAGGCCGTTTGTCCTGATGGAGGCGATCAACGGCGAGCGCGTCGAAGGGGCGATCGCCGCCGGGAGCGATCCGCTCCGGCTCGCATCATCGGCGGTGGATGTGCTGCGCCGGTTCCAGGCGGTGCCCTGTGAGAACACCGGCATCGGCGGTGAGGACCCGATGCCGCTCGAGGGAGAGGTCGCGCGCTGGACGTGGCTGATGGACCGGGCCCCCTCGGAGCTCACCGGACAGGCACCGCGGCTCGCGGCCCTCCTGGTCGAGCGGCAACCGATTCCCAGGTCGCCAGTTCTCGTCCATGGCGATTACCACTTCGGAAACATGCTGTTCGACGGTGGACGCGTGGCGGCCGTCGTCGACTGGGAGATTGCGCAGCTCGGCCAGCCTCTCCTTGACCTGTGTTGCATCAGCCTCTCGCACGTCTCGGCCGATAGCGTCCGCGAGATGTACGGCGCCGACCCCGACAACTATCGCTGGTACCTGGCATTGACCTATTACAAGTACGCGGCGATCTTCGGCTACAACCTGATGCTGCACCGCCGCGGCAAGCGACCCGACCCGAGCTACGAGCAGCGAACGGACACGATCCTGGGATTCATCGACCAGGGCTTGGGTGCGCTCGGCTAACGGTGGAAATTCGGAATCGCGTCGTGGTCGTGACCGGAGGCGGCGGAGGCATCGGCGGCGCCCTCTGCCGGCGCTTCGCGGCGGATGGGGCGAGGCAGGTGGTGGTGTCCGACATCGACCGCGAGGCCGCGGCAGCGGTGGCGGCGGAGATCGGCGGCGCGGCCGTGCGCGCCGATGTCACGGTGGAGTCCGACGTTGCGAGTCTGGTTCGTGGAATCGAAGCGACGCACGGCCGGGTCGATATCTACTGTTCCAACGCCGGCATCGCCGTTGGCGGCGGCCCCGAGGCTTCTGATGCGGCCTGGCGACAGAGTTGGGACGTGCATGTCATGGCCCACGTCTACGCCGCGCGGGCCCTGCTCCCCGGGATGCTGGCGCGAGGCGAAGGCTATCTCGTGGGCACGATCTCGGCGGCGGCGCTGCTCAACCACGTCCTGGCGGCGCCCTACGCCGTGACGAAAGCGGCCGGACTCTCCTTCTTCGAGTGGATGGCCATCGCGTACTACGACCAGGGGATCCGACTTTCCGTGGTCTGCCCCCAGGGGGTGCGGACCGCGATGCTGGCCCAAGAGGGCGAGCGTAACTTCCTGACAGCCGGCGCGCTGGACCCCGAACAGGTTGCCGACGCGGTCGCCAACGGCATCCACGACGAGCGGTTTCTCATCCTGCCCCACGCGGACGTGGGCGAGTTCTTCCTGCGCAAAGCCTCCGACTACGACCGCTGGTTACGTGGCATGCGCCGCTTGCGCGGTCGAATCCTGGAGGAGCGCTAGGGGCCGCCGGATCACGCCGGCGGCCCTTTCTGCGACCCTGCGTCTACGGAATGCCGTTTGCCGGAGGACTCGATGCCGATCCGCTGTACTGGCTGATCGGGCCTGAGTCCGAGGACGTATAGACGGGACCCGCCGTCGATTGCGTCCCGTCTGCCGCGATCGTCGCGACCTGCACCCCGAGGTAGCCGAGGTGGCTGCTGGACGAAAAGCCGAAGGGCGCGAGCCCCGGCCCGCCGCTCAGCTTGGTCGACTCGAGCGCCTTCACGAAGCTGGCTCGCGTCGGATTGCGGCCCGCCGCCTTGATGGCCTGGACCAGGGTATAGGCCTGCGCCATACCGTAGAGGACGTTGCCATCCCAGGGAAGCGTCGATACGTAGGTATCGTGAATCCCCTTGAACAGGCTGATCCACTTATTCGAGGTGTCGCCGGTCAGCGGGAGGTACGCGTCGGTGACCATGCCGCCAAGCAACTGGACCCCGGCCGCACCCTTCGAGAAGCTCTTCAGCAGGCCGGTCAAAGTGGTGACGTCCGAGCCAACATTGCTCACCACCCAGATCGGGTGGTAGCCGACCTTGGCCGCGCCTAGCAGCGCCAGCGCGGTGAACGCGGGAATCGAAAAGGAGACGACGACCTGCGCGCCGGACGCCTGCAGGGCGGCGATTTGCGGCCCGACGTTCGTGTTGGTCGGGACGTAGTTCTGCCGGCTGGCGTCCGGGACTGACGACGCGCCCAGCTGCGCATCGAGGCCTTTGACGCCGTCGAGGCCGAACTCGTCGTTCTGGTAGAAATACCCGACCTTCTTGCCGCCGAGATTCTGGTTGATGTACTGGCCGAGGATCTTGCCCTCGATCGTGTAATCCGGCTGCCAGCCGAACGTGTAGGGATGATTGGAGACATCATTCCAACAGTTGCAGCCGCTGGAGACGAACAGATCAGGCACTTTTTGGGAGTTGATGTAATCGACGACCGCCAGATGCGTCGGCGTTCCCAGCGCACTGAACAAGGCGAAGACCTTGTCCTCCAGAATCAGCTTGCGGGTGAGGCTGGCGGTCATGGTCGGGTTGTACGTGTCGTCGTAGTAGGTATAGGTGATCTGGCGCCCGAAGATTCCGCCATGGGCGTTCACGTACTGAAAGTACGCGTTCGAGCTGGCAGAGATCTCCGAATAGCCAGGCGCCGCCCGCCCGGTCAACGGTTGCGTGCTCCCAATGGTGATCGTGGTCGCCGTGATGCCCGGCGCCGACGCGGTATTGGTGCCGGAGTCATTGGAGCTGGTTGAACTGCCGCAGGCTGCGAGCAACCCCGCGACACAAATGATCGCGATCCCTCTAATCCGCAGCGCGTTGCCACCCATCACACTTTTCAATCGAACCTCCTTCCTTTATGCGGGTTCCTTTACCCCGGCGACTAGGTACCTGGCGCGGGATCGTCCCAATCCACCACCCCCTTTTGCCCACCCCCCGGGGTGTGCTCCCGGCGAGCTCGGCCGATAGCGAGAATCCTCCGCAGTGCCCCCTGGATGCCGTGCGGCGCCACGAGCATGGCGATCACCAGGATGCCGCCGTAAATCGCGAGCGGCAGATTGTCGGCGACCGCGCTCGGAAGGTGCACGCTGCTCGCCAGGCCACTGGTGAGCAGCGGGACAAAGACCAGCACGATGGAGCCCCACACGGCGCCGGCCAGGCTGCCCAACCCGCCGATGACGATAGCGGTGATCAATTGCAGCGAGAGGCTGAGGCTGAATCCGGCTGGCGACGTGATCCCCGACCAGTAGGCGAAAAGCGCGCCGGCCAGGCCCGCACATGCCGCGCTGATCACGAAGGCCAGCACCTGCGTGCGAGCCACATCGATACCGGCGAGCGCGGCGGCCGCCTCGTTGTCACGCACGGCCTTGAAGGCGCGGCCGGGAGCGCTGCGCAGCAGGTTGGCCAGCAGCAACATCGTCACCACGGCGGCGGCGACTGCGATCCACGCGAGCCAGCGCTCCGGCGGAAAGTCGGCTCCCAGCCAGTCGGGGGGCGCGGAAGGCGGCACGGTCAGGCCGGACTCGCCGCCGAAGATGCTCTTGTAGCGGGTCGCCACCTGCGGAAGCGCGACCGCCAGGGTCAGCGTCGCACCCGCAAGGTAGGGACCGCGCAGACGTGCCGCGGCATACCCGAACGCGATACCGATGACCCCGGCACTCACCACCGAGATCAGCAGGACCACGATGACCGGCAGCTGGCGATGGTCCTTCAGCAGCAATGAGGTGGTGTACGCGCCGATGGCCATCAACGCTCCGTGACCCAGCGACAGCTGGCCGTTCAGCCCCGTCAGCAGGGTGAGCCCGGCAGCCGCGACCGCGAAGATGGCGACCGCGGTCAGGTTGTAGTCGTCGTAGGCCCCGATCTGCGCACTGAGCAACAGCAGCACGACGGCCGCCCCCAGCGCAATCAGCAGGTGACGACGCAGGGTTGAGGCGACCAGACGATCGGCGCGCGAACGGACGGCCACCATCTCAGACCTGCCGGAGCCGCTGCAAGGAGAAGAGGCCTCGGGGCCTCACCATCAGCACCGCGATGAGGATGACCAGGGCCCCGACGGTTTCCAGGTCCGAGCCAAAATAGCCACCGACGTAACTGAGGGCGAATCCCATCAGAAGCCCGCCGACGACGGCGCCCACGGCGCTATCGAGTCCCCCGATGACAGCCCCGGTGAAACCGAAGACCAGCACGTCGTCCATAAACGTGGGATAGAGCAGCAAGGAGGGCGCGATCAACACGCCGGCGAGCGCCCCGACCAGCGACGCCAGCGCCCATCCCAGGGTGAGCATTCGTCCGACCCGGATCCCGAGCAGTCCCGAAACCTCGGGGTTGAAGGCCGAGGCGCGCATCCGCAGGCCCAGGTTGGTTTTTTGGAAGAGCACGAGGAGTAGGACCATGACAGCCAGGACGGCGCCCAGCGTGAAGGCATCGAAGGGAGAGAAGGCGACCTGCGAGTTGCCGAGATGCAGGCCGACGATCGAGAAGGCCGGTGGGAAGGACCTGATCTGGCCACCGAAGGCCATGGGAGCAAGGGCCTCGAGGAAGAGAAGCAGCCCTAACGTGAGGATGACCACGTTGAGGGGAGGCGCCGACTCGACGGGCCGGACAAGGACGCGTTCGATGATCGCGCCTAGGAGCAGCCCGCTCAAGAGGGCAACCAGAAAGCCCACCCAGTAGGGCGCACCGTGATCGATGGCGAAGAGCGCGAGGTAGGTGGTGAACATCGCCATCGCTGCCTGGGCGAAGTTGATGACCTTGGTGGCGCGCCAGATCATCACCAGCGCGAGCGCCATCGCAGCGTAGATCGCGCCCTGGGTCAGGCCGGTCAGGCTGAGGACGAAAAAACGGCTCATGACTCAAAAACCCAGGTAGGCATGTCGAAGTCGCTCCTCGCTCAAGAGCTGTTGGGCTCGGCCCCGTGCCACGACCTTCCCCAGGTGGAGCACGATGCCTTCGTCGGCCACTGACAAGGCACTCTTTGCGTTCTGTTCGATGAGCAGCACCGTCAGTCCGCGCTCGGTGACCAGCGCCCTGATGCGAGCCATGATCTGGACGAGCACGAGCCGGGCGAGGCCGAGCGACGGTTCATCGAGGAGGAGCACGCGAGCGCGCGCCACCAGTGCGCGCCCGACAGACAGCATCTGCCGTTCGCCCCCGGAGAGGCTGAAGGCCGCCAGGTGCCGCCGGCTGGCCAGCCGGGGGAAGAGGTCGTAGGCCTCGGCCAGCGCATGGCGCTGGCCCCCAGGATCCCGCCGCCAGAGACCCCCCAGCCGGAGGTTTTCGTCCACCGTGAGCTCGGCGAGCACGCCCTGACCCTGGGGCACGTGGGCGACCCCGAGACGCGCGATCGCATCGGGGGCCAGGCGCGTGATGTCGCGACCGTCGAGGCGGATCGACCCTCCATGCGGCCGCGTCAGACCCGAGATGGTCCGAACCAGGGTCGTCTTGCCGGCTCCGTTGGCTCCGAGGACAGCCGTCATCGACCCGTCCGCCACCGTGAGGGAAACACCATGCAGCGCGACAACTGGACCGTAGGCGACGGTGAGGTCGATGACCTCAAGCATCGGAAGACGCCTCCGGCGTGGGGACATCCTCGCCGAGATAGGCCGTCGCCACCTGGGGATCGTCCCGGATCTCCTTCGGTGTCCCTGACGCGATCACACGGCCTACGTTGAGCACGATGATGCGGTCAGAAATCGCCATCACGAAATCGAGGTGGTGCTCGACGACGGCGACGCACATCCGAGTGCGGAGCTGCTTGATCAGGCCGGCAAGCTCGTCGATGTCTTCAGCGGAAAGGCCGCTGACGGGCTCGTCCAACAGCAGGAGCGAAGGCTCCGCCATGAGGGCCCGAGCGATGATGACCCGTTTCTGCACCCCGTATGGCAGCGTTAGGGGGTAGGCGCTCGCGTAGCCGGCGATGCCGAGCCGACCGAGGATGTCGTGGGCCTTCGATGCGAGCTCGGCCTCGATCCGATCCGAGCTCGGCAGGGCGAGCAGCGAGGAAACGAAGCCCGGGCGCCGATTCGACCCGGCCACGACATTTTCCTGAACGGAAAGCCCGGGCCAGAGCCCGAGGCTCTGAAGCGTGCGCGCAATGCCCAGCCGCGCCAGGCGATGGGGGGCCGTACCCAGCAGCGGCTCCCCACGGTAATCGATCCGGCCGGAACCAGGACGAACGAATCCGCAGACTGCGTTGAAGAGCGTCGTCTTGCCGGCGCCGTTCGGTCCGATGATGGCGACGACCTCACCCGCATCGATACGGAGGGAAACCTGATCCAGCGCCAGGATCCCCCCGAAGCGGACGGTGAGGTCGACAACCTCGAGGGTCGGCCGCGAAAGCTCTCCCACCCTTTCCTCTTTACCTTCTCCCCGCTTTTCCACGCCGGAGCGGGGCCCTACTCCCTCCCCGGTTTTCCACGCCGGAGCCCCTACTCCCTAACGAACGTTCGATCAGACACTATCCGCTGACGCTGGGGCAAGTCAAGCCGCCGCCACTCAGCTCACGGGGTCGGTCTCCCAGCCTCGGAGCAAAGCCAACGCGGCGTGCGCGTAGAGGTCAGCCACCCGCTCGAGATCCTGCTCGTCGCGCGGTTTGAACCAGTGGGGCAGGCCGTTGATCATGTCGACGATCGCCATCGCGGCGAGCTTGGGATCTCCAACCCGAAACGACCCCTGCCGGCAACCCGCGTCGATCACCCGGGCCAACGTATCCCGGTATTCGCGCCGCAGGCCGTTGACCTGGGCGAGCTGCTCCGCCGGCAGGCTGCGGCGCTCCCGGATGTTGACCACAACCTCGCCTTTCCTCCGCTGCCCGAAGAGGACATGCCGGCGAACCGCCGATGCGATCGCCTCGTCGGGTGGCCGATTGGCGAGCAACTCGGGGATCACCTCGGCGTTGAAGTCCGTCTGCATCCGCATGCAGATCGCGAAAAGGATGTGCTGTTTACCGGGGAAGTGATGGTAGAGAGAAGACGGCCGTATCTCTAACTCGGCCGCGAGATCCCGCACGCTGGCGGCCTCGTAGCCCTTCTCCGTGAAGAGCCGCGTGGCGGATTCGAGGACCTGGTCGATCCGTAGATTGCCACCCAGCGTTGCCCGGTCGACGTTCCTCATCGCGCCCTTCCCTTGACAGCATCATACCGGCCAGTTCATATTGTCGATCGAACGATCGTTAGGGAAAGGGGTCCCGCTCCGGCGTGAAAGAGCGGGGAGAAGGGGCCCCACCCCAGCGTGGAAAGGTGGGGAGTAGGGGCCCCGCCCCGGTGTGGAAAGGCGGGGAGATAGTAAGGGGAATATGGACTTCGGGCTGACCGACGAACAGCGCTTGATCCTGGGAACGGTCCGCGAGTTCGTGACCAAAGAGCTGTTGCCGCTGGAGGCGGAGGCGCAGCGCGCCGAACTCGACGGCCGGTCCTTCCCGGGACCCGATGACCTCCGCCGGCTGCAGCAGCGGGCAAAAACGGCTGGGCTCTGGGGCCTGCTGACCCCGGAAGAATACGGGGGCGCCAACCTCGGCTTGCTGATGACCTCGCTGATCAGCATGGAGACGTCGAAAGCGCTGATCCCCTTTGCCTACGGAGGCCACGCGGACAACATCCTTTACTCGTGCAATGCCGAGCAGAAACAGCGCTACCTCTGCCCCACCATCGACGGTGATCGAACCAGCTGCTTTGCGTTGACGGAGCCCGACACAGGCTCGGACGCGACCAACATCCAGATGCCGGCCGTCCGTGACGGCACAGATTGGCTCCTCAACGGCCGCAAGGTCTTCATCACGAATGGTCTCGAAGCGGACTTCGCGATCGTCTTTGCCGTCACGGACAAGAGCAAGGGTCACCAGGGTGGCGTCACGGCGTTCCTCGTCGATCGGACGATGGGATGGAGCAGTCAGCCCATCCAGACGATGGGTGCCTGGCGGCCGGCCGAGATCAGCTTCGACGGCGTCCGCGTCCCGGACGACAACATCCTCGGCGAAGTCGGGAAGGGCTTCCAGCTTGCCATGGCCTGGATCGGCCAGGGACGGATCATCATCCCCGCCCGGGCCGTCGGCCAGGCGCAACGACTGCTCGAGATGGCGCTCGATTACTCGCGCCAGCGCATCGCCTTTGGCCGCCCGATCGCCGAGTACCAGGCGATCCAGTGGATGTTGGCCGACAGCGCCGTCGAGATCGAGCAGGTGAAGTGGCTCGTGCTTAACGCCGCCTGGAAGGCGGACCAGGGCGGGGACGCTCGGCACGAGGCGTCGATCGCGAAGCTTGCGGGCGCCGGCATGATCTGGAGGGTCGTCGACCGGGTCATGCAGATCCACGGGGGCATGGGCTACACCAAAGAGATGCCGATCGAGCGCGTGATGCGGGACGTTCGTGTCTACCGGATCTATGAGGGAACGGACGAGATCCAGCGCCGGTCGATCGCACGGAACCTGCTGAAGGGGCACGCGACGCTGCGCGCGTGGAGCTGACGCTGGTGCGCACGTGATCTTCCGCAGCACGTACCCGGACGTCGACATTCCGGATGTCTCGCTGCCCGCCTTCGTGCTCGCCGGTGCTGCCGCCCTAGGAAACAAGCCAGCGCTGATCGACGGGCCGACCGGGCGCACGCTCAGCTACGGGGATCTGGCCAGGTCGGTCCGACAGGCCGCCGCCAACCTGGCGAGGCGCGGGTTCCGAAAAGGCGACGTCTTTGCGATCTACAGCCCGAACGTCCTCGAATACGCGGTGGCCTTACACGCCGTCGCCACCCTCGGCGGGATCGCGAGCACGGCGAATCCATTGTCGACGCCTCGCGAGCTAGCAGTGCAACTCAAGGACGCGAAGGCGAAGTACGTGGTCACGATTCCCCAACTGCTCGACCATGCGCTCGAGGCGACACGGGAATCACCGGTGAAGGAGATGTTCGTCTTCGGCGAGGCGGCCGGGGCCACGCCCTTCGCCTCGCTGCTGGAGGGCAACGACCCCGCGCCCTCGGTTTCGATCGATCCGCGGAAAGACCTGGTGGCGCTGCCTTACTCGAGCGGAACGACCGGCCTACCGAAGGGCGTCATGCTCACCCATCGAAACCTCGTGGCGAACATCGTGCAAACCTCCGCCGTCGTGCAGGCCACGGAGGGGGAAGTCTCGATGGCGGTTCTGCCCTTCTACCACATCTATGGCTTCACGGTGCTGCTGAATATCAGCCTCTACCAGGGCGTCACGATCGTCAGCATGCCCCGCTTCGATCTCGAACTCTTCCTCCGGCTGATGCAGGACTACGCGATCACGCGCGCCAACGTCGTCCCGCCGATCGTCCTGGCGCTGGCCAAGCATCCGTTGGTCGCGAAATACGACCTGCATGCGTTGCTCTCGATCAACTCGGGAGCCGCACCGCTCGACGCCAGCGTCGAGCAGGCCTGCGGCGACCGGCTGAAGTGCTTCGTGGCCCAGGGCTATGGGCTCACCGAGACGAGCCCGGTCGTCTCGACCACACCCGTCGACCCCGCCAGGCGGCGCGGCGGCTCAGCCGGCCTCCTCATCCCCAACACGGAATGCAAAGTGATGGATCCCGCGAGCGGGGCCGAGCTCGGACCAGGTGACCAAGGCGAAATATGGATCCGCGGACCCCAGGTGATGAAGGGCTACCTCAACCACCCGGAGGCGACAGCGTCCATGCTCGATGCGGACGACTGGCTGCGCACCGGCGACATCGGATCCATGGATGCGGATGGCTAACTGCATATCGTGGACCGGCTCAAGGAGCTGATCAAATACAAGGGATACCAGGTGGCGCCCGCCGAGCTCGAGGGCCTTCTCCTCACCCACCCGGCGGTGGCCGACGCCGCCGTGATTCCCTGTCCTGATCCCGAAGCGGGCGAGGTCCCGAAGGCGCTGGTCGTGCTCAAGGGCGCCGTCACGCCCGATGAGCTGATGGCATTCGTCAACGAGCAGGTGGCGCCGTACAAAAAGATCCGGCAGCTCGACGTCGTTGATCAGATCCCGAAGAGCCCCTCCGGGAAGATCCTGCGGCGCGTCCTGGTGGAGCAAGAACGGACCCGGATCGGGTCATGACATCCGCTCGAACTGGCTTTCGCGCAGGCGAGCGCTTTGCCCAGATGGAGTCCTGGCAACAACCAGCCTCGGGTGAGCCGGGCATCTGGAATGCGCTCGGCTGGCGCCGGGCGGAGCTCGAAGCCGGTCGCGCCGTCCTCGAATGGGAACCAAATACCGATCACGCGTTTCCCGCCGGTGACAGCTGGATCGTCCACGGTGGCATGGTGACGGCCATCCTCGACAGCGCCATGGGCAGCGCGACCTGGAGCCTTCTCGACCGCGACGAGGTCTACCTCACCGCGGACCTTAGGACGGAGTTCTATCAGCCGACGCGCCTGGTGCGCATCCGCGCGACTGGTTGGGTGGTGCGCAAGACACGTCGCGTGACCTTTGCCGCCTCGGAGCTCCATGACGAGGAAGGCACGTTGCTGGCCAGCTGTCGCGCAACGAATATCACCATCGATCTGCGAGACGAGCCTCAGCGCGCACGGCGCGGTCCGGCCAAGCCGGTCGCCGACTGATCGATGCCCGAGATGTCGCTTCCCCTTGGGCCGGCCACGCAGGCCGAGATCTACGTCGGCGGCGCGGATGAACTTCCCCTCGACCCGGATGAGTGGGAATCCCGCGCGAAGGCGGTCCTCGACCCCGGGCCCTTCGACTACATCGCCGGCGGTGCCGGCGGCGAGTCGACGATGCACGCCAACCGGGAGGCGTTCGCCCGCTGGCGGTTGCGTCCCGCGATGCTCGCCGGTAACCAGCAGCGG
>VBFR01000269.1 GCA_005889345.1 Chloroflexota bacterium
TGGAGGAGACGTTCCGGCGGCTTCCCTCTGAAGCCGACCGGCGCCGGATTCGCCTGATCGTCGGGGTCCTCGGCCGTCGCTCTGGCACGTTCCTCCTCACCGGGCGCCCCGTGCCGTTTCACCGCTGGCCGCGCGAGCGGCGCGTCAGGGTGATGTCCTCGTGGTCGACCAGCCGCCTCACCTTCCGGCGCCAGCTCTTCCAGGTCTTCAAGCGGCTGTCATTACTCGCTTTTCTCGGCGATACCGAGGACGACGGCACCAATCCGGTCTGGCCCGAAATCGGCTATCCCGGGCCGGTCTCCGCGCCGCCCGCGACGCCCAAGAGCATCCGAACGACGACGCTCGACGGTGACACGACCTTGAGCTGCGATGCGGTCGTGGTCGGTTCCGGTGCGGGAGGCGGCGTGGTCGCGGCCGAGCTCGCAGCGGCCGGCAAGGACGTGATCGTGCTGGAGGAAGGTGGCTATTACAACGAGGCCGACTTCGACCAGCTCGAGCTCGCCATGAGGCGAAAGCTCTACTACCAGGGCGGATTCGCCGCGACGGCCGACGCGGCGATCGCGCTCATCGCCGGCGGTTGTCTTGGCGGCGGCACCGTGGTCAATTACACGACGAGCTTTCGTTCGCCGGATTGGCTGCGCGAGGAATGGGCCACTCGCTACGGGCTCGAGGCCTTTACGACCGATGCTTACAGCGCGTCGATGGATGCGGTCTACGAACGGCTGGGGGTCAACACCAATCACAGCCGGGTCAGCGCGCGCGAACGAGTGTTAGAGCGTGGCATGAAGCGGCTTGGCTGGCATAGCGACTATATGCCGCGCAACGTACAGGGATGCACGCAGGACGAGCGGTGCGGATTCTGCGGCTACGGCTGCCAGATCGGCGCCAAGCAATCCACGCTGAAGACCTACCTGATGGACGCCTACCACCGGCGTGCGCGCATTGTCGTCAACTGCACCGTCGACCGAGTCGTGATCGAAGACGGACGCGCCGTTGGGGTGCGCGCCACCGTGCGCCAGCCGGACATGCCGGCCTTCACGCTGATCGTGCGCAGCCGCGCCGTCGTGGTCGCGGCCGGTGCGATCGGAACGCCCGCCATCCTGCAGCGCTCCGCGGTCCCTTCGAAGGTGATTGGGACGTCGCTTCGGCTGCATCCATCAACCGCCGTTTCCGGCATCTTCGATGAGGAGATTCGTCCCTGGGAGGGAACGCTGCAGGCGCTCTACTCGGACGAGTTCACCAATCTCGACGGGCTGCACTTCGGGCCGAAGATCGAGTCGGCGCCGTTGCATCCGGCGTTGCTCGCCCTGGTGACCCCCTGGCGCAAACCGGACGAGTACAGCCGGTTGATGCGGTCGTTGCCGAACCTATCCTTGACCGGCATCCTGCTTCGGGACAGCGGTGCCGGGAGGGTCGTCACGAAGAACGGCGCCACCCGGGTCGAGTACCGGCTCTCGCGCCCCGACCTCGCCCACATGCGCAAAGGGATCGAGGCCGGCGTTCGCATTCTCGAGGCCGCCGGGGCGAAGGAGATCTTCACCAGCCAGGCCGCCTACGTCAGCTACCGGCCCGGCCAGCGTGGCGGCGTCGAGGCCTTCATGGACGACGTCGACCGCCACGGCTACGGCCCGGGCCAGATGGGCTACGTGAGCTTTCACCAGATGGGCACCTGCCGCATGGGCAATGACCCGGCAACCTCCGTCATCGGGCCCGATCACCAGGTGCATGTGGTCAAGGGCTTGTTCGTCGCCGACGGCAGCGCGTTCCCCAGCGCGTCGGGCGTCAACCCCATGATTACCATCATGGCCATGGCCCATCGCGCGTCCCGCTTTATCGC
>VBFR01000270.1 GCA_005889345.1 Chloroflexota bacterium
AACATGATGCCCACGGCGACCCGACCGCGAACCGCCCATCCGGCGCGAGATCTGTGCCTGGCGCCCGGCCGCACCGTCGATGCCCCGGTCACCGAGGGAGGGCATTACGGGCGCATGTTCCCCGACCTCCCGGCGGCGACCTTCGATGACGATCGCTTGCTCGCCCTCGGGATCGAAGGTAGCATCTGCGATGGCGGCGCCTGTGACACGGACGGCACGATTGAGGCCGGCCAGCCCTTCTTCGGCCAGTACCTGGCCCACGACCTCACCGCCGACCGGTCTCCGCTCCGAGCGCACACCGACATCGATGCGTTGCGTAACGTCCGTTCGCCTCGTGCGAATCTCGAGGGACTGTATGGCGGGGGCCCGGTCGGCTCGCCTTATCTTTACGATCAGGCGGATCTAGCCAAGCTGCTTCTTGGCGCAGATGGTCGCGATGTACCGCGTAACCAGCAGGGCATCGCGCTCATCGGCGATCCGCGGAATGATGTGCACGCCTTCATGGCCGGGCTCCAGGTGGCCTTCATCCACGCGCATAACCGCCTCGTCGATCGGCTGCGGGCGGACGGCGTGCCCGAGTCGGAGCTGTTCGATGATGCCCGCCGAGCACTCACCTGGCACTACCAGTGGGTCATCCTCAATGACTTTCTCCCGAACCTGGTCGGCCAGGCGATGACCGAGAACGTCTTGCGCGATGGCTTCCGCTTCTATCACCTCAACGGCGAAGCGTTTATCCCGGTCGAGTTTGCCGACGCCGCCTTCCGCTATGGCCATTCGCAGATCAAGGGCGACTACCAGCTCCGACGGGATGGCCCGCGCTTCCCCGTCTTTCCCGACCTGGCCGGCTTCCGGCCGCTCACGCCGGACCACGTCATCGATTGGGCGCTTCTTTTTGACGTACCGGGACTCCCTCCGTCACAACGCGCCAAGCCGATCGATGGACAGTTGCCCGCGTCGCTCATCCGGCTTCCCGAGTCCATCACCGGGACGGTCGAGGTCAGCGCCTACCAGTCGCTTGCCGCACGGGATCTCCAGCGCGGTATGGCCACCGGCCTGCCATCCGGCGAAGCCGTTGCGCGGGCCGCCGGAGCACAACCGCTGACGCGACAGGAACTCGCGCTCGGTGACTGGCAGGATGAGACACCGCTCTGGCTCTATATTCTCCGCGAAGCGGCGGTTCGCGGCGGGGGCGACCGCCTGGGTGATGTCGGCGGGCGCATCGTCGCCGAGGTCATCGTCGGCATCATCCGTCGCGATCCCGAGTCGTATCTCGCCACCAATCCATCCTGGCGACCAACGCTGCCGTCGCACCAGCCGCGCAGCTTCAAGATCCGGGACCTCCTCGTCCCAGCCGGCTCGTTGTAGTTCAGCTCGGGTTGACAGATCGCGCTAGTTAGTGAATAATCACTTACATGGCTCGTCAAGCCGCGGTGAAAAAGGCCGGCGATCTGCGGCACACCGCCGAGGAACGCCGGACCGAGGTGCTCCAGGCGGCGGTGGCCGAGTTTGCGCTCCATGGCCTGCACGGCACCTCCACCGAGATGATCGCCAAACGGATCGGCATCTCGCAGCCGTACATCTTCCGTCTGTTTCCGTCCAAAAAGGCGCTCTTCCTGGCCGCGATCGACCAGTGCTTCGACCGCGTCGAAACAGCGTTTCGGAACGCCGCGCGCGAGTCGGCGAACCCCTCCGAACCCAATCGCCACGCTACGGCATCACCGGTAGAGGCGCGCCTCCATGAAATGGGCCATGCCTATCTACGCTTGATGGCAAAGCGGGAGCTGCTGCTCTTCCAGATGCAGGCCTACGCCGCCTGCTCCGACGAGGACGTGCGCCGCAAGGTCAAGCTGCGCTGGGAACGGCTGATGAAGGTGACGGGTGAAATCAGCGGGGCCTCGGGAGACGCCCTCACGGGATTCTTCGCGCGCGGGATGCTGATGAACGTCCTCGCCTCCATCCGGCTGGTCCCGGAGAAGAGCGCGGACAAATGGGGGCACGAGATGCTGGGCTACGGATGAAAAATTTTTGGCCTACGGACTTAGTGAGTAATCAGTCATAAGGAGGCGCTCGAAATGATAACGACGAATCGCAACCCCTGGCCGGTGCTGCTGGTGACGGTGCTGGGCTTCTTCATGATCATGCTCGACACGACCATCGTGTATGTCGCGACGCCCAGCATTCTGTCCAGCCTCCACGCCTCACTCGACCAGGTGCTATGGGTCTTCAACGGCTACCTCCTGATGTATGCGGTCCTGTTGATCACAGCCGGCCGGCTGGGTGATCTCTTTGGGCCGCGCCAGCTGTTCGCCGTCGGCCTGGTGGTCTTCACCGCGGCCTCAGCCCTGTGTGGACTCTCGCAGGACGCCAATCAACTGATCGCGGCGCGCGTCATCCAGGGGGTTGGTGCCGCCCTCCTCGCTCCGCAGACGCTGACAATTCTGATGGCCATCTTCCCGCCCGCGCGCCGAGGCGCCGCCTTTGGCATCACGGGTGCGGTGATCGGCATCTCGACGGTCGCCGGGCCGACCCTCGGCGGCCTGATTGTCACCAACGCGGACTGGCGGTGGATCTTTTTTCTCAACGTTCCCGTCGGCATCATCGCGCTGGTGGGCACCTTCCTCGTGATCCCGGACGTCCGCACCGGCCGGCAGCATCGACTCGACTGGATCGGTGTTCTGCTGTCCAGTGCCGCGCTGTTTGCCATCGTCTTCGGCCTGATCGAGGGGCAGCGTTACGACTGGAGCACCATCGAGGGTTGGCTCACCATCCCCATGGTGATCGGTGCCGGCGTCGCGCTCTTCATCGCCTTCCTCGCGTGGGAGCGCCGGCAAGCCGAGCCCCTGGTTCCC
>VBFR01000147.1 GCA_005889345.1 Chloroflexota bacterium
ACGGCGTCATCTTTGCCGGCCGATTCAGTCCGGAAAAAGGCGCCGACGATGCCATCGCCATCGCGCGCGAGGCGGGCGTTCGGATCGACCTCTACGGCGAGCCATACGACCCCGACTACGCGCAAGGCCACGTGCTCTCACACGAGGGAGAGGCCGGCGTGTCGATCCATAGCGGACTGGTCCGATCCGAGCTTTGGCAACGAATGGCGCAGGCAAGCGCGGTCCTCTGTCCGGCGAAGTGGGAGGAGCCGTTTGGCATGGTCGCCGCCGAGGCGCAGGCGGCCGGCACCCCGGTGATCGCCTACCGCCGCGGTGCGCTGCCGGAAATCATCATCGACGACCAGACTGGCTTCCTGGTTCCACCGGATGACATCGCCGGGGCGGCACGCGCGCTCAGGGCGGTCAGCCGCATCAGGCGCGGAGACTGTCGAGAGCATGCGGTCGTCGACCTGAATCTCGACGCGAGCTTTGCGGCCCACGAACGCCTTTACCGGACGCTGCGACCTCACGTGGAGGTGAACCGCCCTGCCTGACACGAAGGGATGGTTGCAGGGAAGGGTCGCAATCGTGACCGGAGCGGGTCGCGGCATCGGACGCGCCACAGCGGAAGCGATCGCCCGCGCGGGTGCCCATGTCGTCCTCGCGGCCCGCACTCAATCGCAACTGGAAGCTGTCAGCGAGACGATCCGCAAGAACGGAGGCGCCGCAACGGTTGCGACCGCCGACGTCGGCGACGCGGGCGACGTCGATCGGCTGTTCGGCATCGCCGCTCGCGTGGGTGCCCCGACTGCGCTGGTCTGTGCCGCGGCCGTCCTGCACAAGGCGGCCATCGACGAGACTACCCCGCAAGTCTGGGCGGAGACGCTTCGGATCAATCTCACCGGCACCTTCCTCTGCTGCCGCGCCGCCTTTGCACCGATGCGCCGCGCCGGCGGTGGTCGGATTGTCAATCTGGCATCCCTTTCTGGGATTTACGCGACGGAGAAATTCCCTGGTCTGGCTGCCTACAACGTCTCGAAGTACGGTGTCATCGGATTGACTGAGGCAATTGCCGTGGAGGGTCGACCGCACGCCATCACCGCGATCTGCATCAGTCCAGGAGCGGTTGACACCGAGATGCTGCGGCGCGCGAACCCCCAGCTGAAGCCGGGCCTCACACCGGCGCGCGTCGCGGACCTGATCGTCAGCTTGCTCGACGGCGCGATCACTCCGGCGAGTGGCGCTAACATCCCGCTCTTCTCCAATGCCTAGGTCGAACCGGCCTGGAGGTTCCCGATCAGGATTGGCTTGGTCGTTGGCAGTTGCTGCTCGCCCGGTTCGATCGTGATGGCGAATTGCTGGAACTGCGACAGGTCGCCCGAAAGCTTCGCTCCCAGGTCGCCGGTTGCACTCGCGCTGATTCCCTTGTCAACCGGGACCCCATTTTTGATCAGCCACATTTCGTAGACCTGGCCTGACGCGAGTTTGGGCAGACCGCTGGCGGCGAGCACGGCTTCCTTGCGATCCTTGAAGTAGACGAGGCGCGCCTCCGCGCCTGGCGCGGCACTCGCGTCGCCCTGGAAGGTGTACGCGACCGGTCGCCCGGTGACCAATCCAACCTGGTAGCCGATCAGCGCGCTGATCCCGAGCCCGATCGCCACGGTCGCGGCGACCGCCAATCGCGCGGGTCTCGGCCGCCACGATCGGAACCGGCGTGGCAGTGCCACCACGGCTGCCTGCGGCGCTCCGCGATCCACCGGCTTTGAGTTCGCAGGGGTCGCCTTGACCGCCTCGACGATGCGCCGGCGGAGCTCGGGCGACGGCTCCCGGTCCTCGACCGTGAGCGACAGCATCGAGCTGGTCTGGCGCAACTCGGCAGCCACCGCGCGGTGCTCCGAGCAGGTCCGCAGGTGCTCTTCGACGCGACGGGCGTCCGCCTCCGGCAGGGCGTCCAGCGCGTAGGCGGCCAACAGGTCGTCGGCTTCCGCTTCGTCCAACCTTGTCACCCCACCACCCCGCGCGCGACGAGGAAAGACCGCATCTTCTCCAGGCCGATCCGCATCCGGCCCTTCACGGTACCGAGGGGAACTTGCATGCGGCTGGCGATCTCCACGTGCGTGTACCCTCCAAAGTAAGCGAGTTCGAGCGTTCGGCGCTGCGCATCGGGGAGCTCGGCGAACCCATCCCGGATCTGCTTGCGCTCGAGGTCGACGGCGACCGCCTGCCAGGCGTCGGGCACCTCCGGGGCGTGCTCTGCGCTTTCGAGCTGGACCTCGCGATGAATCCTCACGTTGCCGCGCAACCGGTCGATGGCGCGGTTTCGAACGATCGAAAGCAGCCAGTTGCGCAGGCTACCTCGGCTGGTGTCAAAGCCTGAGGCGTTGCGCCAGACCGCCAGGAAGGCCTCCTGGACGGCGTCCTCCGCGGCGCTGCGGTCGTTGAGAATGCGGAACGCCAGCCCGTAGGCGAGCCCGCCATACCGGTCATAGAGCGATTCGAGAGCCGTGGAGTCGCCGCGCTTCAGTTGGGCCGCCATGTGATGGTCCTGGTCTTCTGGCTCCCCGCTCATTCCCGTACCACTTATATACGGTCCGGCGCCACTTTCGGATCACTGAAGGGTCCCTCCCCTCGCGACGCCGAAGAAGTTTGATCCAGGCATCGACCTCTTCCGTAACAGCCGGTAAGGACTCGCGCTTTCGGGGCGGGCCCAAACATGGAGGAGGGAGCCTATGAAGTGAGCTCGGTTTTGCCGATCGTCACTTCAGCACAAGGAGCATCAATCATGCGAAACCGCGTTCTGCTGGCCGTAGTCGCCGCGGCAGCGCTCGGGCTGACGCTGGCCCCGCTGACCGCCAGCGCCTCGAGCCATCGGGAAGCTCCGCTGATCGCGGAGGACCCGCTCGCCGACAACACCGACCTCTATACCTTTCAGGCGCCCGACAACCCGAACAACGTGGTGCTGGTCGCCAACTACGTGCCGTTCGAGAATCCCGCGGGCGGCCCGAACTTCTACCGCTTCGGCGATGACGTCCGCTACCAGATCCACGTCGACAACGTCGGTGATGGCAAGAGCCACGTCACCTTCACCTTCCGCTTCCACACCTCGACGGTCGATGGGACGACCTTCCTCTACAACACGCCGTACGTGCGCAACGGCGCGCTGACCAAGCAGATCGCCTTCGACGGCGCGAAGTACCTTGGTTGGAACCGGCCGCAGAGCTATTCGGTCAGCGTAAGCCGGATCGATGGTGAGGACGACTCATCGAATGCGGTCCTCGGCAGCAATCTGCTGACCCCGCCCGACGTCGTGGGCATCGCCTCGACCGGCGACGCCGCCTACTACCACACGCTGGCGAATGCCGCCATCCACAACCTGCCCGGAGGCGTCACGGTCTTCGCCGGCCAGCGCGACGATCCCTTCTACGCGAACCTCGGCCCAATCTTCGACATCCTGACCCTCAATCCCCTCAGCGCAACCGGCGGCGAGGACTATCTCAACAACCAGAACGTCCACAGCATCGTCCTCTCCGTGCCCAAGTCGATGATCAAGGGTCCCAACGACTCCGTCATCGGCGTCTGGGCAACCGCCAGTCGCCGCCAGGAGACCGTCCTCAGCAGCACGCCGCCGTTCAAGGCGTCCGACGGCAACTGGGTCCAGGTCTCGCGGTTGGGCAACCCGCTGATCAACGAAGTGGTGATCGGCCTCGGGCAGAAGGACCTCTTCAACGCCGCGCGACCCGCCAGTGATTCGCAGTTCCTGCCCCGCTACCAGAACCCGCTGCTGGCCGTCTACTTCAACGTCCTCTTTGGCCAGGGCGTCGACACCACCAACCGGCAGGACCTCGTCGACATCCTGCTGCGGGGCGTGAATACGCTCAACCGTCCCGCTCAATGGTCCGCGTTTGCGGATGAGCTCCGCTACAACATGGACGTCCCGAGTTTCGGCTTCCCCAACGGCCGGAACCTGACCGAGAACGTCGTCGACACCGAGCTCAACGCCTTTGACGGGGCCTTCTGCGGCTTCGGCGGCGTCATCCCGAGCTGCCACGCCGGTGCCAACGCCGGGCAACTGCACCAGGGTGTGAGCCAGGACTCAGACCATCCGACCGCGCAGTCGAGCTTCCCGTATCTCAACGACCCGAACATGCCCTAAGGGAGCGAAGAGATGAACGGACACAGCGTCACGACGATCGCGGCAGCGGCACTGATCGGCACGATCGTGGCGGCCTGTGGACCCTCGGCGTCTGGCCTCGCGAACCCGGTGGCGCCGCACACCGGGCTCGCCGTCAGCCTCAAGACAGACGATGTCGTCGCGCGCAACCAGGCACGCATTCGCCAGCACGCTGACGACTGGAAATCGATCGACGATCTGGCCGCCGCCTATCTGCAAAAGGTGCGCGAGGTCGGCGATCCCTCGTACTACGGCAAGGTCGAGGCCCTGCTGAAGCGGGCGTTAGCGCACGACCCGGGCGATGCACAGGCATCGACGAGCATGGGCTTGCTCGCACTCGCGCGCCACGAGTTCGTCAGCGCGCTTACGTGGGGAGACCGCGCTGCGCAGCTGGACCCTGCGGGCGCGCGGCCCCTTGGCATCATCGGCGATGCCCAGATCGAGCTGGGGCGCTATGCCGATGCGGTGCAGACGTTCCAGGCGATGGTCGACCGGCGACCGGACCTCGGCTCCTACGCCCGCGTCTCCTATGCCCGGGAGTTGTTCGGCGACGTTGATGGCGCGATCTCCGCGATGCAGCAGGCGGTCGAGGCCGGCGGCACTGTGCCCGAGAACGGCGCCTACACCCGGGTCTTGCTCGCCAACCTCTATTTCAATGGCGGGCGCTTGGCGGATGCTGAGGCAGCCTACCGCCGCGCGCTCTTCGACCAGCCGAGGTATCCGTACGCGCTCGCCGGGCTGGCGCGTCTGGAGGCCGCTCGCGGTCGGTACGCCGCCGCGATCGACCGATACCGCGCAGCGGTCGATGTCTACCCGCTTCCCGATTTCGTGATCGGGCTGGGCGATGCCTATGCGGCAGCCGGTGATTCGGGCAGGGCTGCGCAGACGTATGACCTGGCGGTCGCCGAGCAGCAGCTCTACCGGGCGAACGGCGTCGACCTCGATGCCGAGCTCGCGCTCTTCGACGCCGACCACCGGCGCGATCTGCCCGCCGCGCTGGCCGCCGCCCGGCGCGCGATGGCAGACCGGCCGAGCGTGCGGAGCGCCGACATTCTCGCGTGGACGCTTTACCAGGCGGGCGAAGACGCGGCGGCGCTGACCGCCTCGGACCAGGCAATCCGGCTTGGCACCCGCGACGCCGGCATGTATTTCCATCGGGGCATGATCGAGGCGCGGCTCGGGCAAACGAGCACGGCGCGCACCGACCTGCAAACGGCCCTTCGGATCAACCCGTACTTCTCGGTCATCTGGTCGCCCGTCGCCCGACAGACTCTGGCCTCTGTCCGCGGGGGAGGGCAGGGTGGGGGCGTATGAACCCCTATCGCGCCCTCCTAGCCCTGCTCGGGGCACTTGGGCTGTCACTTGCCGTCGCCGTGCCCGCCTTTGCTCATCCGCTTGGGAACTTCACCATCAACCGCTTCAGTCAGGTCCTGGTCGATGGCGACCGCATCGACGTGCTCTACGTGGTCGACTACGCGGAGATCCCGACCTTCCAGGAAAAGCAGCGGATCGCGGACGACCCGGCCTACCTGGATCGACGAGTCCGCGACCTCGCCGCCGGGCTACGGCTCGACCTCGGCCCGCAGCGGATGGCGCTCGCGATCGACGGGCATTCGGTTAGCTACGTCGACGGCCAGGGTGGGCTGCAAACCATGCGGCTGCAGATCCTGCTCTCAGCGGCAGTGTCGCAAAGCGGCCGCCAGCCAGGGGTCTATCACGACACCAATTACGCCGGTCGCCTCGGGTGGAAGGAGATCGTCGTGCAGCAGACCGGCGGGGCCCGCCTGCTCGATTCCAGTGCACCGACCACGAGTGTCAGCAACGCACTGCGCACCTATCCGCAAGACATGCTGACCAGTCCGCTGGAGATGACGGAGGCGCACTTTACCTTCGTTCCCACGGCGGGGGCTGAGGCGATCCAGCCGCGTGGGCTGGGGCTCACCGCATCAAGCCCGGCGCACCTCATCACCGATCGTTTTGCCGCGCTGATCACGCCGGCTCATCTATCCCTCTTCACACTCGGCGGATCGATTCTGGCGGCGATCGCGCTCGGTGCCCTGCACGCGTTGTCGCCGGGACACGGCAAGGCGGTCATGGCCGGCTATCTCGTCGGCGCCCGCGGAACCACCCGTCACGCTATCTCCCTGGGACTGACGATCACGGTCACCCATACGGCCGGCGTCTTTTTGCTGGGGCTGGTCACGCTCTTAGCGGCCTCGGTAGTTACGCCGGAACAGCTCTATCCCTGGGTAACCCTCCTCTCGGGACTTTTGATCCTCGGAATTGGCGGCGCGTTGCTGCTCTCCCGGGCGCGCGCCGCGATCCACGGTCATAACCATGACCACGACCATGCTCCGATCGGAGCCCGTGGGTTGCTCGCGCTCGGCATCTCGAGCGGCATCATCCCGTGTCCGTCAGCGCTCGTCGTCCTGCTGGCAGCGATATCGCTGCACCGGCTGCCCTATGGGATCCTGCTGATCGCGTCGTTCAGCCTGGGCCTCGCTGCCGTCTTGACTGGCATCGGCCTGGCGCTCGCCGGGGGCCTGCCCCTGGTTCATTCTTTCCTCCCCCTCGGGGGGAGGGTCAGGGTGGGGGCCGTTGTAGCCCGCTCGGCCCGGTTCGTGCCCATTGCCAGCGCGCTCGTGGTAACCATTGCCGGCCTCGGGCTCACCGCCCAGGCCATTCCCGGTGTGAGGTGAGCAACATGTCGATCCCGATGCTTCGACTTCTGGCCATCGCCGTCCTCGGTGTCGCACTGGTGGCCTGCGGCACGAAAGCCCAGGACCCGCCGTTTTCGGTAAACGGCCGGCCCATTTCGGTTGCGTTGTATCAGTCCATTGTCGCTACCGAGCAGCACAAATTTGAGCGCACTGGTAGCCAGGTCAACTGGCATTCCGCGTCCGGTCAGCGCCGGCTCGCGAGTATCGAATCGTTCGTCATCCGGGAACTGGTGCGCGACGCGGTGCTCGAGCAACTCGCAACGCAACGCGGGATCGCGATCACGCCGGCTGACCTCGAGCAATCGCTGGCGACAGCCGAGGCAGCCTTCGGCGGACCCGTTGCGTTCGAGCAGAACCTCGAGCAGGTGGGTATTGCCAGGTCAGAGTTCTCATCGCTTCTTCGTTATCGAATCCTCGAAACACGACTGACGCAGCAGGGTGGCGTCTCGAAGGGCGCCATCGACACAGCCGTCCAGCGCGCCCATGTCGTTGCGACCATTGGTCCGTGCGCCGTGAACCGTCCCTACCCGGCCTGCCTCACGCCCAACTGAACCTTGGCGGCGAAGGCCGTGAGCAGGGCACGTGACCGTTGCTGCTGCGCATCGAGGTACATTCGCAGCTCGTCGCGCACCTCGTCGGCCGTTCGTTTCCAGACTCGCTCGAGCGTCGGCTCCGCCGCTCGCAACCACGCCTCGACGCCCTGGGCGTCCACCTCGAAATGAAACTGCACGCCCCAGGCGTTATGCCCGACACGGTAGGCCTGGATCGGCACATCATCGCCAGACGCCAGCAGGTCGGCACCGGCGGGAAGGTCGAACGTGTCTTCGTGCCACTGGAACACGCGATCGCCGCTCTGGAACGCGCTCAATAACGGATCGCGCTCTCCCAGCTGACTGATCCGCACCGGCTTGAAGCCGAGCTCGCGAACGGGCGCCCGATACACCCGCGCGTCGAAGGCCCGTGCAAGCATCTGCGCGCCCAGGCAGATGCCCAACACCGGAATCCCGATATCCGCCGCTCGCCGCATCAGTTCTCGCTGCGTCAGCAATTGTGGATGCAGGTCGACCTCGTCAACGTTCATCTCGCCGCCGAAGACAATAAGGCCGCTGATCTCCTCCAGCGCCGGCCACCGGACACCGGCGTCGAAGGCATCCAGACCCATCAGTGGGACGCCCGCCTGGGCAAGGGTGCCGGGCGTAATGCCAAGCGTGTCGTCCCGGTCGTTCCGGACGCAAAACACAGGGTTCATCGGCCTCGTCGGATGATAGAGGTGTGGACTACGGACTGGATCTAGCCCAGAAGTTTCAAGCGGACTTGCTCAGGGACGAGAGGGTGGTCTGGGCCGCGCAACCTGACCCGCGCTTTCGGTTCAGTGGCGGTGACATCTTCCTCGTACCCTTCAGCATCCTCTGGGGCGGCTTCGCGATCTTCTGGGAGGCAGCGGTGCTCGGACTTCTTGGCGGGAAAGGCCCGGCGCCCGGATTCTTCGTCCTCTGGGGCGTCCCGTTCGTGTTGGTCGGCCAGTACCTCATTTGGGGTCGCTTTCTGTATAAGCGCTACAGGAATCGCCGTACCTTTTATGCCCTCACCAACCAGCGAGCGCTCATCCTGACCACGGCGCGGTCACGCCAATTGCAGACGCTCTTTCTGAATCAACTCCCGACCATCAACAAGATGGTGCGACGAGATGGAGGCGGGACACTCGAGTTTGGGTCATCGCCGAACTGGGCCGCCGGCGTATACGCCAACAGTGGCATGGACTTCATGGGCGCCCGGTCCGGCCCAGCCGCCCCTACCTTCTATGACATCGCTGACGTGGACAGGGTCTATCAGCTCGTGACGCAACTGAAGACTGATCTCGGACAGACCGCGTAACAAGACGACTCGCTATCCTGAACAGGAGTTATGAAGCTCGGACTCGACATCGCTGATTTCACCTGGCCAGCAGGGCCCGCCAAGCTTGGCAGCACGCTCGCCGACATTGCGCGCACCGCGGACCAGGCCGGCTTCGACTCCATTTGGGTGATGGACCACTTCTGGCAGATCCGCATGAACGGTCCCGAACATCACGAGATGCTCGAGGGCTACAGCGCGCTCAGCTACATCGCCGCGGTGACCAAGCGCGCCAAGCTCGGCACCATGGTGACCGGCGTGGTCTACCACCAGCCGGGCATCCTCGCCAAGACGGTTACCACTCTCGACGTCCTCTCCGGGGGTCGCGCCTGGCTCGGCATTGGCGCCGCCTGGAACGAAGCAGAAAGCCGCGGCCTCGGCATCCCGTTCCCGCCAATCAAGGAGCGGTTCGAGCGGCTCGAGGAGACACTCCAGATCTGCCAGCAGATGTGGGAAGGTAAACGCGGCAGCGAAAAGCCGTTCCGCAGCGAGCACTATCAGCTCGAGCGCCCGCTCAATTCTCCGCAATCGCTCACCCGGCCCCACCCACCCATCCTCATCGGTGGCGGCGGCGAAAAGAAAACCCTGCGGCTGGTCGCCCAGTATGCCGATGCCTGCAACCTCTTCCCCACTCCCGAAATTCCGCGTAAGCTCGAGATCCTGCGGGAGCATTGCCAGGCCGTCGGCCGCAATTACGACGACATCGAGAAGACCTCCTTGTTCACGTTCGATCTGGGCGACAACGGCGAAAACCTCGGCAAGGTGATCGGCGGCCTCAAGTGGCTCGCCGGCATGGGCATCCAGAGCGTGATCGGCCACGTGCCGAAGCCCTACGAGTTAAAACGGCTTGAGATGATCGGCGAAAAGCTCATCCCTGCCGTTGCCGACCTCGAGCCCGCTACGGCCGGCTCACGTTAGAGCTAACCGCGCAGCACCCCGTCGTTGTAGTTGATAATGCGTCGATCACGATGCGATTCCGGTCATTCCTCAATGGCCCCGCCCACGCCTCGCAAGTGGTCGCGGAAACTGAGGGAAGGCGTCTCTTCGCGCTGTGCAAGGTAGACATCAAACTGAACCTGGCTACGCAGGGAAACACCTCCACGCATGAGTTCGGCTTGGCGCCGCTCGGTGTCGCGGATGGTCTCGGCAAGCG
>VBFR01000271.1 GCA_005889345.1 Chloroflexota bacterium
TCAGCGCTGTCCAGGCCGACTGGTCTGGTGCAAGCGGCGGCCTCGATTCATTCGACCTGACGTTCTGACGGCGTGTATGGGATAGCGTGAGCAAGTCCTCGCGGCGGCGCGCGCGCACCAAGGCGCGCAAGCAACGTGCTGGCCGACACGTGCGCTCGGAGGCGATACGCGTCAACGCTGCCGCGGTCCCGGCCAGGATCGCGGCCCCTACCCAGGTTCTGCCGAGGCGTAGCTCGATCGGGACCATCGGCGCTATCGCACGCCGCGAACTCGTGGCCTTGCTGCGCGCGCCATTGGGCTGGGGAGTCGCTGCCGTCTTCCTGTTCTTCGCCTCCGGCTTCGGGTTCATAGGCACCGTCATCGCCGGTCAGCAGGCGAGCTTCGATGGGATCTACCAGGTTATCAACGGGCTGCTCACGCTGGCCCTCGCGCCGCTGCTGACGCTGCGGCTGCGAGCCCAGGGCTCGACGAGGATCCCGGCGCGCGACTATGAGCTCGTTGCGGGCCGCTGGCTGGGCGGGTTCGCCTTCTACGTCCTGCTCATCGCAATGACGCTCGTCTACGTGGTCCTGCTCGCGATCTTTGCTCGAGGCCAGACGCTCGACATCGGACTGATCGGCGCGACGTACGTGGGCTTGCTTGCGGTGGGGGCGGCCGCGATAGCCATCGGCGTCCTCACCTCGGGCGCGGTGAACAACAGGGTCGTCGCGTATGTGCTGGGCCTGGCACTGATCGGATGGGTGTGGTACTCAACGTTTGTTGCCGGGTCGTTCAGCGGAACCGCGCGGATCGACTTCCTCGACTATGTCAGCGCCTTCAATCGATACCAATCGTTCAGCCTCGGCCAGCTGGCGCTGCGCGACGCTGTCTACTTCGCGAGCTTGTGGCTGGGCGCCCTGGTTCTCGCCATTCCCCTGTTGAGGTCCAGACGATGAAGGGCCCGTCAATCGTGGTCGCCGTAGTGGTTCTCACGCTGTTGGTCGCTGCCAACGTCGCCGCATCGCGGAGCACGCAGGCGATGGATCTGACCCGTGACGGTCTCAACACGCTCACGCCTCAATCGGTTGGCGCCGCGAGAAGCCTGCAGGCCGATGCCCAGCTCATCGGCCTGTTTCGTCCAGGGACCGGCAACGGCCAGGCCGAGACTGAGGCGCTGATCGCGCTTTACACCGCGCAGAGCCCGCACGTGACTTACCGGCGCGAGAACTTCGACACCGA
>VBFR01000287.1 GCA_005889345.1 Chloroflexota bacterium
AACGCTGCGCTGGCCGTAGCTGCGCTCGTCGTTCGGGATTGGCTTCATGAACGGCTGCAGCGCCGTGCGCAGCGTGGCGCCGCCCTCGGCATCGAGCAGGCCGTCGACGCGCACCAGGCCGTCGACCGGCTCGCCGATGTGGAAGTAGCGCCGCTGATAGGCGTGGTTGGCCTCTGCCAGGGCGCCCGCCGCATCCACGCGGTGCTCAAAGTTCTTGGCGACGGTGGTGAACTGGCCCGGATCCATCGTCTGGGCCGACTGCAGCAGCTTGCCTTCTTCTTTGCGGACGGCCGCCGCGCCGACGTGCTCCGCCGCGCGCGCCAGGACGGCGACATGCTGGTAGCCGACCTCGCCGCTGGCAAAAGCCGCCTCGGTCTGGGGCAGCTTCTCGAGCTGGCGGGCGATTTCCACCCGCTCCATGGCGGCACCGCCGGAGAGCTTGCACTTCCAGCGCAGCCAGGCCGTCACTGAAAGCGCGCCATCGGCCTTGTACTCGCCCGACTTGTCAAAACGGCGGACACCCGTTGCGAACACCGCCTCCAGCGGGTCGACGCCGGCTTCCCGGATCTGGATCAGCCCTTCGCCCAGCGCCTCGCCGTCGGCCGACTGAATCCATTCGGCCATTTTGTCGACGGCTGCCCGGAGTCCTGCAACGGGGGGTCCGGAGCGATCGCACACTGCGGCCATGCTTACATCGTGAACCAGGGTAACGACAGCTGTGTGTCGCAACTCTCGCGGGCTCGAAAAGTTGGACAGAATGGGTCTTCGTGGGACGTTGTGTCCGCATAAGAACCGAGGCGCCTTTACGTGCTAGAGGAGAGGTCGCCCTGTGACACTCCAAGCTTCCGCCGTTAATCCCCGTGCCGCGTGGGCGTTGGCGCTAGGGATCGCATCGGTCGCTTTGATTTACCCTCTCGGGATTGTCCAACGGGAGCGCGGGGACCCTCCCGGGGGCTCGCCAGGCGAAGGCGGGCGCTCTCTGTGGTGGCGTCGTAACCGCCTTCTACCTGCTGGCCCTCTCGGCGGAACTGGCCGCCCTTCTACTATTCGGGTCGTTTATTCCTGCACCGTAGGGGTTTAGCGATGAATCCGACTACCTACAATTGACGCATGCCCAACTTCGTGTTTACGGCTGGCTTTGCGCCGGCCGGCGGCCAGCCGGAGGCGATCAAAAAGCTGGCCGAAGGGGTCGACAGGGGCCAAAAGCACCAGGTCCTGATGGGTGTTACCGGCTCCGGCAAGACGATGGTCGTCGCCCAGATGATCCAGGAGATCCAGCGGCCGACGCTCGTCATGTCGCCGAACAAGACGCTCGCTGCCCAGCTGTGCAGCGAGTTCCGCTCGTTCTTTCCCCAGAACGCCGTCGAGTACTTCGTCAGCTACTACGACTATTACCAGCCCGAGGCCTATATTCCCCGCAGCGATACGTATATCGAGAAAGATTCATCTCGCAACGACGAGATCGATCGGCTGCGCCAATCCGCCACCCGGGCGCTGCTGACCCGCCGCGACGTCATCGTCGTGGCCAGCGTCTCTTGCATTTACGGCGTCGGCTCGCCCGAGGACTACCTCGGCGAGTCGGTCGAGATCCATGCCGGTGAAGGCTTTCGCCGCGATATTTTTCTGCGCAAGCTCACCAACCTGCAATACCAGCGCAACGACGTCGATTTCGGCCGGTCGCGCTTTCGAGTGCGCGGCGATACCGTCGACGTGCAGCCGTCTTACGATCAGATTGCGACCCGGGTGCAATTCAACGGCGACGACGTCGAGCGAATCGTTCAGATCGATCCATTGACCGGCGAGGTCATCGGCGACATCGAGTCCTTCCAGGTGTTTCCGGCGACCCACTACGTGACCCCCCGCCAGAAGCTGCTGCGGGCGCTCGACGGGATCAACGAAGAGCTCGACGAGCGCGTCGCCTGGTTCGAAAGCCAGGGGAAGCTGCTCGAGGCGCAGCGTCTGCGCCAGCGGACGCTCTTCGACATGGAGATGATGCGGGAGACCGGCAGTTGCGCCGGGATTGAGAACTACTCGCGGCACCTCACCGGCCGGCGCCCTGGCCAGGAGCCCTATACGCTGATGGACTTCCTGCCCGAAGACACCCTGGTGGTCGTCGACGAGTCGCACGTCGGCGTCCCCCAGATCTGCGGCATGTACGGCGGCGACCGGTCGCGGAAGATCCCGCTGGTCGACTACGGCTTCCGGCTGCCGTCGGCGCTCGACAACCGGCCGCTCACGTTTGCGGAATGGGAGCGCAAGGTACAACAGGTGGTCTACGTCACCGCCACCCCTGGCCCCTACGAGGAACAGCGCTCCCAGCAGACGATCGAGGTCATCATCCGGCCGACCGGCCTGGTCGACCCGACCGTGGAAGTCCGCCCGACGAAGGGTCAGATCGACGACCTGATCGGGGAGATCCACAAGCGGGTGGAAAAAAAACAGCGCACGCTGATCACCGTGCTGACGAAGAAGATGGCGGAAGACATGACCGACTACCTGCGCGAAATGGGCATCAAGGTGAACTACCTGCACTCGGACGTCGATACGCTGGAGCGCGTCGAGATCCTGCGCGACCTGCGGCTCGGCGTTTTCGACGTGCTCGTCGGCATCAACCTTCTCCGGGAAGGCCTCGATCTGCCCGAGGTGGCGCTGATCGCGATCCTCGACGCCGACAAGGAGAGCTACATGCGCGACGCACGCTCACTGATCCAGACGACGGGGCGGGCCGCCCGCAACGTGGAAGGGCACGTCATCATGTACGCGGACAGGATCAGCGGCTCGATGCAACGGGCGATCGACGAGACCGACCGCCGTCGCACCATCCAGATTGCCTATAACGAGGAACACGGCATCACGCCGGCCACCATCGTGAAGGCCGTCTACAACCTCGAGAAGCACCAAGAGAAAGCCATCGAAGAGACGATCGCGACGCTCGCGTCCGGCTTGCCGCCCGACGAGATCGAGCGTCTGATCAAAGACCTCGAACGCCAGATGAAGAAAGCCGCTCGCGACCTGCAGTTCGAGCGGGCGGCGGAACTGCGCGACCGGCTCGTGGCGCTTCGTCGCGACGCTATGGCCTATCGGGAGTCCTTGCCGCCGGCCGCGGCCGCCGAGTCGGGGATGTGGCGCAAGCCGAAGACCAGCCGCATGAGGGCGCGCGTCGGTGGCTGACAAGAAGGCCGCCGCAGGCAACAAGTCATTGCAACACACCGAGATCGTGATCAAGGGTGCGCGCGAGCACAACCTGAGAGACATCGACCTGACCATCCCCCGGGACAAGCTCGTCGTCTTCACCGGACTTTCAGGCTCAGGGAAATCTTCTCTTGCCTTCGACACGATCTACGCCGAGGGGCAGCGGCGCTACGTCGAGTCGCTGTCGTCGTATGCACGGCAGTTCCTCGGACAAATGGACAAACCGGACGTCGATCAGATCGATGGGTTGTCGCCGGCGATCTCGATCGACCAGAAGGGGACCAGCCACAACCCGCGGTCGACCGTTGGGACGGTCACAGAGATTTACGACTACATGCGCCTGATGTGGGCCCGCATCGGCCACCCTCACTGCCCGATCAGCGGACACGAGATCACGCGCCAGACCACGGAGCAGATTGCCGACAAGGTCATGGAGCTCCCCCAGGGGAGCCGGGTCATGATCCTTGCCCCCGTCGTTCGCGATCGCAAGGGCGAGCACCAGGACGTGCTCTCGGAAGCCAAAAAGGCCGGCTTCGTCCGGGCGCGGGTCGACGGCAATTTGTACGAGCTGACGGAACGGATCTCATTGGACAAGAACAAGAAGCACAGCGTCGACATCGTCGTCGACCGGCTGGTGATCGATCGAGAGGGCATCAGCCGGCTGCGCGAGTCAGTCGAGACCGCCGCGAAGATGGCCGGTGGGCTCGTCCTCCTGGCGCGCGCCGACGGTAAGGGCGAGGAGCAGCTGTTCAGCCAGAACTTCGCCTGCCCCTACGACGGCTTCTCGATGGAGGAGCTCGCGCCGCGCAACTTTTCGTTCAACAACCCGCATGGCGCCTGCCCGGCGTGCACCGGGCTGGGCAGCAAGCTCGAGATCGATCCGGATCTCGTCATCCCGGACAAGAGCCGGCCGCTCGCCGAGGGCGCGATCCGCACGCTCGGCCGGTCGTCATATTTCTACAACGACCTGGTCGAGGCCGTCGCGAATCGGTACAAGATCCCGATGGACAGGCCCTTCGGCAAGCTGACCGTCAAAGAGCGGCAGATCATTCTCTATGGCAACAACGGCGACCCCTTGCGCGTGAAGTACGTCAACAGCGAGGGGCAGCGCCGCTGGTACGAGACGTCGTACGAAGGCATCATCCCAAATCTCGAGCGGCGCCACCGTGAGACCGAGTCCGAGTTCATCCGCGCCGAGATCG
>VBFR01000288.1 GCA_005889345.1 Chloroflexota bacterium
CAAACAAGATCGGCTTGAAGGTTCTCAACGAGAGCCCCGGGGCTTTGGTCTTCAAGTGCGGCGGCGACAGTCAATTCACGGTCAGCAAGAGCACGGTTGGCACCAAAGATGATCAGACGCAGGCGGCGTTCCGCGTGAAGGACGTTCGGGCGGAGGTCGCTGAGTTGAAGAAGCGCGGCGTCAAGATCGAGGACTACGACACGCCTAGCCTCAAGACCGTCGATGGTATCGCCGACATTGGCTTCGCCTGGATGGCCTGGTTCATCGATCCGGGCAAGAACTGTGTCGGAATGATCCAGGTCAAGTAGCGTTCCAGCTGGCCGGCTGGCTGGCACGCGAACAGTCGTTCGCTTCTGACCGTATTGACATCCCGTCTACCTAGGCATCTACTTACGGCAGTCGAAGGGTCGACGCAGGCGAGGAGGAGGTGTCGATGAAAATCCCAGACAACTTCGTGATGCCTATGCCCGAGGGCTATGTCGGGCACTCCCACTTCTGGGAGCGCGCTATGTCGCGTCGTCAGTTCATCGGGTCCACCGCAGCTGTGAGCGGTGCTGCATTGAGCACGCCGCTGTGGGCCCCCTTGCTGGTAGATGCCGCGGGAACCGTGGAGCCCAGGCCGATTCCGCAAGTCTTCGATGGCAGCCCGTTCCATTTCCAGTTCCTCACGCCGACGACCGAGCCGTCCAGTATCACCGATTTTCGCGGGGTGATCGCCGGCGCGGACCTCCTGGGCGAAGGCTGGGGCACGGACACAAAGAGCGGTAAATCGACTCACATGTTTACCGCGGCCGACAATCGGTTCATGAAGGGCACCTACGTTGGTGTCGACGGCGGGAAGCATCACGCAACCTTCGGGTTTGTCTGACTGGACATCTTTACCGACGCGGCGCGTCGGAATCAAATCCACGATTTCAATCTCGACATCCGGCCGTTCCCGAGCGGGCTGTTTTGGACCAATCGCGTTCCGAACTCGAGCGCCCATGCAGGAGGGGATGACTTCGAGAAGGGTGCGTCCTGGGACGTCAAAAACCTGGCCCTCTTCGACTATTTCAGCGTCGGCAATGCGCTCGCCGATGGCGATTCGATCGATGCCACGGTCTCCTACAGCCTTCGATGGGCTGGCGACGGCAGGCCGCTGACATCAGACGACGGCACCAATTTCCACTTCAGCGGCCGGCAGACGACAGCAACCATCGCGTGGTCGGCTCACGAAGCTGGATTCTCTTTCCGTTCCGATCCGTCGGCGTCGACGCAACACACCAATTTCGCCCAGGTCGGTAAAGAGCGAAACGGTGTGTTCTATTCGGCCCGCGACTAGCACGATCCAGGGGGCGTCCTGCTCCGATCCGCCAGCGGGGCGCCCCATGGCCGAGGTCGGCTAACCTCAATTCATGAGTCCAGAACCGACCGATCGAAAGCCCCCTGCCCAGATCCCGACCGATATGAACGCGTTCAACAAGAAGCTGATCGAGGAGTTCCGAGCGAATCACGGACAGCTCAGCGGCCGGATGGCTGGGCGGACACTCATGCTCTTGACGACAACCGGCGCAAAATCCGGCAAGGAACGGACGGCGGTGCTCGGCTTCGGGAAAGATGGCGACCGCTACGTCGTCATTGCATCCGGGAACGGCGCCCCATCGCATCCGGGCTGGTACCAGAATCTGCTGGCGCGCCCGATCGCGACGGTCGAGGTTGGTCCAGCCAAGTTCAAAGTCCGCGCTCGGACCGCGCGCCCCGAAGAACGGGACGGGCTCAAGCATTTCGTTCCCTACATTGAGCAGCAGCAGACGCTGACAAAGCGCGAGATCCCGATCGTCGTCCTCGAGCGCAGTTAGGTCAGCTGGCGAGCAAGTCTCGGAGCTGCGTCGTCGTGATATTGGAGCCGCTGAGAATCAGCGCCAGGCGCTTGCCCTTGAGTCGGTCCTTGAGCCGAAGGGCGGCCGCGAGTGGCGCCGCGCCGGCGGGCTCGGTGAGGTTGCGGGTCGTCTCGATCATTAGCCGAACCGCGGTGCGGATCTCCGCGTCCGGCACCAGGACGAAGTCGTCGAGCATCTCCCAGAGGATCCGCT
>VBFR01000289.1 GCA_005889345.1 Chloroflexota bacterium
CGCGGTCGCCACTGGCGCGCTCCGCCTCATCGAGGATGCGGCCATAGGTCCTGGCGAGGTCTGGGCTGCGAAAGGTGCTCTGCGGGCGCGGCACACCATCGCCGAGGTAGACGCGCGCCGACTCTCGCCACTCGTCGCGGAAAAGACTCTGGACCTGGGCGATCGCCTGGGAAATCGGCGGGACAACCGGATAGCCGTCGCTCGCGTAGTCGATGGCGGGTTGCAGGACGTCACGCAGGCGCATCGTGCCGTGGTCAGCAAGTAAGCGCAGCCAGCCACCGAAGGCCCCGGGCACGCAGGCGGCCAGCAGGCCGGTGCCCGGAATGTCGTCGAACCCGAGTGATCGAAAGTGGCTGGTGCTGGCGGCCCTGGGGGCCGGACCCTGACCGCAGATCACCTCTACCGCCGCCCGGCGCGCGTCCCAGAGGATGATCGGCACCTCCCCACCTGGGCCGTTGAGGTGCGGCTCGACCACCTGGAGGACGAACCCCGCGGCGACCGCCGCGTCGAACGCGTTGCCGCCACGCTCGAGCACCGCCATCCCGGTTTGCGAGGCGATCCAGTGGGTGGAGCTGACCATCCCGAAGGTTCCGCGCAGCTCGGGTCGCGTCGTGAACATAGATGGATCGTAACCGTCGCAGGCGAGATGGCGATCGAGCGCGCTAGGGCGTGTCGTAGAGCAGGCGCGCCCACTCATCGCCGGAAAAATCCAGGTGCAGGCCGCGGAAGGGGCCGAGACCACGAACGGTGACAGGGATGACGTGAGGGATGCGAGGCATGATTCGCGGGTCGAGAAGGATCCGCCGGCCGGCTACCGACCCGATGTCGACGAGGGCCGACTGCTCGTCGGCTTGCCGGCTCCGACGGAGCCGCAGGTCACGGATGTGACCTCCGCCTCAGCAACGCGCGTCGCTGTAGGCGATGACAAGCGCATCCCGGTTTGGGTGCTCCTCGAGCCAGCGCCGCGCGGGGTCGTCGAATTCGATGACGAAGTTGTCCATCCCGCGATTATGCGCGTCCCTGCGTATACGACGGGCGCACCCGGAGTCTGTCAGGCTCAGAATGGACGACGGAGGTGAGCCAGTGGACCCAAACGATTTCCCGGCACCGAAAGACGGCTTCGTGATTACCCAGTTTCTCGTCGTCTCGGACCAGGACCGATCACGCGACTTCTATCAGAAGATCTTCGACGGCAAGGTGGTGCTGGAGCGAGATCCGGTCATCATGAGGGTGGCGAACACGTGGCTGATCCTGAACGCCGGCGGCGGTCCGACGGATGACAAGCCCACGGTCACGCTCGAAACCCCAAAAGACCCGAACCGCGCGAGCGCCTTCATGAACATCCGGGTTGCCGACATCAAGAAGGCCTACAAGGACTGGTCGGCCAAGGGCGCGAAGTTCCTGACCGAGCCCAAGGACCACGGGCGAGAGATTCGTGCCTACATCCGTGATCCGGATGGGCACCTCATCGAGGTCGGCCAGATCACCGGGATGTAAGCACCAGAACTGTAACGCTGGGGCTCTGCGGAAGACAGCACTCATGGACCATGCCATCGACGACCCAGAGGCTCAGGCCCGGAGATCGGTTCACCGACTTCGAACTGGCGGACCTCCAGTTCTCTCCGTGAGCGTCGATCCGCCCGAGGTCGAGGCCGCCTTCCGATTCTCGCGGACGATCCGTTTGCGCGGATATTTCCTCGGACGCTCTCATGGGACCACTTCTCATAGGTAATTTGCGATGGTCCAACGACGGACGTACGCTGCCTGACACGATGGGCAGCCAAACAATCGTCCGCGATTCGGACGCGGAACTCATCGCGCTGTTGCGCGACGGCGATGAGGCGGCCTTTGCCCGTCTGATCGATGCCTACAGCGCGCCGCTGCTGCGGTTGGCGCTCGCGTTCGTTCAGAGTCCATCGATCGCTGAAGAGGTCGTCCAAGAAACCTGGATGGCGGTCGTTACGGGCATCGGTCGCTTTGAGGGACGGTCCTCGGTCAAGACCTGGCTCTTCAAGATCCTGACGAACATCGCCAAGACGCGCGCACAACGCGAGCGGAGGACCATCCCATTCTCTGAATTCGAAGTCGACTACGGTGACGAACCGGCGGTCGACCCTGACAGGTTCTTACCGGCGAGTCATCCACAGTGGCCACATCATTGGGCGACGCCGCCGCAACCATGGTCGATGGGGCCCGAAGGCACCGCGCTCGATCGGGAGACAATGGCCGTCGTGCGACGGGCGCTCGAGGACTTGCCGCGAGCCCAGCAGGTGGTGGTCGCGCTGCGGGACGTTCATGGATGGCCGGCGGCCGACGTGTGCGCCGCTCTCGACATCAGCGAGGCGAACCAGCGGGTGCTTCTGCACCGCGGTCGAAGCCGGGTGCGGGCCGTGCTCGAGCGCTACTTCAATGACACCGCCACCCTGTGTAACGCCGAGTCCATTTCCGATACTAAGCAGGCAGGGCAATGACAGACGACATCACGACCGACCTCGCCTGCAAGGAGTTGGTGGAGATCATCACCGACTACCTGGAGGGAACGCTTCCCGAACGCGACCGGGCGCGCTTCGACGCGCACATCCTCACATGCCCGCCTTGCCGTGAGTACGTCGCGGAGATGCACGCGACCCTGCGGCTCACCGGACGCCTCACGGTCGAGTCGATCTCACCGGGCGCTCGCGACGACTTGCTGCGCGCCCTTCGTCGCATGAAGGCTTCCTCGACCGAGCTGTAACGCCTGGTCGTCCGGCGCGACTACACCTCCATTCGACACCGTCCTAGGCGGGTCGAAAACAGAAAGGAGTGTGTGAATGAAAGAAGGTGTTCTGCATTATTTGCGCGGCTACCGACTCGGCTTGTTCGCCGGGCTGGTGGCGCTACTGGCACTGCTGGCGGGCCTCGTCCTCCGTGGCATGGCTCCGGCAGCAGCCGAGAGTGAGGCCGCTTTTGGCCTCGGGCAATCGAGTGGACTGCTACCTCGAGACAATCTGGTCCTCGAGAGTGCCTTGCAGGTCGATCTGACACACGAGACGGTGCGTCTTCCGCTCTACAAGGGGACGGCGAATGGGCACACCGTCTGGTTCATCCTGACCGAGGCGTCGGACCAGGGACTGGCGAAGAACAGCGGCCTCAACTATGCGCCCAAGCTCGCCAACATCGCGAACGGTTGCCCTGACTGCGTGCAGACGGTTGCGCAGGAGCAGCCGACGGCGGACCAGAACAAATTCGGGCAGGCGGTGATCCACTACCAGGGAGAGCCGGATTTCAGCCCGACCCGCAGCCTCGTACCCGGACCCAACGGCTTCCCTCCGGCATCGTTTTCACCTGGTGCGGTTGCTGGCAAGGGTTACAGCCCATTCATTCGAATCGATGGAACTTCAGTTGTCTACAACGCCCCGATCGTCGCGACCGGAAACGGGCCGTTCGACGTGGTCCAGCACACGAATACGGCAGACCGAGTCCTCGGCATCCACATTGCTGCGCCGGCACCGCCCGGCCAGTACTTTGATTCGTGGGTCGATCTGCTACTGGTCAAGGGCTTCGACGCCGGCCAGCCGATCCTCTATCTGAGCACCGAGGCAGATGACCCGTTGGCCGCTGTCCTGGAGCGCTCCACCTACGTGCCCGCGCTCGCCAGGGCGTCGTACACCGGTGGTGACGACTTCCTCGGGTCAGCCCGTGAACGCCTCTTCGGGTTCATCAATGGGCAGACCGGGGCCAACAATCGTCAGTCTCAGGGCTTCCAGCACATCGTCCTCGACGGCCATGCGTCCGAAGACGCGTCAGCCGGCAACACCGCGCTGATCAGCGCCCTGCGAAATGGCGGCGATCTGTTGAATGTCTTCGGTGACTTCCCGACCCTGAAGGATCCCCGGCACGCGGACGCCTACAGCCCACTATGGGACGCGCAACTCGGCCAGTGGACCCAAAAGGCAATCGACCAGGGTCTCGACAAGCGCCAGATCGATGAGAACGTCGTCTTCAACCTGGCGGCGACTCGCCCCGACCTGCTGACCGGCCCCGGTGGCGCCCCCTACGGCACCGTCGGCATTGACATCAACTGCGCCGTGATCGGCTTCACCGCCCATGCGCCAACCGCCAACCTCGTAACACCCGCCCCGAATTCCCAGTTCCCGCCCCGGTAGTCACGAGAAGGAGGGCCCAGTCTGGGCCCTCTTTCGTCGCAGGCTTAGCGGAAGTACTCGCGCATGGCCGCCGCGTTGGCAGCTTGGCCGAGCGGGGCGAGGCCCCAGGCGTCCTC
>VBFR01000148.1 GCA_005889345.1 Chloroflexota bacterium
TGTCTTTGAGCACGGTCAGTCGCGCAAGCTTCTCCGGCGGATACGCGCGACGCACCCCTTCGGCGCCTTCGTCGCTGAGCGTATTGACGTACTGTCCTTTCGCGAACGGATCGAGAGCCGCGGCCGTACGCCGCGCGAGCGCCTTTCGTGTCTCGTCCTGCGCGGGGTCGGTCCAACGGCTCCCGGCGACGTATTCGAACGCGGTCTCTCGGAAGGCGAACGCGGTCTCCTGGCCTGGCACCTCGGCGATCGCGCCGCCGTACGCCTGCAGCCCGATATTCGGGAGACCTCCGCTCGGCGGCTCACTGCGGCTCTGCAACATTGCCTCGATCGCATTGTCGGATAACTCGAGAAGGTAGTGGCCCTTCATATATCGGCGTAGTGCGTGTCCTTGCGGCGTGTCATCGATCCGCTGCAGATCGACGTATGACAGCTCAACGACGCGCTCTGTCAGGGGGCGACCAAGGGGCTTTAGGCTCGGGATGGGCGAGCCGGCCGACGCATGGCCGACCCAGACGAACCCCACGGTGACGACGTTCTGATCGCCCGGCAGGCCGGCGGTGAAGGTGGCTTGCCGGGGCGCCTCCGCGCTCAGGTCACGCCAGGTGCGGAGCACCGAGCCAGCAGCGTCGATCGGAAAGGACAGCTCGGTAATCTGCGCCGAGGTTCCGACCTCGTGGAGCCGGAACTCGAATTCGGTGACAACGCCGAAGTTGCCGCCGCCACCACGCAGTCCCCAGTAGAGATCGGCGTTCTCGGTCTGGCTCGCCCGAACGACCTCGCCATCCGCCGTGACCATCTCGAATGCCACAACGTTGTCGCACGAAAGCCCGTACTGCCGGGCCAGCCACCCCATACCGCCGCCGAGGGTGAGGCCACCGACTCCCGTATGTGAAACGTTCCCGGCGGTCGTGGCCAGCCCATGCAGCTGGGTCGCTCGGTCGAGCGCACCCAGGAGTGCGCCACCCTGCACCCAGGCGCGCTTCTGAATCGGATCGACCCTCACAGCACCCATCGGGGTGAGATCGATCATCAGCCCGTCGTTCGGAACGGCCAGGCCGACGACGCTGTGTCCGCCGCAGCGGACACCGATCTCGAGGTTGAGATCGCGGGCCGCCCGAACAGCTGCCTGCACGTCGCGAACATTGCGGCAGCGAGCGATGAGGCGTGGTCGCCGGTCGACCATCGCGTTCCAAACCGCGCGTGCCGCGTCGTAGCCCGGATCTCCAGGTATAAGGACGTCGCCGTCGAAGCTCTGCGCCAGCTGTTTTCGGATCATGTCACTATGACCGCCGTGGGCCGGGAAACTCATCGCACCATAGAGCGAACTTGGCCTCGGGACATCTTTCATGTCACTACGGAGGCGGATTGGGCGCGCGCGCAGGCCGAGGGTACGTACGCCTTATCCACGGGAAGGCTGACGCTAGCCCAGGTGGGCTTTGTGCATTGCGCTTTCGAAGAGCAGGTCGCTCGCGTCGCCAACCTGTTCTTTCGCGGCGTGGCGACACTGGTCGTCCTGCGCATTGCGATCGATCGGCTTAACGCCGAGGTGCGGAACGAGAATCTTGAGGGTGGCCTTGAACTCTTTCCTCATGTCTACGGGCAGCTCAACCTCGACGCCGTCGTGGCCGTCATGCCCCTCCCCCCGCGGAGGGATGGCACCTTTGCCTTTCCGGTCGGCTAAGCCGTCTTCTTGATCGTCTCTTTCGCGGGCAGCGCCGATCTCCGGTCGAGCGTGCTGATCACGGGGCGCCAGGTGAGGACCTCTCGCAGGGCGTCCTCGCCCTCCAGATTGTCCTTCTCGGCGTGGAAGAGCTGGCCGAAGACGAAGTAGAGGGAGGCGGCCTGTTCGCCAGACGTCACCCGGAGCGTCCCGCTCGCCCGGTCCCGACTGAGCATGTTCATGGTCTCGGGCAGGGGAGCGTCGATCGGGACCCGACCAGCCGAAAGGCTGAATCCCTCCTGCCGAGGCCGGCGGGAGGGCAACTGTCGAGCGGTTCGCGGCCGGCGGCCAACCAGGTAGATGAGGAGAGTCAGAATTGCGGCGGCACCGAGGCCGATCTCGATCAGAGCGGATTGTTGGGTGAACACGCGGCCATCCTAACCGCCCTCATGCCGACCGAGACCGTCCAGGTACTCTCACAAAGCGTGATAGCGCAGCCGGACTAACCGAACTCGACGGCAAGATAGGCGTTGCCGTTGGATGCCAGCACCCAGGCCACGCCGACGTAGTGATAGGGTCCCATGATGTTGGCCCGGTGGGGCGGATCGCCCATGAACCAGGCGTTCATCGCGGCGTCGTTGATGCCGCCTCCCTGGAACCCAATGCTCTCGCTCGCCAGGGGACCGAGGTGACAGGCGAGGTCGAGGCTACGGCCGTTGGCGTGCGAGATGTAGCCCTGTGCCGCCATGCGCGCCGCCTGCCCGGTCGCGACGTTTGCAAGGCACGGGCTCCACTGTAGCGGCGCCAATCCGGCCGCCTGGCGGTCCTGATTGATCAAGCCCCATTGGCCCGTGCCGACGGCCGCGTGGGGCGGTGCGGCCGCCGGCTTGACCCGTACGGTCGCCGGCTTGACCCGGGCAATGGCCTGGGGCTGCGCCGCTGGCGTTGGCGTCGGGCGCGGGGTCACCCGCGCCATTGGCTCGGGCGCTGTGTCGGAAATCGGCAGGCTTTCGCTGGATGCCGATTGCGCCAACAGTGCATGCGCAGGCGATGCGGCTTGCTGATGCGGAGCGGCGAGCCCGATGCCCACTACTGCCAGCAACGTGACGCCAACCAGGGCGCCTCGAGACAGCAGCGGCCTCATCAGTGCTGATACTGGTCTGCTTCCCAAATTCATATGCGCGGGAGAAGCGTTTCCCGCGTGAGACTATAACATCGAGGCCTCAGCTGGTCGAGCGCGGCACGAGTTTGATCGTGGTGGATCGCGCTTGGGGGGTCAGCACGCTGTTGAGGATGCTTCCGGCGTAGCGTCGGTATTTGGCCCGGTAGGCCGCGTCGACTTTATCGTCGATGGCGTGCTCAGCGTTCACGAACGTGACGTCTTTGTCGACGCCGCCGGCCCGGATCTGACCTTCGTGCCTCTCCTGCGTGCCACGAAACCAGGCCGAGGAGGGGCCCTTAACGGATCGGACGTAGAGGCTGTCGCCATCGCGGACCACCCAGATGGTTACCGGCTTTCGCACCGTGTCGTCGCGACGCCGCGCGGCGATCTGTATCTCCTCGGCGTCTCCGATCCTGCTCAGTTCGCTGCTTGTCCATTCACTCATCGTCGTATCTCCTTGGCAGCCGGGCCCGCAAAAGACAGCGGCACGCATGGCTAGCCACCTACCATTTTGGCTCACCCTTAAACCTTGGGCGAAGGAGCCCAATGGCCTGCGTCGTTCTACCTATGGAGATGGCCGAGACGCACGCTGAGCAATCGGGCTGGTTCGATTGGTTGCAGCACGAGAAATCCCTCGTCCCGGAGAGGGCGGATGATCTGGTCGTTACCTCAGTCGGCGTTTTGCAACTCAATGGACGTTTTCTCTACCTCAAGCGGACGACAGATCTGGCCGATATCACCGCCGATGAGAGCCGGATTCTGGATGCGCTAACTCGGCAAGGGGACACGGTGTTTGTCGCCGTCGGCCCGGATCTAGGGCACGTTCGTCTTTCCTATCGCATGCCCGACCTGGAAAATGCGATTGCATTCGACGCCGACGGCCTTCGTGCCCTTATCCGGCAATGGTTCGTCTGGGCGAGTACCGAATAAAGGTGCTACTGGCCGACCAGCCCGATGAGGCGCGCGCGGCTAGGTGGGGCGAAGGCGGGGCGCGACCAGACCGGTCTCGTACGCGATGACCACGAGCTGGGCGCGGTCCCGGGCGCCGAGCTTCGACATGGCCCGGCTGACGTGCGTTTTGGCTGTCGCCGGGCTGACAAAGAGTTCGGCGGCGATCTCGTCGTTGCTGTATCCGGCAGCTGCCAGGGCCATCACCTCTCGTTCTCTCTCGGTCAGGACCTTGAGGTCAGCCGCGGCGATGCGGCGCTGTTCGGGGCGACCGGCAAACTCGGCGATCAGCCGGCGCGTCACCGTCGGGGAGAGGAGGGCGTCACCCCGGGCGACCACGCGGACCGCCTGCAGCAGCTCCGCGGGCTCGATGTCCTTCAGCACAAACCCGCTGGCGCCGCCCCGCAGCGCCTCGAAGACGTACTCGTCGACCTCGAAGGTCGTAAGAATCAGCACCCGTACCCCCGTCAGGTCTTTGTCGGCGACGATACGGCGTGTAGCCTCGAGACCGTCCAGTCCGGGCATCCGGATATCCATCAGGACGACATCCGGTCTCTGGGCACGGGCGATCGCGATCGCCTCCTCTCCGTTGGCGGCCTCTCCGACGACGTCGACGTCCGGCGCCGAGTCGAGGAGCACCCGGAACCCTGCTCGCACCAGCGCCTGATCGTCGGCTAGCAGAACCCGAATCACGTTTCAACACCATTGGTCGGAAGGGATGCCCGGACCCGGAATCCGCGACCGGGTTGGGGGCCGGCGTCGAGCTCGCCGTTCACGGCCGCCGCGCGTTCGCGCATGCCGGCCACGCCGTGACCTTCCTGCCAGTCATTGGCGTCAGCCTGCATGGCGGCGCCGCGACCGTCGTCGCTGACCTCGATAACCACTCGCCTTGGTTCGTAGGCGACCGTCACGCGCGCCGAGGCCCGGCCGGCGTGCCGGATGACGTTGGTGAGGGACTCCTGGATGATGCGGTAGGCGGCCAGGTCGACCGCTGCCGGTAAGGGGCGGGCAGTCCCCTCGATGGCGGCGGTCGTTGGCACGCCGGCCCGAACTGCGGTGTCGACGAGCAGGTCGACCTGGGCCAGACCGGGGGCGGGCTGCCGTGACTCGACGTCGTCGAATTGACGGAGGACGTTGAGGATCCCGCGCAATTCGCGAAGCGTGTCGCGGCTCGTCTCTTTGATCGTGATGAGGGCGGACTTGGCCGTCTCGGGTCGTTCATCGATGACATGCGCCGCAACACCTGCCTGGACATTGATCGTGGAAATGCTGTGCGACACGACGTCGTGCAACTCGCGAGCAATGCGAAGCCGCTCCTCGGTCACCCGGCGCCGGATCTCGTCCTCGCGACGCTGCCTGGCAAAGAGGCGCTGTGACGCGACGGCGTAACCGACGCCGAGGAAGGCGGAAACCGTGAGGGTGCCCAGCACCAGGGCGTTGAGCGAGACCTCACCGAAGCCGATCAGTTGCCAGAGCACGTACCCGAGCACCGTCACCATCCCGAGGGCGACCGTGCGCCAGGCGTGCTGCGGCGTGGCGGCCTTGAACAAAGCAACCATGAGCGCCACGTCGATTGGCGAGGACTGAAAGCCGAGGCCGTGAGAAATGAGTGTGGCGCCCAGGGCGACGGCGACAGCCGCCACCGGCCATCGCGGCGACAACGCGATCGAGCTCGCCGCCACGAGGACCAGGCCGTAACCCAGCAGGTTGAGGGGCCCACTGTGCGGATGAAAGCGGAAGGAAAACGAGGCGATCGCCAGCAGCACGGCGGCTAAAACGATGACCTGGATACCCGTGGACAGCCATCGACCGCGAATCGCCTCGCGAATGCGCTTCGCCATGCTTCATACGCTACCGCGCAATCTGCTGAATTGCGTCACCCCTAGGTGGTATTGGCCTCAACCCTGGGAGTAGCCGCCGGCCGGGCCTCGGCTCGCACCGTGTAGCAAAAACGGTCAACCCCGGGCCGACGACAGTTACCAGTCCCTGGCGGGACGATGGGCCGGTTGTCAACGACCGCACATTGGAGGCGCAACAGATGCGAATCGAATCATCGATAACGTCCGTTTCGTGGATCCCGGAGGGATCGGTCAGCGGTCTTGCCCGGGTTCCCTTCTCGTTGGGGGTCACCCACTACGACGATCGCCCGCGGACGCGGTTGGGCGACCTCGATGCCTTGCGCGCTGATCCCAACGTCCGCGAGGTCAATCGGTTGGAAGCATGGATCGAGGTCGGCGATGGCCGGATAATCCGTAGCGGATACGGCCGCAACTCCGGATTCGTGGGGTCGACCAGCCTCGATCTGGGTGTCACCCGGGTAACCGTTCCCGGGCGTGCTCGGCCGGTGCTGCGGCGGCGACCTCTGGTTTCCGCCCAAACGGCTCGTTTTGTGCAGACGATCGGCGGACGCACTGGCATGCCCTTCCCTCGACTCACCGCTCGCCCACCCTTTCTGGCCTGGAACTCGTCGACGGCGTGGACCACGCTGGTGCTCACGCTTCATGCCGATGGCCGCAAGGACGGGTGGTTGCTCGGTGCCAGCCCATTTCCTCGCCATTTCCTCTACGACGACGAGGGCAACCTGATCGGAGACACCACGGTGACGGACTTTGGCCGGTGGTTCTCAACCCACTATGGGCGGGAGACGCCGTGGGGTGGATACGACCTGGAGCCGCTCACGATCCGAGAGTTCGCGCCGGCACGCGAACAGGCGGTGGCCTGATGGACGTCGTCATCGGCTGCTATTTGAGAAAGTCGAGAGTAGCCACAGCGAAGAGTGGCGAGCTGAAGATGTTGTAGTGGGTCAGGCCCGGCAGGATCGCGAGCGCGTGCCCGCCCTTTGGCCGGCCTTCGCCCATCCAGCCACCGTCCCGCAGTCCGCCATCGAGCAGCTTGAACACCTCGACGTAGTGGCTTGGCGGCGCCATGTCGGCATCCGCAGCGACGATGAGCGTCGGCACTTTGAGACCGCGGACGTCCTCTGTGAAGTCGTAGTCCTTCGACATCGATTCTCCGATCTTCGTCAGTAACCGAGGGAAGTCCTCGGGGCGTGGCGCGACCCGCTGGTAGAGCTGGTACATCGGCGTGTCCTTCATGAAGTCGGCGGCCGCCGCATTCACCTGGCCCTGCTGGGCTCGCATCTCCGCAGGGATCGCGTCGGGTCGGATGTTCGCTGACACGACGACGAGCCGACGGACCTTCTTCGGGAACTTCACCGCGGTCTGCAGGGCGACACCACCACCAAGCGAGTAGCCGACGACGTCTGGGCTGGCCAGCCCGAGCTGGTCGATCAGTGCGGCGATGTCGCCGGCCATGAGCCGGACGTCGATCGGTCGATCGATGTCAGCCGTACGGCCGTGTCCCTGGAGGTCGACCGTGACGACCTGGTGGCGCTCGGCGAGCTGTGGAAGGACCGGCCCGAACATCTCGCCCGAGCCAAGCCCACCGTGCAGCAGGATCATCGGGCGCCCAGTCCCGTGCGTCTCGTAGTAGAGCCTGATGCCGTTGACCTCGGCGTACTGGCCGGTGCCCTTAATGTCGGTCGTCCAGTCGGTTTTCATGGTTGTGCTCCTTTTGCTGATGGTAACGGCCTGCCGAATATGAAGACTCCCTCGGCGGCTCGAATTCATCGGACGACGTTTATGCGTTGTTGACGGCCGGGCGGCCATGCTGGCCGAAAGGCATGACTGCGGAGTCGGGAGTCGCTCCGAGCGAGCTTCGGCGCGACGTCAGCGTCTGGGGTTCGTACATGTGGGGGTATGCGGATGTCGGCGCCGACATCTACACGGCCTTGGGGATCGTCGCCCTGGCCGCGCTGGGCTTCACGCCCTTGGCTTTCCTCTTCGCCGGGTTGGTGTACGCACTCGTCGGGCTGGGCTATGCCGAACTCGCTTCCGCCTACCCGGTCGCGGGCGGCGGCCAGTACTACACGCTGCGCGGCATTGGGGACCTGGCGGGATTCATGGCCGGCGCCGCACTGCTGCTGGACTACACGATCGATATCTCGCTCTTCATGGTGGTCTCGTTTGGCTACTTCAACTTCTTTCTGCCCTATGTCACCTTCGGCCATCACATCAGCGACTACACCATCGCGTTGGGGCCGATCCACCTGGCGTGGCTGTGGCTGGCGGAGACGCTCGCTGGCATCCTCGTGCTCATCTGGCTGAACGTCCGCGGGATCCGGGTGTCATCCGCCTTCAACGAGATCCTCGGCGTGGTTGCCATCGTCGGTCAGTCGATCATCGTGGTGGCCGGCTTCGTCCTGGTCTGGCAACCGGGCCTCGTGGCCCAGCAATTCATGCTCAACCGGCCGACGCTGGGGCAGTTCGCCTTCGGCTCGTCGCTCGCGATCATCTCCTTCGTGGGGCTGGAGTCGATCTCGCAGGTCGCCCAGGAAACGCGCCGTCCCGCCACCATCATCCCGCGGACCTCGATCGGCCTGATCCTCTCGGTCCTGATCTTTGCCATGGCCTTCGCCGTGCTGGCGATGGGGATGATCCCGGCGCAGGGATTCCGTGGTCACGAGGGCGACCCGGTTGCCCTGATCGCCGGCCATATTCCCCTGATTGGGATCGTGGCGGCGCCGCTGACCGCATTGATCGGCGGGCTCATCGTTTTCATCTCCGCCAACTCGGGGGTGGTGAGCGCCTCGCGTTTGACCTATTCGATGAGCCAGTTCCAGCTGCTCCCGCGGTGGTTCAATGCCGTGCACAAGAAGTACCGCACGCCGATGCGCACCATCGTCGTCTTCAGTGGGGTGGCGATCGTTCAGACGCTGTTCGCGTTTTTCACACCGGGGAAGGCGGGCAGCAATGCCGCGATCGACCTGCTGACCAACCTCTATGCCTTCGGGGCGACTACCGGGTACCTGCTGGTCTTCGCCGCCCTGATGGTGCTCCGGTTCCGCGATCCGTATACGCCCCGGCCCTACAAGATGCCATTCAATGTTCCGATCCGCGTCGGCGCCCGTGTCGTGGAGTTTCCGATCCTCGGCATCGTGGGCATGCTGGGCGTGTCGACGATCCTCTTCGAGGTCATCCTCACGCATGACGTTGGCCGAATCGCCGGACCGGGATGGATCATCGTCGCCGTGCTCCTCTACATGCTCCATCGGCGTCGGCAGCGGATGCCGCTGGTGGGCAATATTCCGCGAGACTGGGAGGCGACCCAGATGCGGGTGTTGCTCGAGGCGGAGGAGTACGAGTCCCTCGAGGAGTATGAGCAGGCACTGGCCGAGCGGGATGCCCCGAAGTGATCATCCTCGTCGCCGTCGGCGAACCATCCGATCGGCAGCCAACGTTGACGCGGGCGGCTGAGCTCGCCGTTGCGTCCCAGGCGGCACTTGTCGTGCTACACGTGCGCGAGCGGCACTTTGCGCGGGGCGTCGTGTGGGATGAGCCGGCGCCGGCCGACGCGGCTGAGCTGCTCAACGAGTCGACCTATGAGTTGCGCCGCCGGAACGTCGCGTGCCGCGGTGTCGTGTGCCTGGCTCCCGCAGGGCATGTGGCGGAGGCGATCGTAGGGGCCGCCATGGATTTGCCGGCCGATCTGATCATCGTTGGTCGATCGCCCGGATGGGTATGGGCCCGGTTGATGACGGCCAGTATCAGTCAGCGTGTCATCCGGCTGGCGCCGATGCCGGTGCTCGTGGTTCCCAAGACCAGGGCGATGCTCGCGCTTAGCGGGTGCTCCACTGAAACCAGCGGATGCCAATCCCAGCGAAAATGACCGCGTAG
>VBFR01000290.1 GCA_005889345.1 Chloroflexota bacterium
TGCAAGCGTTTCGACGACAGCTATGTTTTGCAGCAACTCGTGAGGTATGCCATGCCGATCCTGTAAATAGGCCGGGGCATTGTAAGAAATCCGGGCTTCCCCCTGGCCGTCTTCCCACACCAGAATCTTCAGAGGGAGGTCGATGGCAATGCTGGGAGCGGCCAGCATGAGAGGCGTTCCAGCTTTGGGGTTACCGAAGATGACGAGCTTGGTAGGAGGCATCTTCAACCCCGCCTTTTTCGCTTCTCCACTATGGTCGACTAGCGCAAAGAGCGTGACTCCTTTCGCTTGCAAAATACCCTTGAGCTTCTCCACTGTCTGGTCAACCGAGTGATTGCTGGGAATCGCGATGATGCCGTTATCTGTGATCGGTGCCACGGACGTCTCCTTCTCGCTCGGAGAATTGTTTCCGGAATTTAATTGCACGGAATCGTGGACGGAACGCAGATAAATCGCCATCCCTAATCCGACCAGCGCTAAGAACATGGATGTGGCGAAAGCCAGGGTCGTAGTATGAGGACGCGTCGCGTGTCCCAAATCCATAAGCCGGGTTAGTCGAAGGTGGTGCCATCCGGAGAATAAATTCACCGCAACGCCAGCTCCGATAAGTGCGGTTCCAAACGACAACGGGCGACAACAAAACCGAATCCCATCAAGGCCAAACCCGTGCGAATCCATGCAAGTAGAGTTCGCTCGGCGGCGAGATAATCGCGACGGTCAGCTCCCTGCCACATTTCCGTTCGCGCATCCATACAATTCTCCCGCCACGCGCCTCCTAATCGATGGTCGCGAGACACTTGTCGGCATGCCTTTTTACTGGCCGCATCCTGCCTGGATAATATGGAAGGACCGGCCTGACCTAGCAACTCGTCCTACCGTACGGCGACCGCGGCTCCGGCCAGCACTACCGGAAGTGACCAGGCCCACTCTCCCAGCACTGAGACCGCTGCCGCGCCCGCAACGCAGCCGATGAAGAAGGCAACGACGAGCGTCCCGGTCGTTTTCAGCCGCTCGTTGGAGACTTCCAGCAGCGGCTGGCTTCGCGACCAGGTGTCCAGCAGGGCCAGCACAGTGTTGGTCACGTTGCCCGTCATCACCGCCGTCGAAGGCGCGCCGGGCACGGCGAGGCGCAAGAGAGCGAACTGACACGCCATGGCGGAGACCGCGATGATGGCGGCGGCGCCGGCCATCAATCCGTGCGGATTGGCGGCGGGATCATGGATGACGCTGAAAATCAGCACGCAGGTGAGCAGCAGCCACTGAACAAGGAGAAGCGGCCGGGCCAAGGCTGAACCGCGTCTGTTGGCCGCTTTGGCGATCAGCCAGACGGCGGCGACGGCGACGATGAAGACGGGAACAGCGAGGATCTGGGCCACGTTCGGCGGTCCGCCGCGCACCAGCAGAGCCGCTATCACCACGAGATTGCCGGTGACGTGGGCGGTGAAGAGCTTGCCGAGGCTCAAATATCCAATCACGTCGACCATGCCCGCAATCACGCTGAGCAGAGGCGGAAGCCGCCTCTCCGATCGCGCCAGCGCCGATGCGTCCTCCGATGGGGAGGGCCAAGGAGGCGTCGCGCCGAAATCTGGAGTGGACATCGGCATATTCCTTCACCCCTCAAGACTTCGCCGGCGTCGCCCCCTCGCTCAGGCGATCGATGGCCATCTTCGGAACGATGAGGCCGAAGCTCATCGCTAAAATAATCGTGACGGCGGTGATGCCGTCGGCGGTCGTCGCGCTCAGGAGCTCCAACGTCGTATGCGAGCCGTCGGCAAGTTGTGCAAGGCCACTCGCCATCCTGAAGAGGAAAACGCCCGGCATCATCGACACCACAGACGCGAAGCCGATCGCCGCAAACGGCATGTGCGAATGGCGCGCGACTGGAGTGAGGATCAGCCCGACGGTGAGACACGCGATCAAGGCGCCGATCGCGGCGCTCGAGCCAAGCACAGCAAGTGACCACCACCTCAGAGCATGGGCCAGCATGCCGACTGCCACCGGCCAAGCCAGCATGTGCAGCGGTGTGGAGAAGAAGACGCTGTAGGCGGCAACAGCGGCGCCGGCGGCGATCGTGTCGAGCCACACGGGCACGGCCCTGCCGGTCTGGTCTACCGGTAAGGAGACGCCGAGGAGGGCGAGTCCAAGCAGCAGTCCCGTCGAGATCGCCAGAATCACGAGCCCCGCATAGATCAGGCGGGCGGCGCCGAGATGGACTCGGCCCTTGATGAGATCCAACGCGCCATTGAGCACATGCGGCCCCGGCACCAGGACCATGCATGGACAGACCGCGACCAGGCGCAGTGACGAGCTCAACTCGAACCGAACCGCCAGTGCGCCGATAGCGCCGGCGAGCAACGCCGCGCATAATGGTTGCAGGAAAACGTTTTCGCTGTACTGCGCCACCCTGCGGCGCAGAATGGCACCGGCCGCCGCGCTCATCAATATGAGCGCCGCCGCGGCGAGATGTTGGACGCCGAAGATCACTGCTAACGCCACGGCGCCGGCCGCCGCCGCGAGCGTGAACAGCCATGTAGGCGCCGGCGGCGCCTGTGAGATCGCGCCGATGGCCTCCAGTGCGGCGGCTGGCGCTAGCCGACCCGCGCCGAGCTCCTCTATTGCGCGCATAGTGGAAGCCACGCGATCCATGTCCACACCGGTGGGATCGGCCGCCACCGCGAAGATGCCTCTGGCGTCCCCATCCTCGGCCTGAAGTTGCAGCGCGCCCCAGCGCGGCATGAGCTTGGCGCGCAGTCCCAGAGCATCGCCCACCCTCTCGGTCGCGTCCACAGTCTGGTCCGTAGATTGCCCAT
>VBFR01000149.1 GCA_005889345.1 Chloroflexota bacterium
GCCGCCGGCTGGGTCGGCATGGGCGCCGGATACCTGGGACGGGTGACTCGACGCTCGATCTCGCCCTGGGCCATCGGCGTGCTCTGCCTCTACGGCACCGCCGCCGGTTTCATCTACGGTCTTCTGCTCGACCTCTGGGAGTGGCCCCTGCTGGTCGCCTCCGGGTCATCGCCCCTCAGCTGGGTGCCGGGAGCCGGAGCGGCCGCGCTGCTCCGCCGCTTTGGGGGCTTCTACCTCGCGTCCTCGCTTGCCTATGACACCTTCCGCGCCGCTGGCAACCTCGTGCTCATCGCCGTGCTGGGTCCCGCGGTGATCCGCGCCCTCGATCGTTTCCGGCGCCGGTTTCTCCTGGACTGGGCTGAGCCCGTGCCGGCAGCCGAACCGGCCCCCGCTAAGATTTCGGCAGATGTCGGAACTCCCGCCTGAGATCGCGGTCGAGCCCGAACCGACCGACTCGGACCCGCCGCCCGAAGCCATCCGTCCGGACCGGCCACGTATCTGGCCGGAGGAACCGCGCGCACCACGGCCCCAGATCAAGCGGCCGATGGAGGAATGGCTCGCCGAATTCGAGGAGCGCGTCAAGCAGCAGGACGCGCGTCCGCGCGAGCAACCCGGCCGCCGGCGACGGCTGCGCGGACTGGCACGGATCGTGCCGGCCGCGTCCGCCCCACGCCCTGAGCGTCCACCGGAACGGGTTCGGGGCGAGAGCGGTCCTTCCCAGCCGGGCGATCAGCAACGCCGCGGTCGGCGTCGGCGAGGCCGCGGCGGCCGCCCGCAAGCGACCGGGGAAACCGGACAGGCTCAGCGTCAGGGTCAGCCACCTCGATCACCGCGCCCGCCATCACCGCCACGGCAGCCCGGTGGGCCCGGCCCGCAGCGCGGCCGGGATCGACGTCCAAATCCACCGCGGGGGGACGCGCCGCCGCCCCCTTCGTCCTCCGATCCGCAGTCCGATCCGAATCGGCGCAGGCGGCGCCGGGGGCGGGGTCGAGGGCGCGGTCCGCGGCCTGGCGGTCCGAGTCCGGGCGGGGGTCCCGGCGGTAGTCCGGGGCCCGGCTGACGTCTCGAGTCGAACCCAATTCGCCGGAATAGAATGGACCAGCGTGGCGTTGGCATGAGTAGCGACTTTTCGCTTTTTGAGAGGCATCTCGATGCGCTGTACCGAAGCGCGTTGCGCCTTACGAGGAAGCCGGAAGACGCCGAGGATCTGGTGCAAGAAACCTATTTGCGAGCCTACCGATACCGGAACCGCTTCAAGCCGGGCACGAATGAAAAGGCCTGGCTCTTCACCATCATGACCAACGTGTTCCGCAACCGACTGCGCAAGCGACCTGCGCCCGAAGACCCGATCGATCAACCGGGCACGGACTTTTCCATCTACGACCAGATGCGTCGCGATGGGATGCCGGTCCACCTGATGTCGCCGGAGGAGATCATCGTCGATCGCGGTTTCGGCGATGAGGTCAAGCACGCGCTCGAGGAGCTTCCCGTTCCGATGCGCATGGTGGTGGTGCTGGTCGACGTCGAGGACTTCTCTTACAAGGAAGTCGCGTCGATCCTCGGCATCAAGATCGGCACCGTCATGTCTCGCCTGCATCGTGGCCGCCAAGCGCTGCAGAAGAAATTGTGGGAATATTCCGGTAGGCCGAAGGCACCGTCGCTGGCCGTGGGGGCGCGCTGATGGGAGATCACTGCGAGCAGACCATGCGCCGGCTCAACACCTACATCGACCGTGAGCTGAGTGAAACCGAAGTCAGCAAAGTCAAGGCGCACCTGGACGACTGTCCTCCCTGCGAGCAGGTCTTCGATTTCCAGGCGGAGATGAAGCGATTGGTTCGCAAGGAATGCTGCACCGACGACGCCCCCGCGCGACTGCGCGATTGGGTCCGCCAGCTCGGCACCGAGAAATCTAAGCCCGCTGGATGATCGTCGACCTGGCCCTGGCGTTTCTCGCCGGCCTGTTGTCGTTCGCCTCGACCTGCGTCCTGCCGCTGGTCCCCGCCTATGTCGCCTACATGGGTGCCGCCGCGACGGGCACCGAAACCACCCTCCGCCAGCAGCTCAGGGTGCTCGGAAACGCGGCCCTGTTCGTCGGCGGGTTCGCCACCGCCTTCGTGGCCCTGGGCGCATCTTTTGGCCTGATCGGCGCGGACCTGAAAGCCTACCGGCCGCTGCTGCTGCAAATCGCCGGCGCAGCACTGGTCTTGATCGGGATCGCGCTCCTGACGCTGGGGCGCATTCCGGGACTGATGCGCGAAAAGCGCTTCGACATCGCCCACCGGTTGCCGCGCGCGCCGTGGGCATCGTACGTGGTCGGCCTCGCCTTCGCCATCGGCTGGACTCCCTGCGTCGGCCCCATCCTCGCCGCCATCCTGCTCCGCGCCGGCAGCAACGGGACGGCCGCGCAGGGCGCACTGCTGCTGGCCGTGTACTCCGCCGGCCTTGGCCTGCCCTTTTTGATCGCCGCCGGCCTGTCCGGGATGCTGAGCCGCCTGCTCGCCCGGGTGCGCGGCTCCTATGCCGTCCTGAACGCGGTCGCGGCCGTCTTCCTCATCGGCATGGGTCTGCTGATCTTCTCCAACCGGCTGACGGTCTTCAACGATTTCTTCCCCGTCGTCGCGGTCACCACGCCGTTTGATTCGCATTTCGACAGCGGCAATCCGACGCCGGCGCCCCACGGGCCAGTCCAGGTCGGCAAGCCGGCGCCCGACTTCACGCTGACCGACATCGACGGGCATCGGGTGTCGCTGTCGCAGTTGAAAGGAAAGCCGGTCCTGATCAGCTTTTGGGCGACCTGGTGCGTCCCCTGCCGCGATGAGCTCCCCTTGATCCGCGACGCATACCTCGCGCATCGCGCCGAGGGATTTACCGTGATTGCGATCGACTTTGGCGATGAGTCGGCTGACACCGTCCGCAAATTCTGGAGCAGCTACAGCCTGCAGCCGGCGCCCTTCCTCGATCCCGATGGCAGCGTTGCCTCCAAGTATGGCGTCGCCCTGGACAACACCGGGTTACCCGTCAGTGTTCTGGTTGCTCGCGACGGCATCATCAGCAGCTACGAGCCATTTCCGCTGACCAAGGACTTCATCGACGCCGCCCTGGCGAAAGTTCTCTAGTGCCGCCCGCGGAGACTGGAACGTGGTCGGGTCGGGGACTGTGGCGGTATCGAGCTGACCTCGCGGTGCGCGGCGATCCCGTGACCCTCGGCGAAGGCGCGACCCCGCTCCTGCCTCACGAAAAATACCTCCTCAAGATGGAGGGCATCTCACCGACTGGGTCATTCAAGGATCGCGGAGCCGCCACCACTATCACGGCGGCCCGCGCAGCCGGCGCGCGGACCGTGATCGAGGACTCGTCAGGCAACGCGGGCACCGCGATCGCCGCCTACGCCGCCGCCGCCGGTCTTCGAGCGCGCATCTTCGCACCGGACGACATCGTTGCGGCGAAGGCTCGCGCGATCGAGGTGCTGGGGGCCGAGCTCATCAAGGTGTCCGGTCCGCGCTCGGCCGTCACCGAGGCGGCCGTGGCAGCGACCAAAGATGCCTATGACGCGGGCCACGCGCGCGATGACGCCTTCCTCGAGGGGACCAAGACGATCGCCTACGAACTGTTCGAGGAGCTGGGCGACCAGCTGCGCGATGTGATCACGCCGGTGGGACAGGGAACCGTCCTGATCGGCATGGCGATGGGCTTCGCCGACCTGGTGGCCATGGGCCGGATGGAGCGCGCACCCCGGCTGCACGGTGTGCAATCGGAAGCCTGCGCGCCGCTCGTCCGCGGTGCGTCGCTCGGGCGGCCGGCGCCCGTGGTGCGGCAACCATCGATCGCCGACGGCATCCGCATTCCCGAACCGACCCGAGCGGAGCGCAGCTACGCCGCGGTGCGCTATAGCGGCGGCCGCTGGATCGCGGTCGCGGATGACGCAATCGAGCGCGCCTGGCGGCAAGCGGCGTCGATGGGGCTGCTGATGGAACCGACGTCAGCGGCGTCGATCGCCGGCGCCCGGGTGCTCAACCTGCCGCCCGGCTCCGTCCTGATCATCACCGGCTCCGGCCTCAAGGCGATCGACCGCTACTGAGCGGCGGCGCGCCGCCGCGAGCGTTTGCGGATCGTAGGCCAGCGCCAGCCGCGCCCCCCACAAGTCGATGTGATATCCAGGCAGACGTCGGCGGCCCTTTCGCGGCATCTCAACGTCGGGCAGCGACTTGACCTCGAGGGCGCGCCGCGGAATCGCCTTGCTCACGGCCCAGGCCAGCAAGCGCTCCGGGTCGGAGCTGACCACCTTGCCATACCATCCGGGTCCGAAGCGCGCGCGCTCCAGGTAGACGAGCGGCGCGAGCCACAGGCCGCCGGCCAGCGCGTGGCGAAAGCCATCGGCCCGACGCGCGAAGGCGCGCGGGACCTCAGGCGGCACGGACCAGGAAGCGGGTCGGATCGAAGGTATCGAGTGGCAGCCGAGGCCGGCGCCCCAGCACCAGGTCGGCGACGAGTTCGCCGGTGATGGGCGCCAGCAGGATGCCCTGCCGAAAGTGGCCGGTCGCGAGGATGACGCCCTCTCGTGCTCCGACCCGCCCAATCAACGGCATCCCATCCGGTGTGCGCGGCCGGAGGCCCGCCCACGCACCGACGACGGTCGCGTCGGCTAGCCGCGGCGCGAGCTGTGCGGCCGACGCGAGAAGAGCTCCAATGGCGGCGGCCGTCGGACGCGAATCGAAACCCGCATCCTCCACTGTCGTTCCGACGAGCGTGACACCGTCTGGCTTGGTCAACGCATAGCCGGCCGCGGCACTGATCACCGTGCGAAGGGCGGTCCGGGGCGTCCGAAGTGCCACCATCTGTCCACGCGCCGGACGGACTGGGATGGAGACGCCAAGCGCGTGCGACCACGCACCAGCCCAGCTCCCGTTTGCGATTACCACCTCGCCCGCCAGGACGCTTTCGCCGGTCAGCTCGACACCGACGACCCGTTCGCTCTCGATCCGCAGGTGATCGATGGCGGCCCCTTCGCGCACGACCGCACCGAGGTCGGCGGCGGCCCGTGCCAGCGTCTGCGCAAAGGCGAGCGGCAACAGCTGGTATTCGTCAGCGTGGTAGATCGCGCCTCGAACGGCGGTATTCACGGCCGGTTCGGCAACCTGGACGGCGGCCGCGTCCAGCCACGGCACGACCGCCCCTCGATCCGCTTCCCAGGCGCGCTCCGCACGCAACGCGCGCTCGTCGCTCTCGCTGAAGGCGACCTGAAGCCGTCCCGCGGAGCGGTAGCCGATATCCGTGCCCGTCCTATCGCGGAGCTCGTCGGCGAGGGCCGGAAACAGCCGAGCGCTCTCCTCGGCAAGCGCGGCGAAGGCAGGTGTGGTATCGCGCCCATGATGCCGCTGGATCATGCCGGCGGAGGCCCCGGTCGCCTCGCCACCCACCTGCCCGCGCTCGAAGACCATCACTTTCAACCCGGCCTTCGCGAGCTGGTAGGCGATCGACGAGCCGATCGCTCCGGCGCCGACGACGATGACGTCAGGGCTCACACGCCCGATCTTAATCCGCGTTCGACCGTTAGCCGGTTAGTCGATCAGGCGCCGCAGCCGCAGGTCTTCGCTCGCGCGCGCTTCCTGGTAAAGGGCGCAGGTCGCCATCTTGCCCAGGCAGGGCGGCGACGGCCACTTGACGACCCCGTGGAAGCGGTGGACCTTGCGGTCGACGTGGCAATCGGCCTGAAAGACCTTGAAAAAGGCGGTCCGCTTACGCAGGATTTGCTCGAGATAAGGACAGTGCATAGATGGGAAAGGTGATACTACAAGGCTAACACGAAGCTGGCTACGTGGCGCCCTGAGTCGCCCTCTACAAGGCGTGCAACGCAGCGTCCACAAGCTTCCAGTCTGCTGCCACCGACCCGTTACACTCAGCCGTGGCGCATGTTCGGATTGGGATCTGAAACGTAATACCTATGCGGGACACTGGCTTCTGGCGGTCCCCGTCCATGCTCACCACCTGGTGGCGACGACGCCGACCAACGCTTTCGCAACCTGGGGAGAAACAGCGACGGTTGGTTTTTGTCCTCGGCGGCGGTGGTAGCCGCGGGGCGTGCAGCGTCGGAGTGATGAAAGCGCTGCTGGAGGCGGGTATCAAGCCGGACGGCCTGGTCGGCTGCAGCTCGGGCGCGTTCAACGCGGTCGCCCTGGCCGCCAAACCGGACCTGGATACGATCGACAAGCTCGCCCACGTGTGGCGGTCGATCCGTAACCGCGACCTCTTCGATCGCAATCCCGTGCGGATGGCCTACCGCTTCGTGCGGAGCCGCAACAGTTTTTTCGATAGCCGCTACCTGCGAACCCTGGCGGCCATGAACCTGCCGGCGACCTTCGAAGAGCTCGTCCTGCCCTGCGCTATCATCGCCACCAACCTGACTCGGGCACGGAAGGAGATATTTACCACCGGCAGCGTTCCCGATGCCGTCGCCGCCTCTGCCGCCATCCCCGGGCTCTTCAATCCCTACCGGATCGGCGATGAAGAGTTCGTCGACGGCGCCGTGGCCGAGAATGTCGGCCTCCCCGAGGCGATCCAACTCGGGGCCACGCATATCGTGGCGATCGATAACAGCACCTCCAATCCGCGCCGGCCACCGAACCACACGCTGACCGGTATCCTCGCGCAGAGCATCCAGATCATGCTGGGCCAGCGCATGCTGGAGGAGTATCAGCGCTATTCCGGCCAGGCCGAGATCTGCCTGATGTTCCCCAACGTCGAATTCGGCACCGCCGGGACCGACTTCAGCCAGGTCGATCGCTTGATCGATGAGGCGTACGCTCGCACCCGTGGTTTCCTCCAAGCCGGCGGTCTCGACCGCCGGGGCCGGCTCGAGCCGGGTATCCACTACATGCTGCCGCTGCGGCACCCGTCCGTCATCAGCCTGGCCCAGTGACGGCCGCCGCGTCGCAGCCCGCCCACCGCTGGCGGTTGGCTCAATGGATCTGGCCGCTTGGCTTGCTGCTGATCGCCTGGCTGATCACGCCGCTCCGAGCGGGCGCCAACTATCCGGGGATGCCATGCACCGCCCAGGCGGATACGGTGTTCGGCCTGGCCTCCTACACGATCCTGTTCATCCCGACGGCCGCCGTCCTGCTCCTGCTCAGCCGGCGGCTGATCCCGGCGGCCGTCCGCCGCGGTCTGCGCGCCTGGGCCGCGGGTCTTTCCCTCCTCGCCCTCGGGGTCGCGGTCGTCTATCTCGCGTTCGGCGGCGTGTCGGCAGACCGCCGGCCGCTGCAGGCCAGCGAGCAGTCGATCAACTGTCCGTCTCTCGGCGGTGGGCTACGAGCGTTGCACTGCTGGCGGAGCGGCAGCACGATCGAGATGAATGCGTATGGACCGCGGCCGCTCGATGTCGCCGGCGTTCAGTCGATGGCGTCGGCGCTGTCGGCAACCAAGCAAGATGCGACCCTCTATGAAGCCTTCGTCCTCGACACGGCCGACGCGAGCGTGGCGAACTACTCGAATGCGCGGCTGTTCATCCTCCAGCGACCCGGTCTGACCGACTTCGGCGACCTCTGTCTTAGCGAGCACCAGGCCAGGGCGCGGGAGGTGCAAGCGCATCGCGTCGGCTTCTACCGCTACAGCGCCCGGCAATCACCACCCGTTGATGCCTTCTTCCTGCAGGACACGGCGAGCGGCGGCCAGCTCGGCTACGAGGTGATCGATTTCCTGCACGGCCAGCTGACCCTGCCCTACGTCCGGCCCAGCGACCTGCAGCCCGCCGAATCGGACTATCTCGATCGGGTAGCGCGGTCGATGGCAACCCTGAACCTGGATCTCGATCGTGAGACGCAGTCACCGTCGCCACCGGGTGCGCTGGCGGCCATGCGCCAGGACTTTCAGCGCATCACCGCGGACCTCCCGATCGCAACACCATATCGACTGATTCCTTATCGCGATGGTCGCGTGCAGCGCTTCCTGCAGAACTACGACCTCATCCTGACGGCAGAAGAGAGCGCCGCCCAGGGAAAGAGCGCGCAGGCGATCCACTCCACCGCCTACCAGGAGCACCGCCGCTACTACTATCAAGAGGCGCGCGTCGCGCGACTGATCGGATACCTCTACCTGCAACAGCCGGGCCAGGCCTTTACGGACGACGAGCTGTCCACCGTCAACTGGGCGGTCTTCTAAGCCGCGACCATCATCGACGGCGCCTTCGCCTCTTCGCGCAGGATCGCCTTCATGGTGTCGACCCAGCGCGAATCGCCCTGCTCCGCGCGCCACAGCCAGTATTCGCTGCCCCAGAACAGGATGGTGCTGAAGCCGGCGTCCTTGAGGTTGACGAACAGGCTCCGGATCGCTTGCGGGCTGGTGCTCTTCGGGTTCGCATCGCTGTTCGGTCCCGACTCCCAGGGCTCGGCCTGCGCTTCCGTGATCCACGCCTGCTTTCCCTGACGGCGCACCAGCTCGCGGACGCGCGCGAGACGGTCCGGCCAGTCCCCGTCGGCGCGGCTCATGTGGTCCTGACCAAGGAAACGATAGCCGATCGCGGTGTAGACGTCGAGGCCGAGCACGTCGCCCTTGTTGAGGACGGATAGGCCGTCCTGCTCGGCGCTGTCGGCTTCGAATCCCAACCACTGGCGAAGGTCGAAGCCCTGGCGCGCCGAGGCCTGGTCGAACAGGAGATTGAAGTGACTGAAGGCGTTGACGATCACCGGCCGGTGATGACCATCCAGGGCGCGCACGCTGGCAATTTCGTCACGCAGGAATGCGGCGTCGATCCATAGCCGCTGCGGGCCCGCCCGGTTGAAGGGTTCATTCTCGACCTGCCACGAAATCAGGGTCGAGTGGTCCCGATAGCGTGTGACGGTGTCGTAGACGAACGCCAGGGTCGCGTCGCGCAGGCTCGCGTCTGAGGCCGCATCCTGGCCCTGCGCCAGGCCACCGGCAGGCATCGCCGACGCCGGGACATAGAACTCCGGCCAGCCGAGCCCCTTCATGCCAAC
>VBFR01000281.1 GCA_005889345.1 Chloroflexota bacterium
GAATGTTGGGACCATGGTTGCGGATCTTGACCCCGTGAGCGCCGGTGAGCAGGTCGCAGGCGGCATCCCAGAGCAGGCCATTGGGCGTACCATCGGGGTTGCGGCCGATCTCGCCACCCGCGGGAGTCGGCGTTTGTGCCGTGATGCCATGCGCCTTAAGCCCAAAACTGTTCACGCAGCCCCCGTGCCCGCTGACGTTCATGACGTAGATCTCGCGCTCGGTGGCGGCCCGATCGAGATCCGTGGCCAGTGGCTGCCGGCGCTCCGCGAGCCGGCGATAGTCGTAGCCAAAAGCGCGCAGCGGCGCACCCGGCGGCAGACGGCCCGCGTGCTCGGCGAGCACCGCGACGAGCTCATCGATCGATGGGGCGACGCGTGGGCCGATGTCCACCCAGGACTGTGTCTGGCCGAGCATGAGCGGGTGGCAGTGCGCATCGACGAAGCCGGGCATGAGCGTCCGTCCGGCCAGGTCGCGCTCCTCTCGGTCGTTTCCGGCCACGGTTCTGCATTCCTCGAGGGTCCCGGCCCAGGCGATGCGATCGCCCTGGACGGTCAGCGCGTCCACGCGCAGCGGATCCGCCATGGTCAGAATCGGGCCGCCGCTGAACACGATCGGTCTTCGGCCCCGCTGGCCTCCCGCGCCCGTCAGCCTGACACCACTTTCGGCTCGAGCTCCGCCGCCACCGCCGCCGCGGTCTCGCGCAAGCCCGTCGCGATGGCCGCGTAGTGCTCGCCGCTGAACCAGGGTGTCAGCGCGACCACACTCACCGCCGCCACCAGCTCGGCGGTCCGATCGCGCACCGGCACGCCCATTGCCGCGAGCCCAACCTCGACGTCATCGGGTGCATACGCCAGGCCGGTTTCGCGAATCATGGCGAGGCGGGAACGGATGGCGCCTGGGTCGACGGTCGTATGCGGCGTCATCGCCAGCAGCGGCCGCTCGAGGATCCGCTCGAGCTCCGCCCCGGCAAGCTCAGCCATGAGAATGTTCGGACCGGCGCCGAGATGCAGGGAAAGCGTCTCGCCGACCTGGTACGTCGTCGTTTTTACCGGGCCGCGATCGATGCGAGCGATGCACAGCGCCCGCTCGCCGTCACGAACCGACAGGTAGGTCGAGACCGCGAATCGCTCGGCGAGGGCCGAGAGGGCCGGTTCCGCCAGCCGGCCGACTACCGCGCGGACCGGGACCGCGCTCCCCAGCCGGAACAGGTGGATGCCGAGCCCATAGGCGCCCGTTTCCGTGCGGTCGACGAGCCGGTGACGCTCCATGGTCGTGAGCAGGCGATGTACGGTTGAGCGGCTCATCCCGAGCCGGCGTGCCAGCTCCGTCGAGGTCAGCTCGGTGCTGCCGTCGAGGAAGGCGTCGAGGGCGGCGACCGCTTTCCCGATGACGCGGACGTACGGCGCAGCCGTGCCGTTGCCGACATGGGGCGCCATCCGGGGGGCCTTCAATGAACGGCCTCCAGGAATTTCCGTGTCCGTTCATGCTGAGGGTTGCCGAAGAACTCGGCCGGAGGCGCATCCTCGATGATGGCGCCGCCGTCCATCATGATCACGCGGTCCGCGACGCGCTTGGCGAAACCAACTTCGTGCGTCACGACCACCATCGTCATCCCCTCGCGCGCCAGCTCTTCCATGACGGCGAGCACTTCGCCGACGAGCTCCGGGTCGAGCGCCGAGGTCGGCTCGTCGAAGAGCATGACTTTGGGATTCATGACCAGGGCGCGCGCGATTGCGACTCGCTGTTGCTGGCCGCCCGATAGCTCGCCGAGATAGAACGAAGCCCGCTCGGCGAGGCCGACGCGAGCGATCATCGTCGACGCGATCTCGCGCGCCTCGGCCTTGGAGCGGCGGCGCACCTCCGTCAGGCCGATCATGACGTTCCCCAGCGCCGTCAGGTGGGGGAAGAGGTTGAAGCGCTGAAACACCATGCCGATCTCCGATCGCTCCTTCGCTAGCACGCGCTCGGGAAGCGAGACGAGCCGGCCGCCCGATTCGCGGACACCGATGCGGCGGCCTTCCAGCCGGACCTCCCCGGCATCGACCGGTTCGAGGAGCGCGAGGCAGCGAAGCATCGTGCTCTTGCCCGACCCGGACGGGCCGAGGACGGCCTTGACGTCGCCACGGTGGACCCCGAAGGTCACCCCGCGGAGCACCTCGTTGTGACCGTAACGCTTACGAAGGTCGACCGCTTCGAGGACGTACTCCGACGTGCCTTCCCG
>VBFR01000282.1 GCA_005889345.1 Chloroflexota bacterium
TTTGTCCTTTCTCCCACGCTGGTGAACGCTGTGCTGGGTTATGGGCACATCGAACAGCCGATCACGGTCTGGCTGGTCCTGCTCGGCGTGCGCCTCCTCGGCGGCGGCCGGTCAGCGGCCGCCGGCATCAGCCTCGGGCTGGCCATCCTGACTCGGAGCCTCGCTGCGCTGCCAATGATCCCGCTGGCAGTCCTGCTGCTGGTCAGGGGCCGATGGCGAGGGTTGATCGCGCTGGGTGGGAGCGCGGCGGTCACGATCGCGCTCGGATTGTCGCCGTTCCTGTTCGCCGATCCAACCGACACGATCTACTCACTCATCACGCACCGGGCCATGCGCCCGGTGGGCGGGGGATCTCTATGGCAGTTGCTCGTCGGGACGCCGTACCTGTGGATCCCGCAACGCATCGATATCGTGTTCGTTCTCGGGTTGGCCGCGCTGTTGAGTCTCATCGTGATCATCGCCCGCCGCGACCTGCAGCCATCATCGCGAGATCTGTATGGACTCCTGGCACTCACGGCTCTGACGCTGCCGCTTCTGGCGAAGAGCGTCTGGCCGTACTACTTCCTCGACGCCTACGTGTTTGGCGCCGTCTGGTGGCTTGGCCAGGCTGAACCGCTGGCCTTGCGGCGCCGGCTCGTTGCCGTCGCGATCCCGCTCGTCGCTTTCCTCGGCACGCTGCTCACGGAGTACGAGATGCCGTCGAGCGCGGTGCACGTACGACTTCTCGAGGGTGTGACCATGGGAGCGATCCTTTCCGCCCTGTTGGTCGCGCTGGCAATCCGACTCCGGCGCAGTCAGGCGTAGGCTGCATGCAAATGACAAGCGCGGGGGCCGCCCGCGAACGGATTCTGCTGGCGACGGCAGCGTTGCTCCTCGGACTATTCGCCATCCTGAGTGTCGTTCCGCCGCTCCTCTCGGAGGCTGGCCGACGATTAGGTTGGCTGTGGATCCTTTATGGCATCGTCCTGCTCATCCCAGTCGCACTGTTGATTCCGGCGGTAATCCGACCTCGATCCCTTATCGCCTCGCTGGTGGCCGCCCTAGCGGTTGGTGTGCTTCTCATATTGGGAATGAGCGCACAGCCGATGTCCTTGCCTCGCATCGCGATGCACCTCGCCGCGATTCTGTGCCTGGCCGCACTGGGGTCCAGGGTGATTTATGGAGTCGCCGGCCGACGCTACAAGGTGCTCTGGATCGCACCCAGCTTGCTGCTGGGCTTCGCCATCGCATACGTGGCGGGCGGAATGATCCGGCTCCACATGGTGGTCCAGGTCTGCAACTGGCTGCCGCTCGGCCGGGAAATCTCGTCGATTCTCTGCAGCGGCTGACGTGTGGCAGATCACGCCGGCCGGTGATCGGGCGCTGCTCGTAACCGTTGGTCGCACCATCGATCCCTCGCTGCTGGGCCAGGTGCTGTCACTCGATCAGGCGCTTGCGGAACGCCGGCCGAGCGGACTCCTCAGCACCGTTCCCGCCTACGCATCGCTGCTCTGCCACTACGATCCGGACGTCACGGACGCGGGTCGCCTGGAGGCAAGCATCCGTCAGTACGACGGCCAGCTCGATACATCGGTCACCTTCGGCCAGATCGTCGACGTCCCGACCCGATACGACGGGCCGGACCTGGCGGATGTCGCGCTCAAGACGAACCTGACGCCCGCGGGCGTGGTCGAGGCGCACGCCGGCTGGGAGTACCTCGTCTACTGCGTGGGGTTCGCTCCCGGCTTCACTTACTGCGGCGAGCTGCCCGATCAGCTGGCGCTGCCCCGGTTGGCGTCGCCGCGTCTGCGCGTGTCCGCGGGATCGATCGGGATCGCCGGACGGCAAACGGGAATCTACGCGGTCGAGAGCCCGGGCGGATGGAACCTCATCGGGCGAACGACGCTCCGGCTGTTCGACCCGGCGACTGATCCGCCGGTGCGCTTCAAGCCCGGCGACCGGCTCCGCTTCGTCCCTACGTCATGATCGAGGTCGTCGAGGCCGGCCGCTGGACCACCATCCAGGATCTGGGACGGCCAGGCCTCGAGCGGTACGGCATCCCATCGGGTGGGGCGGCCGACTGGTTCGCGGCGACGGTCGCGAATCGAATCGTTGGGAACGCGCAGGACGCCGCGCTGCTCGAATGTACGGCCGCCGGTCCCACGCTCCGGTTCGACGCCGACGCGATCGTCGCGTTGACGGGAGGTCATTCGCCACGAGTGCCGACGTGGCAAGTGCTGCGGAGCGCTCGCGGCTCGAGCCTCACGGTCGGAGCGATCGCGCCCG
>VBFR01000283.1 GCA_005889345.1 Chloroflexota bacterium
CGAGGGATTGAGGAACGCTCAACATACCTTCGTAGTCGAAGATGATTCGCGTCCCGCCGAGGGCTTGCTCGACCGTGCATGTGCCAAACGCCGGCGGATGGCGAAGGCTGCGTTCCTTGATGCGGTGGCCTGGTTGGTACTCGACAACTTCCTCCTCATCCTCGAAGACATATCCCTCCTTGAAGTGCTTCCGCCAACGGTAGCGGTAGCCGGTGCCGACCTCCTGGTCGGCGGGGGCGTCAACCTCCAGATCGTCGTTATAGCGGGTGCTCTCCCTCGGGTTGCCGACGATGGCGAATGCACTTTCTGGATCGCAATGGACCTCGATGCTGATGTGAGTTCGGACTTCGCGGGCGTTAGGCGTTAACGCAAACGAGATCCACGCCACCACCCCAGCAATGAGGGCGAGGCCAAAGACGGGATGAATCACCGTCAATACGCAGCCGGCTCCGGCGGTCCACAGCGATAGAGCAGCCAACTCTCGCCAGTTCACCTCGCGGAAGCGGCCGGCTGCCCGGAGTTTCGACAACTGGTGGTTGGTCAGCTGGTGAAGGCAGATGCCAGTGCCGACCAGCACGAAGCCGCCAATCAGTAATCCAGGGCTCGCCCCGGACAAAACGCCTGGATGAAGTAGGAACTGAGCCCCGGCACTGACGATCAGCGCGTAGACCGTCCATTCGGCGAGGCCGAATCCCCAGAAGACGAATAACCAGCCACTCAAGACCAGCAGCCCGAGGCAGACAATCAAAACAACGTCGGTGCCGGTCACAGTCACAGAACAGAAACGGGTTCAGCCGCTAGATCTTCTTCGGGCCACCGCGGCTCACGACCTCTGGTCAAACGAATACGATTCATGCGAGGGCCTGACTCGGGGAAAGGAGGCGTCGATGCTCAATCACGTGGTGAACCGTTTCATC
>VBFR01000189.1 GCA_005889345.1 Chloroflexota bacterium
AGAGGAGTGTCAAGGATCAACCGAATCAGCTTCGTCAACCATCAACCGAACCTGCACAGCTCCACCAAACCTGCACGACTCACCAAAGGCAGCCGGACCATCAGGCCGTTGCCTTATGGGCGACCTTCCCCTGCTGGAGGATCCGGATGGCGTTGCCGAATGGGTCGCGGACGCCCAGGTCGGTGCCGTAGAAGTGCTCGGTGGGCTCCTGGGTAAAGTCGGTGACGCCGCGCGACTTGAGGGTCTCGTACAGACCCCGGATGTCGTCCGCCTTGAACACAAGCCCGCCCAGCGCGCCCTTTGTGATCAGCTCGCGGAGCTGCGCAGCGGTGGCGTCGTCATGCACCGGCGGGCCCGGCTCCTCGAGGGAGATCTCGGTGACGTCACCAGGGACGCGCACCGTCAGCCAGCGGTAGGAACCCTGCGTGACGTCCTGGCCTTTCTCCAGCCCGAGCTTGTTGACGTAGAAGTCAAGAGCCTCGTCCTTGTTGAGGACCATGATGGAGGCGACGTTGAGTTTGGTGATCATCGCTCATTTTCTCCTTTGCGAGACTTGATGCCCACATGCTAGGAGGCCGTCGCTGCGGCGGCGTCTCCAAAACTGCTCGATCGCCGCGCCACTCCCGCCGCCACCACCGGCCGCGTCGCCCACATCTGGTAGCAGTTGGGAGCCACCATCGGTCCATTCCCCACGCGATAGCTCGACGGCGTCTCGCCGACGATCTCCCGGAACGTGCGGCTGAAGGTCCCCCGGCTCGTGAAGCCGACGTCGAAGCAAATGTCGGTGACGCTGCGGTCGGTCTCGCGCAGCAGGAACATCGAGCGCTCCACCCGCCGCCGCTGCAGGTAACGGTGCGGCGTCTCCCCGAAGGCGGCGCGGTAACTGCGGATGAAGTGCGCCTCGGAGAGGTGGGCCACCGCGGCCACAGCGCGGACGTCGAGCGGCTCGGCGTAGGAGCGGTCCATGGCGTCGCGGGCGCGCAATAGGCGCCGGTTCAAGTCCTCGACTTCCCGGCTCACGATGCAAAGCTACGCCATCAAGCCTAAGGTGGAAGGGCCACCCGGCAGCCCACGGATTACTGACAGTGGTACTTGTGACCGTGCAGAACGGCCGGCGTCCCGTCCGGGCAGCTATAGGTCGCGGTCGCCCCTGGGTCATTGGGGTTCATGAGGGCTTCCTCGAGGTCCTGAAAGGTCGCATTAACCTGGTTGCCGAGCACGGAGATTACGCCAATGCAGACGCAGGCGATCAGCACCAGGATGATGGCGTACTCGACCATCGATTGACCCCGACGTGTTGTTCGGCTGCGCACTTTCATGGTTCTCGCGAGCTGGCGTCTGGCCTCAATTACCCGCTATCTCTATAAACGTTGGAGCGGCCAATAGGATTCGACCGTTACGAGTGGCCTAACGTTCAGGCCCGCGCGATTGCTCGGCCGCTACGCCACCGCGGGCAGCGCCCGGTTGTCGGCAGCAGCGATGGACGCCGCCTGGGGGATGCGCGCAAACGCCGCCCAGATCAGGATCGGGGCGGCGCCGGCCACGACCACGACGATGCGGGCGAGCAGCATCTGGTTGATGGGCGCCGCGAGCAACAGGAAACCGCCGATACTGAGCACCCGCCCGATCCCCAGGCACAGCTCCTGGTGAACGATGTAGTCGTAGCGCATCGCCTGCGGCGCCGGATCGCGATCGATCACCTGCAGCGCCACCGGCGCGAGCGCGTTACCGTGCAGCGGACCACCAACCGCGCGCAGCAGTCCAAAGCCGACGATGGCCCAGGCGGTCAGGTAGAGGGGCAACAAGAAGGTCGAGAGCACCAGCAGCGAGCCGCCGACCAGGGCGCACGCAATCCGGTGCTGCGGCTTCATGAAGGTGGCCAGCGCCAGGCTGATGCCGACGCCCAGCAGCCCCATCAGGCCGTTGAAGTTGCCGACTTGCTGCTCGTTCTTGAGCACCAGGAACATCAGGATCGTGAGCACCAGACCCACGAGGCTCCCGGTGAAACCATCGGCCAGCCGGGCGCGTGTGACCCATCGCCAATCGGGATTTCGCCGCGCCAGGGTAGCGACCCGGCGAAGCGAGAGCCGTTGGCGGGCCGAAGACGGCAACTGCCCGGCCAGCACCATGGCCGCCATCAACACCACCGACGACAGCGCGAAGACCATCTGATAGCCGCGGTCGGTGCCGCCGATGTGGGTGCCGGCCACGATGATCGCGCCCGCTGCCGGCGGCAGAGTGGCGGTCAGCAGCAGGCTGGCGGTGGCCTGGGCGCCGAAGTAGCGATCACGGTCGCGGTCCGATGTCGTGTCGTAGGTGACCAGGTGAAAGCCGGACCAGTAGAAGCCCTCGGACACGCCCCGCACCAACCCGAGCGCGACGACCCAGTGCGGGGCATCGGTTCCGAGGAGCAGGATCAATAGATAGGAGAGGCCGTTGCCAAACAAACCCAGGCGGATCGAGGCCCCGGCGCCCAGCCGCCGCCAGATCAAGCCGTTGGCGACGAAGGCGACCGGAATCATGACCGCGCTGAGCCCGCTGTAGATAGCGATCGGGGTCAGGTCGTGACTGGCCCGCCAGAGGAAGATCGAGAGGAAGGTCCCGGCCAACAGGTTGGACGCGGTGTAGGCGCCATGAACCAGCACCATGCAGCTGGCGCGCCGGTCCAGCCCGCCCGATAACGCCCTCGGCGAAAACACCCGTCCCTCTCTTCGGGCCCCGTCCCGCAAGACCCGTATTCGGACAACGCTTGGATCGTGGGCCACTTTCCCGGGTCATCGGCCTGTGACCGGCAACACGACCCGGTGACGCCCAGACGTCGGGCCGTCGGCCCTCGCGAGTGGCGCTTTAGTGCCATACGAGCGATTGAGACGTAACGTCTCCCGCAACGGGGCGGCAGTAGCCTCCGCGTAGGTGCTCACCAGAGTGCCATCAAGGGGGTCGCCACGGAAATCAACGACGTCCACTACACGACGCGCGAGGTTGCGCAGCGCCCGGAAGAGCTGCCGCCACCGGCCGCCGCCCGCGAGCTGCTGGCATCGCTGCAGCAGGGCGCGATTTCGCCGGCCGCCTACGACACCGCCTTCGTCGCCCGCCTACGCGAGCCGAACGATCCGAACGCCATGGCCTATCCCCAGACGTTGGGGTGGCTACTGCGCGCCCAGAACGCCGATGGGAGCTTCGGGACGACGCTGCCGATCACCAAGGACAAGCTGATCTCGACGCTGGGCGCGCTGGTCGCGCTGGCCGACCTGCCTCAGCCCCTCCAGGACGGCGCTGCGCACCGCGCCCGGGTGCGGGCGCTGCGCTTCGTGCACGAGGATACCGGCAACTGGCAGACTGGCCCGGACCTGGCCGGCTTCGAGCTCGTGCTGCCGGCGATGCTGGACGCAGCCAAACTTCGCGAGCTGCCGCTGCCCTACGAGCGCTTCATGGGGATCTCTGCCCAGCGCGACGCAAAGATTGGCCACATCCCGCCCCGGCTCATCTATAACGTCGCGACGCCCTTGCTGCACTCGATCGAATACATGGGGAACCGGCTCGACATCGAGGCCGCCCGCAAGCAGCTTTCTGCCAACGGCTCCTTCGCGAACTCGCCGTCGGCCACCGCCTATTTCCTGCTGAAGACCCGCGACGAGCAGGCAAACGAATACATCGCCATGCTGATGGCCAATAGGGGTGATGGCAGCCTGCCGACCGTTGCGCCCTTCGAGGTCTTCGAGATCGCCTGGGTCTTGTACAACCTCGCCCGCGCGCAGCTGCGTCCGGCCGAGGCCCAGCCGCTCGTTCGCTACCTGGCGCAGGCACTCACCGACGATGGCGTGGGTGTCTCGATGGAGGGGCTGCGGCCCGACTCGGACGACACAGCCCTGACGCTGAGCGTCTTACACCGCTACGGCTTCCCCATCTCGGCGGGACCGCTGCGGCCGTTCGAAGGCGTCAACTTCTTCTTTACTTTCCCCCTCGAGCGTGACGCATCCGTCACAGCCAACGCCCACGTCCTCGAGGTCCTCCAGGCTGCTCCGCCATTTCCGCGCCAGCACGTAATTCAGCAGAAGGTCGTCAAGTACCTGCGTGATGCGCGCGTAGACGGCGACCACTGGGTGGATAAGTGGCATGGATCCCCCTTCTATGCCACCGCCCACGCCGTCTTCGCGCTCAGCACGTCGGCACCCGAACTTTGCACCCCGGCCTTCAGCTGGTTTATCAAAACTCAGCGCCAGGACGGCTCCTGGGGCTGGTTCAACCAGGGCACCCCGGAGGAAACCGCCTACGCCGTCCAAGCGCTGATGGTCGCCCCGGCCGAATTCCGGGCCCAGATCAAGGAGCCGCTCCACCGTGCTGGCGCCTACCTGAATGAAACGGAGGGCGAGCCCGTCATTCCTATGTGGGTCGGCAAGACGCTCTACGGGCCAACCCAGGTTGTGCGTTCCGCTGTGCTTTCCGCCCAGATCCTGCTTGCGAGGAGCCAACATGCTAGACCGGCGGATTAACAAGCTCAAAGAGAACCTGATGCGCCAGGCCGACGAAGCCCCGGTGGTTCGCCACCTGGTCGACGCCAACCCACGCGGGGACGACATGCTGGGCGAGGTCTGCCGTGCGGCGGTCCTGCTCCACCCAAGCGCGAGCTTCGAGCAAGCCCTGACGCTCGCCCGGACGATGGCGTACATCGTCTTCATCGATGACTATCTCGAGGAAGAACACCCGGAGTTGGACCTGGCCGACTACCGGCGCGTCTGCCAGAACTTCTTGCTCTGGCCCAACCGCGACCTCAGCCAGATGCCCCTCGTCAACGCGACCGTCGCTCGCAAGATCGAGGAGCAGTTCCGCGAGGACGAGGTGCCCGAGGAATGGACGGCCATGCGCCGCCTCGTCTGGGAGAAGTCGATCTGGACGATGCTCCAGGAAAACCACTGGTTGAAGCACAAAGAGCGGGTCACGCTCGACGCCTACCTGGCCAACGGCATGTACAGCAGTTCCTTCCCCATCGTGCAGGTCTCGATCCTGGCGTTTTCTTACCAGGACGTCTCGCAGGAACTGAAGAACCGAATCTTCGGCCACATCTGCCAGGCGTCCCGCGTGGTGCGGCTGGCGAATGATCTGCGCACGCACGAGCGCGAGGCGGCGCAGGGGCGCTTCAACTCGGTCGACTTGATCTCCGGCGGGTCTGGCGAACGAACGCTCGACAGCGCGCGGGATGCGGTCCGCCACCTGATGGAGGAAGAGTTCGAGCAGCTCAAGAAGGCGATCGCCCGCGAGCGCCGCACCGGCATCACGCAGCAATTCTTGAGTCACCTGATCGACAGCACGCAGGTCTTGCTCGACTTCTACGAAGTCCCCGGTGGGCGCCACAGCCAGGGCCGGCCCGATCGGGTGCTGAAGGCCAGCTAAGCGGTCCCGATGAGTAGCTCCATCAACCTGAAGCTCGGCGCCCGTAAGGCCACTGCCGCCGGCAAGCCGGATGCGTCGGCGATCGAGATGGAGCGGCGCATCATCTGGATCCGCTGGCTCGCGATCCTCGTCTCGCTCGGTGCCCTCCCCTTCCTGGCGTCGAGTCTCAACCGCCAGTCGCTGGTGACCCTGCTGGCCCTGATCGGCCTGGGCGCCATCTACAACCTGACGTTGCTGGTCGTCCTGCTGCCGCGCAAGCCGGAATGGCTGACCGCCGGCTACATCTCTGCCATCGGCGACGTGCTGCTGGTGACCGGCGGCGTCGCCGTCACCGGCGGCCTCGAGTCACCGTTCTTCCTCGCCTACTTCGTGGTCACGGTCACGACTGCCGTCCGATTTGGTGGACTGGCGGCGATCGTCGCCGTCCTGACGATCGCGCTCAGCTACACCGCGGTCGTCTACTACGGCAACACCGTGCAGGGCACGGCCCTGACGCTCAACGACCTCACCAACCTGGCCATGCGCACCGGCTTCGTCGCCCTCACCGGCATCTTCGTCGGTTTCGTCGGCGACCGCGCCCGGCGGGCCGAGCGTGCGCTGCAGGAGGAGCTGGAGCGGGCCCACGCCTCACTCTCGGAGGTCACCGTCGAGTTGAACCGCGACCTCGAGTTCGAGCAGACCTGCCAGCTGACGGCCGACAAGGGCCGCTCGCTGCTGAACGCGGACGCCTTTTTGATGCAGGTCCAGATGCCGCCACTGATCGGCCAGGATGAGTCGACGCCCCCGGCCTCGATGCTCTACGTCGACTGGACGCCCGAGCTGAAGGCGCACCACGCCGGGGTCGACCTGACGACCGCCCGGCTGGCGCTGACGCCGGCGACCGGCGAGCAGGTGATCGCCGTTGCCGACCCCAACCTTCTCTTGCCCAACGAGCACAAGCCCCTGCCGGCTGGCATGTGGTTCCGCATCCCGGTCTTCCACGGGGCCCGCGCCATCGCCGACATGATCGTGGGCTTCATGGGACGCGAGCAACCGTTGCGCCAGACCGAGCAGGAACTGATGCTGACCTTCGCTGAGCGCGCTGGCATCGCGATGCGCAACGCCCATGCCCTCGACCAGGCGCAGAAGCTCTCCGTCACGGACTCGGTCACCGGCCTACCCAACCACCGCTACTTCCACACGAGGTTCGATGAAGAGATGGAGAAGACGAAAGACACTGGCGGCTCGATCACCGTGATGATGATCGACCTCGACCGCTTCAAGGTCTACAACGACAGCTTCGGCCACGCCGCCGGTGACGTGGCGCTGAAAGCCGCGGCTCGCACGATTTCTTCCACCATGCGACGCGAAGACACGGTGACGCGATATGGCGGAGAGGAGTTCGTCGCCATCCTTCCGGGTGTCGACATCCAGACCGCGCCCATCCGGGCGCAAGAGATCTGCGACACGCTCTCCAAGGTCTTCATGTACAACCCCAAGACGATCTTCGCCCCGCTCACCGCCTCGGTCGGCTGGGCGACTTATCCGGTCGACGCCCGCAACCGCGACGAGTTGCTCAACCGAGCGGACCTGGCGATGTACATGGCGAAGAAGCGCGGACGCAACTGCATCTGCGGCGCCTGCGAGCTGGAAAGCGTCGCCGCCCTGGACTCCGTCTTGAGTGAAGTCGTCGCCCAGCTCGCGAGCGCCGACACGGTCGGGCCCGGCATGGTGGCGACGCTCGAGAAACGGCTGGGGCAGATCGCGAACTCGAGCCACCTGGAAGAGCTCGCTGAAGGCATGCTCTCGCCCAACAGCGAGGCAACGCTGGAAGCGCTCAACGCCCTGGCGGCCTCGATCGACGCCAAGGACCCCTACACCAGCGGTCACTCGCAGTCGGTGGCCAAGCTGGCCGAGGATCTGGGCGACATGCTGCAGTTATCGGGCGCGCACAAGAACCAGCTGCGCCTGGCCGCCATCCTCCACGACGTCGGCAAGATCGGCGTCGTCGACAAGGTCTTGCTTAAAGAAGGCAAGCTCGACGAGGACGAGAAGCTCATCATGCGCATGCATCCGATCCTGGGCGCGCGCATCCTGCAGCCGATCAAGGCCTTCCGGCAGATCCTCAACGTCGTCCTGCATCACCACGAGTGGTACGACGGCAGCGGCTACCCGGACGGCCTGGCGGGCCAGAATATTCCGCTGCACGCGCGCATCGTGTCCGTCTGCGATGCCTATCACGCGATGACGTCCACCCGACCCTACCGCCAGCGGCGCACGCCCGAGTTCGCGCTCGCCCAGCTCGAGGCTGGCAAGGGCACGCAGTTCGACCCGATCATCGTCGACTACTTCATCCAGATGATGCGCAAGCGCCAGGCAGAAAATCCGGATGCCCTCGAGGCGGACGTGCACGACGATCACCCGGGCACGCCCGACGCCGCGGCGGCCGCGAGCTAGACCGCCATGGCGCTGGACGCGAACGGCCACCCGGTCTCTCGCATCGCGCAGCGCAAGCTCGAGCATCTCCGTCTCTCGCTGGAAGCCTCCGTGCAGTCGACCCGCGGCGCCGGCTTCGAGCGCTTCGCCTTCACCCATCAGGCGCTCCCCGAGCTCGACCTCGACGCGATCGATACGGCGACCAGCTTTCTGGGCAAACCCCTCAAGCTTCCCTTCCTGATTTCGAGCATGACCGGTGGCGCGCAAGCCGCGGGCGATATCAACCGGCGGCTGGCGCTCGTCGCCCAGACGGTCGGCATCGCTTTCGGCGTCGGCTCGCAGCGAGCCGGCCTGACGCACAAGGACCTGCGTCCCACCTACCAGGTGCGTAGCGTCGCCCCCGACGTCCTGCTCTTCGCCAACCTCGGCGCCGTCCAGCTGAATTACGGCATGCACAAGGACCAGGCGCTCGAAGCGATCGAGATGATCGGGGCTGATGCCCTGGTGCTGCACCTCAATCCGCTGCAGGAGGCGCTCCAGCCGGAAGGCGACCACAACTTCAGAGGGCTGATCGAAAAAATCGGCGTCCTCTGTAACGAGCTACCCGTGCCGGTCATCGTCAAGGAGGTCGGCTGCGGCATCTCGGAACGTACCGCGCGGTTGCTAGCCGTGGCCGGCGTGGCCGCGATCGACGTCGCCGGGCTCGGCGGCACCAGTTTCGCCCGGGTGGAAGCGTTCCGTCGGGAGCGGCCCGAAGAAGTCGAGCTTGCCCTGGCGTTTTCCGAGTGGGGCATCCCCACCGCGGAGGCGCTGGTCGCAACCCATCGGGCGGCTCCCCAGCTCCCACTGATCGCCAGCGGCGGGCTGCACCACGGCCTCGATGCCGCCAAGGCGATCGGCCTGGGGGCCGACCTGACCGGCTTTGCCCACGCCGTACTCGCCGCGGCGTCGGAAGGCGAAGAGCCGGTGCGCCGCCTGCTCGACGGCTTCGCCTGGCAGCTGCGGGTTGCGATGTTCTGCGCCGGCGCCGCGAACATCGACGCCCTGCATGCCAACCCACCCACGGAAATCAAATGACATTTGTGTTCCGCCTCCCCCGCGTGCGGGGGAGGGCCGGGTGGGGGCGTTGAAGACCAAGAGCTTCGCCAGCCGCACCGATCGTCTGGAGGCGATGAACCAGGCACTCGACCGCGAGCTCTCGCGCCTGTCGCAACGGGCCGGGTCGAGCCAGAGCTCGCTCCTCACCGAGATGGTCCAGTACCACCTCGGGTTGCGCAAAGCCGGCGACCGACCCGGCAAGCGGCTGCGCGCAAACATCGCGTTGCTCACTTGCGAGGCCTTCGGACGGCGCTACGCGGATGCACTCTGGGCGGCCGTCGCCGTTGAGCTGGTGCACAATTTCTCGCTGGTCTTCGACGACGTCCAGGACCACGATGAGCTGCGGCGCGGCCGGCCCTCGGTCTGGAAGGTTTGGGGTTTGGGCCAGGCGATCAACGCGGGTGCGGCGTTGGAGGCGCTCGTCACGCGCGCCGTCGTGGACCTCTTGCCCGTCCGCTATGCCGACCGGACGCGACCCGCGCTTTCCCTGCTGTCCGAGGCGATGCTCGCCCTCTGCCGCGGCCAGGTGATCGACTTGCAGTTCGAACAGCGCGTTGACGTCTCCGTCGACGAGTACATGGAGATGATCGGCCTCAAGACGGCGGCACTATTCGAGTGTTCCGCCCGGCTCGGCGGCCTTGCTGCCGGCATGGGCGACGCGTCGCTCGACAAGGCCGGCAAGTTCGGCTACCACCTCGGCGTCGCATTCCAGGTGATCGACGACATGCTCGGCGTCTGGGGTTCGAGCTCGCAGACTGGCAAGCCGGTCGGCAGTGACCTCAAGAACGGAAAGAAGACGTTGCCGACCCTGGTCGCGCTCAAAGGCGGAGCGGCCGGAAACCGGCGCGTGCTGCGCGCCCTGCTGACCCGAGCCCGGTTCACCGCCGCCGAAATGGAGACGGCGCGCGCGATCATCACCCAGGCCAGCGCGCAGGCGACCTGCCGCCGCCAGGCGGCCGAGCATCTCGCCGAGGCCCGACTGCAGCTCTTCGGCATGACCGACCGTCCAAACTGGGCCGTTCGCGCGCTGGCCGAGATGGTCACCACCCTGGAGTCGGGACTGGTTTAGGCGCGGTGACCGACGTTCGCGGGGGCACCAGGTGGGGCGTGGCTGGCACAATGGTCGGAGGAGGATGGGGTCAGCGGCTTTACGGACGCGCACCCCGAGGTTCGTGACATACCTGGTTTGGGCTTTGCTATTGGTGCTCGCCATCGGGCAGCCGGCCGCCAGGGGTCCGGAGATGGCCCCCAGTGAGGTGATCGGCGTGCACGCGGGAACGGACGCCGCGGAGCTGCAGGGGAAGACCTACGCCGCCCTTGGTGACAGCATCAGCGCCGGCCGCTTCGCCACCGCGCAGGAAGGGACGTTTCCGGCACTGGTGGCGCAGAAGCTGGGGATGAATCTCGACCTGGTCGCCCATAGCGGCGCGAAGGCGGCCTGGGCGATCCCGCTGCTGGGCACCGTCGCGGCCGCCCATCCCGCGCTGGTAACGATCGAGCTTGGAACCAACGATGTGGGCTTCAACACGCCGCCAGACGTGTTTGCCTACCAGTACGAAACCATCGTCGCCGCCGTCGCGGGCCCGCAGACCCGCGTGCTTTGCATCGGCAGCTGGCTGCCGAGCGACAGCCTGGACGCGATCATCGCGCAGGTGTGCGAGCGGCACGGCGGGACGTTCGTCAGTCTGAATGGCTTCTATGGCGTCAATGACTTCCACGGCCAGGACGGCGGCTCGAGTTTTCTCGGGCGTACTGACTGGTTTCACCCGGGCGACCAGGGACACGCGGCGATTGCGGCCGCCGTGCTCTCCGCGCTCGGCGCGGGACCAGCGCCCGTCGTCGGTCCGCTACCTCCGGCCCCACAGATCCCCGACGTGATTCGCACGCATCCGAAGTAGACCCGGCCGCCCGGCCGCGGTGATTCCCCCGTTATGCCTCGAGGACGTCACCGATCTTCAGCGCCAGGTGGAGCGCGAGTCGCACTTCGGCGTTGCGCAGGTCCACGCCGAGGAGGTCCTCGATCCGGCCCAATCGGTAGAGGACCGTGTTGCGATGCAGGTGGAGGCGGTCGGCCGCCTCGGTCGGACTGCCGTTGGTCGCGAGGTAGGCCCCCAGCGTGTCGAGCAGCACGCCGCGGCGGTCCTTTGCGCCCAGCCGCCCCAGCGCGTCATCGCGAAACGCGCGCACCTCTGGCAGCGGTTGCAGCGCGTAAAGAAGGCGGTACAGACCCAGGTTCTTGAAAGGGGTCGCGCTGTCCGGCCCGAAGAGGCGGCGGCCCATGGTCAGCGCCTGCTCGGCCTCGCGGGCAGCGCTCGCGATCTCGGCGGTTCCTGTGCGGACCGCGCCATAGCCGAGCGCGACCGGGCCGCCGGCAGCGCGTGCCGCCCGATGCAGCTGCTCGACGAGCGCCCTCGGTTCGGGGGCCCGCTTCCCCGCGAGGCTTACCAGCGCCAGGGTCGAATCGCCGCGCTCGCGTACCAGCGCGCTGCTTCGCATGGTGGCGAGCAGGCGCTCCCACGCGGCTCGCACCTTGGGCCCGTGACCCCGCTCCGCCGGCTCGGCGGCGACCAGGAGGTACGGCGCATCCACATCGAAGCCCTTGCGTTTGGCGCGTTCGCGCGCCGCCTGGTGCGATCCCGGCCGCCCCGCCGTCAACACGTCGAGCAACTCCTCGTCGACTTCGTCGCGGGCGTCGTGCGCGGCACGGGCCCGAACTAGCTCGATGGCACAGGCGTGCGCCGCCCGGCCCACCGCCAGGCGATGCATTTCCCCCAGCTCGCCGTCCGATCCGAGGAGCGACAGGAATCCAGCGATGCTGCCCTGCACCAGGATGGGCGCGACCAGGCGAGCCTGGCCATCGAGCAGTGGCCGCACCGCGACCGGGGGATCGAAGGCGCTGAGCGGAACCTCGCGCAACCACTCCTCCAGCGCCGGGCGCTCGGCCGCAATCGCCGCCGAGGTGCTCGCGGAGAGCCGGCCGCCCCCCACGTAGTCGACCGTCGTGTCGCGCTCCAGCACGACCGGCACACCGGTCAGCTCGTGCAGTCGCGCCAGCAAAGCGGGCAGGCCACGTCCCGCAAGCGCGAGCTCGCTCAGCTGGCGATGCAAGTCCTGCGCGCGCTCGTGCAGCTCGGCGCGCCGGTCGACGATGTAGCGCAGCACCGATTGCTCGACCTGGTCGAGCGGCGTCGTCGGCGGAAGCGAGAACAGCGGCAGCCCGTGCGCGTCGGCGACGCGGCGTGCCTCTGGGGACACACGACCAAGAACGGCGGCGCCGGCCACCGCCTGCCCGGCGAGTGATTCAACCAGGCGCGCGAGGGTGAGCCGCGCATCGACCGCGCTCAACACCTGCGGATTGATCAGCAACAACTCCCCGCCGCGAAGCGGGGTGAAGGCCGGCGGCCGCGCCCGCAGCGCGGTGCACCAGACGACCTCGCGCCGGCTGCCGGCGGCCCCGGCGACCAGCTCCGTCTGCTGCGGTAGGGCGCCGCGCCACACATCGTCGACCGTGACGTGGGGGTGCGGCGGGGCGGCCGGTTTCTGGGAGGCCATCTTCGTACGCCGCGCCCTACTGAGACGCGACGGGAGACATTATCCCACAGGGATATCGACCTGCTTAGGTCCCGGCGCACAAAACACAATAAAGACTCCCTCCCCCGCTCGCGGGGGAGGGCAGGGTGGGGGTTAAGCCGTTCGGCGGCGGGAGGGGCGGGTCGGTTTGACGCTGGGGCGTGCCCGTTCCTTGGTGGGCGCTTTTTTCGAGCCGTTGGTTGCGGCGGCCTTGGCGGCCTTCGTGGGGGCCTTCCAGAGGGACTCGAGATCGTAATAGGAGCGCTCGCCCGGAAGGAACACATGGACGATCACGCTGGCGTAGTCGAGCACGACCCAGGAGCCGTCTTGGTAGCCGGCGGTGCGCAGCGGCCGCACGCCTTTCGCCTGGCAGGCCTCGACGATGGAGTCGGTGATGGCGCGCACCTGCCGGTCGGTGTCGCCTTCGCAGATCACGAAGTAATCCGCGATCGAGCTCTTCTGCCGGATGTCGAGCCGGACGATCCCCCGGGCCTTCTTGTCGGCAGCCGCGTCCGCAATGAGCCGGCTGAGCTGGAGGGGGGTCACCACGCTAATTATCGCAATTGTCACGCCGTGCATCAGACCTGGTAGAGCTCGTGCGTCCGGATGTAATCGGCCACGGCGGCCGGTACCAGGTCATCGATGGGGGCCCCGCGCGCGAGACGATCGCGGACCTGGTGTGCGGCAATCGCCGGCGTGTCGAGATGGACGATCCGGGTCCGCGCTGGCGCAAAGCCGAGCTCGTGCAGGGTCTGCGGCGCGAGCGCGGTCTCGGGCCGGTTGAAGATCACGAAGTTCCCCTCGGCGAGAAGCGTGTCGGCATCGTGCCAGCTGCGGATCTGCACCGCGGCATCCGATCCGATGAGGAGCGTGAAACGCTGTCCCGGATGTTCGCGCGCGAGCTGGCGAATGGTATCGATCGTGTAGGAGGTGTTGCCGCGCTCCACTTCAGTACGCGAGGGAAGCAGGCCGTCATGACCGGCGACCGCGAGTTCCACCATGCGCATGCGATCTTCCGCCGGCGCGACCGGCGCGGCGGTTCGATGGGGCGGCGTGGCGTTCGGCATCAACCAGACCTGATCGAGATCTGCGACGCTCAGCAGCTGGCGGGCCGCTGCGAGGTGGCCGTTGTGGATGGGATCGAAAGTCCCGCCCAAAATGCCGATCTCAGCGCTGCGGATCGTAGAGAAACTCCACATCGGAAATCCGCACCGTTTCGCCACCGTGGGCCCCATGGCGCGCGAGCGCGTCGTTCAATCCCCAGCGATCGAGCATCCGCTGGAAATGCGCCAGGCCTTCGGGGTTGGTGATGTCGGTCATCGCCAGCAGCCGCTCCAGCTGGTTGCCGGAAACCCGGAAGCCGTCCTCGACCCGCTCGATCGTAAACGGTTCCGCCGAGCTCGGACCGCGATACACCTTGAGCGCCGGCAGTGGCTGCGGCGTCGGCTCACCCTTGCGCTTTTCGAGCATGCGCCACGCCGCCCAGAGCAGGTCCTGCACGCCTTCGCCGGTAGCGGCCGAGATGGGGAAGGTGCGCCGGCGGAGTTTCACCAGGCGCTGCCGGAAGGCGAGCACCTCGGACGCATCGGTGACGGCGTCCATCTTGTTGACCGCGATCAGATGTGGACGTCGCGCCAGCAGCGCGCTGTATTTCTTGAGCTCGCTGCGCACCTGCTGGTAGTCATTCCACAGTTTGTGCTGGTCGCCGGCAGCCGCGTCGATGACGTGGATCAGCACGCGAGTCCGATCGATATGGCGAAGGAACTGCAGGCCGAGTCCCGCGCCTTCGTGAGCACCTTCGATCAGACCGGGCAGGTCCGCCATGACGAAGCTGGCGTCGTCGGCGAGCTCCACCACACCGAGCACCGGCTCCAGCGTCGTGAACGGATAGTCGGCGATCTTCGGCCGTGCGGCGCTGGCCGATGAGAGGAGCGTCGATTTGCCGGCGTTCGGCAGCCCGAGCAGACCGACATCGGCGATCAATCTCAGCTCGAGCCAGAGCCAGCTGGACGCTCCCGGCTCACCCAGCTCCGCAAAGCGCGGCGTCTGCCGCGTCGACGTCTTGAAGCTGGCGTTGCCGCGCCCGCCGCGCCCGCCTTTGGCGACCACGAGGCGCTGCCCCTGGGCGACCAGATCGGCGATCGTTTTACCCTCCTCATCCTTGACGAGCGTTCCGGGGGGAACCTGGAGCACGATGTCAGCGGCGTCCTTTCCATGCCGCCGGCTTCCACCACCTCGACCGCCGCGACTAGCGGGGAAGTGATGCTTGAAGCGATAGTCCTGCAGCGAATTGAGCTGGCGTGAGACCTCGAGGATGACGTTGCCGCCCCGGCCGCCGTTGCCACCATCGGGTCCGCCTCGCGGCACGAACTTCTCGCGGCGGAAGCTCAAGGCACCCGCGCCACCATCGCCGCCCTTGACGAAGATCTTGACCCGGTCGATGAACATCAGGACCCGGCCCGGCCGGGCGACCTTTGCTCGACCGGCTTAGACGGCTTCGGCGAGCACGGAGACTTTCTTGCGCCCGTGCCCGGTCCGCTCGAAGCGGACCACGCCGTCGACCAGGGCGAACAGCGTGTGATCGCGCCCCATGCCGACGTTCGTTCCGGGGAAGATCGCCGTGCCCCGCTGGCGGAGGAGGATGGTGCCGGCGTTGACCGACTGACCCGCGCCCGTCTTCATGCCCAGTCGCTGACCGACACTGTCGCGTCCGTTCCGTGAGCTGCCTGCGCCTTTCTTGTGTGCCATGTCTTACTCCTGCGTGGTCTCCGATGCGGCGGCCTTCCGAGCCTTTGCCGCGGGCCGTGGACTCGCCGGTCGCTGCGCCTTCTCTGGCTGTTCACTCGCCGCCGGTCGCGCGCCCGTCCCGCCGGGTGCCTGGATGGCGCCGATGCGCAGCTCGGAGAGCTGCTGGCGGTGTCCCGTCTTGCGCCGCTTGCGCTTGCGGGCCTCGAACTTGAAGACGATCACCTTGTCGCCGGCCCGGTGCGAGACCACGGTCGCCTCGACCGCCGCCCCGGAAACAAACGGCGTTCCCACCACGGGTCCGCCGTCGCCACCCACCATCAACACGGAATCGAGACGCACGGTCTCGCCGACGTTGGCGGAGACCCGATCGACCACGATTCGATCGCCCTCCGACACTCGAAACTGCTTTCCGCTAGTGGCAACGATGGCAAACATGGATAAAGCGCCCCCGGGCGCGACTTCGTAGTGTACCACTAGGGAATCTGCTCGGGCCCCTTGTTGACGTGGTTCTCGTAGAAGCGGGTGATCTCAGCCTGATCGTACGAGTCCAGGAACTCGATGTAGTCCCAGGCGACCAGCGCCACCTTCTTCTGCATCCCCCTGCTGTAGGGGGTGAGAACGACCTTGACCTCGCCGTAGGTCGGCTCGACGGGTGCGAGATTCTTGACGTAAGTCTCGAGCGAGTTCTTCAGCGTGGTGCACGCCGTTCCCGATGGGCAGTCATAGAGGATCGCGATCCCGCCATGCTCGAGGTTGTGGAGGTACTGGCCCTCCTGCAGGGTGTCGATCGTCTGCCAGGGGACGGGAGCGATCCCCTGCGCGGAGTAGTGCGGGCCGGAGGCGGGCGGATAGGACTTGTAGGTCGGGGTGGTCGACGGGTCGACGTGCGTCCGCCCTTCGTCGGGAACCGCCGTACCGATGGTGCCGCTCACCGTCTGGAAGGGCAGCCGGTTCTGCGTCGAGACCTGGGCCGCGTGGTTGAGGGCGAGCGCGACGATCAGGATCGCAACGGCGGCCGTACCGAGGATGCCGCCGATGATGAAGAGGTTGCGGCGGTCGCGGGCGCGCTGGCGTGCCGCCGCCTCTTCCCGCTGCTGCTGTCGCAGCGCCTTTAGTTCCCGCTGGGTCCTGGACACTGCCCCTCATTCTCCCAAACGGGGACGGTCTTAAAACCGGTACGCACGCTTAGCTCGCCGTCACGATCACGGGCGAAGGGTCGGAGCCGCCGATGATCTGGGCGTTGCTGCTATTGCCCGAGACGACATTGGCGTGCGGACCCAGGGAAGCCCCATTGAGCTTCGCGGTGAAGGTGATGACCAGCGTGGCGCCATTGAAGCCGCCGGCCGGGACGGCAAAGGGTCCCCACTGCGGCGTCGGCGAGCCGGCCGGGGGCTGTAACCGCGTGCCGACATTCTTCCCGTTGAGCACGATGCTGTTCGTCCCCTGGTAGCCAAACCCCTGCGGCAAGGTGTCGGTGATGGTCACCGCCTGGGCCGCGTCGTTGCCGTCGTTCTCGAGCGTGATGATGTAGGTGACGGTACCGTTCTGGGCGACGAAGGGCGCCGTCGGCGCGACCGTCATCGTAATCGGCAGCGTCGCCGTGCCCTTGCCGACGGAAACGGGCGCGGTGTTCCCCAGCGTCTGGGGTGGGACGTCCGCGGCGCTGGTGACCGACGCCGTCAGGTTGTATAGCCCGGGTGCCACGGCGGGCAGGACCCTGGCCTGGAACGTGATCCGCACCAAGCCCGCTTGCCCATTGCTGGCCCCCGGAATATCCCACGACGACCAGAGCGGGAGGAGGCTGTTCGCTGGTGGATCGGTGGTCGCCACGCGCAGCCCGTTGCCTTCGTAGCTCGTCGTCGCGCTGTAGAGGAAGCCCGGGGCCAGGCTCACGGAGACGACGACCCGCTTCGCGACCGCCGAGCCGATGTTGGCGACCGAAATCACGTAGGTCGCCATGCCGCCGGTCGTCACCTGGCCGGCGGCGGCAGCCGCCGTCAGGGTCAGCGAGGGGCGCGGCTCGACGACGAGCGCGACCGCATCACCCTGCTCGACGTCTCCGCCGATGGAGCTCGTGATCTTGACCTGGTTCTTGTAGTCGCCCGGACTCAGCGGCACCTGGACCTTGAAGCTGAGCACCAGGGCGCTCACGGTATTACCGGTGCCGGCCGGGATCGTCCACGTCCCCCAGGACGGATTGCCTTTTACTCCGGGATCGCTGGTCGCCGTCCGGATCGCATTGCCACCCAGGGTCGTCAGTTCGTAGTAATGAAACCCGTCGGGGAGGACATCTTCCACGACCACCCCGCGAGCCGCGCCCGCACCCGTGTTGCGGATCGAGAGGGTGATGCCGGTGAAGACGCCGGGCGACACGTGGCTTTTGTGGTCGGCGCCGGCCGGCGCGTCGGTGCTCTGCGTGACGAGCAGATGCGAGGTCTCGCTACCGGTGCAGGCGGCGAGCACCAGCGGGCTGAGCAGCAGGCTGGCCGCGAGGATGTTGGCGATCTTTCTCAGTGACTTTGGGCCCATCCGGATTCTTCAGCGGAAGTGGGATCCCGCACTCGCCCAACAAGCGCGTCAGCAGGCGCATCGGCATCCCAACGACGTTGTCGTAGGGCCCGCGGATCGACTTGACCAGCCGGTGGCCCTCGCCCTGTATAGCGTAGGCACCGGCCTTATCCTGCGCTTCGCCCGAGCGGACATACGCCTCGATCGCGCTCGATGAAAGTTCACGCATCGTGACATCCGTCCGCGAAATCCCATGGGCCTCGCGTCCCGAGCGGCCGTCGATCACATGCACCGCCGTATAGACCTGATGCCGCCGTCCCGAGAGTGACCGCAGGAAGTCGGCGGCCTGGCGGCGGTCGCCTGGCTTCCCGTAGATGCGCCGTTCAAGGACCACCTCCGTATCCGCGGCGATCACGATCGCTCCTGGCATTCGGCGGGCAACGGCGCGCGCTTTCTCAGCGGCGGCCCAGGCGACGTAGCGCAGCGGTCCAAGCGGCTCCGGCGCCCGTTCATCGATTCCCGGCGCCACCGCCCGGAACGTAATCCCCGACCGTGTGAGAATGTCGATCCGCCTCGGCGATGTCGATGCCAGCACAATCGGCCGCACGAAAGCCTTTCTGCTCAGAGACGGAGCATGCGCAACAGCAGGGCCGGAGCGACCCCGCACGCGATCGACAACGCGGGTGAGACCCATCGGAGTGCCGAGCGCGGCCGCTCGGGCGATGCCGCCAGCGTGTGGCCGTCGAGCAGCGGCGCCAGCTGCAGCCCGGCGAGGAGGAGCGCGGCCAGCAAGCCAAGGGCAAGGCTCGCCTGCAGCGCGGCGATCACCGCCAGCGATGCCCCGGCAAAGGTCACGGCCGGCGGCCAGTTGGATCGGGCGAGCAGCACCAGCCGGGCGGCCGTTCCCGACCAGCGCTCCGGCATCACCTCGATGCGAACCACGGCGAGATCGATAAAGAGCAGCGCGGCCGCCAGCGCGCCGAGCCCCAGTGAATCACGCGCGCTGATCGCCAGTAAGAGCAGGGCGAAGAGTAGCTGGTCGCGGACGATCGAGATACGGCCACCGCGGTCGATCAGCCAGGCCAGCACCATGCGCGCCACCAGGAGTACCGCCCCCAGCGCCGCGATCCATTGCAACCGCACGAGATTGGGCGACGCCACGCTGGCCAGCGCAAGCATCACGAGAAACCCGGTGGCGGGCAGCACCAGCACGCGGATGACCCCGGCCCGCGATGCCAGCACCATCAGGACGAGCCCAAGCCCGAGCGCGACGGCCTGGACGCGGATGGTCGAGGTGGACGTCGAGGTCGCCACCCCTTGGAGCACCGGGGTGAGGCCAAGAGTGGCGAACGCGATCCACGCCAGGTGCTCCCCCTCCTTGGCCAGCACGGTCGCGACAGCGATCAGGGCCCCCAGCGCTGCCCATCGCAGGCCGGGTGCTGTCGCGCTGACGGCCAGAACCCCCGGGAGCGCGGCCCACTCGGAGCCGATCGGCGTGAGAGCGGCGCCGGCCGCCAGCAGCACGGCGATGGCGAGCAGGATCACCCCGCTCACGTCGACGGAGAAATCGAAGAGGACGATGCGGGCGATCGACGGGCCGATCCCCGCCACGACGACCGCGACGATCGCCAGCGCGAGCAGGGTAAGGCTGAATGGAAGCTGCAGCCGGCCTGGCAACCGCCAGCGGTCGCCGGCAAGCGGGACGAGGGCCATCGCCCCCGCGAGGCTGGCCGTCACCGGCCCCGCCGGGACGGCGGCGAGGATCACGGCCGCCGCGGCGGCCACCATCAGGACCTGGCCCTGCAGGCGTTCGGGCTGGTCGATCGGGCTCGCAAACCAGGCGGCCCCCAGCGCGCCCAGGAACCACGGCACCGCACTGAGCAGCAAGGGATTCTCGCCGACCGGCAGCCGCGCGGCGAGGAGGAGCGCGACCAGCAATGCCGCCACGATGGTGGCCACCCGTCGGGTCAGTCCCTCGAAGCTCGAGTTGAGGCGCTTCCCGGTACGCGCCAGCAGCAGGGACGCCACCATCGGACCGATTGCCCATGCGACCGATCCGGGGTCGACCAGCAGGGCGAGCGACCAGGCGGCGGCCGCCAGCGCGCCGATGGTGGCCGCCTGGCGTCTTCGCCCGGCGCTCCCGTAGGCCATCAGCAGGCTCACGAAAAACAGCGCCGCCGGAAGGTAAAGGATCATGGCCGGGTCAGGACGTTGTACACCGCCACGGCAAAGGCGCCCCACAACACGAACCGGCCCCATGGCGGCACCGTCGGCAAGGCCGGCAGCGTGGGGGCTTTGATTTTCCCTCGCCCTTTGAGGGAGGGCAGCGTAGGGGCTTTCAGGCCCAGCCTCCAGGCGGCGAGCCCGAGGAGGAGCACCACCACCAGGGATACGACCAGGGCCGGCCAGGGGCGGCCACCGGCGATGATTCCGAATGGGCTGGCCACGATGGTTCCAGTGGGAACCAGGCGAACCGTCGCCGCCGCCGGCACCACGAGATGGTCCATCACGACAACAGGAAAGGCGGCGATCAGGAGGAGTCCCGCGGCCCAAAACGTTGGAGGATCCAGGTGCAGTGATCGCGGTCGCGCGACGCGGCCAAGCGCCGCGATCGCCGACAGCGCGACCGCGACCGCCACCGGGATCGTGCCGAACAGGAGGCCGCGGGCGTTGAGCGCCAGGCCACCCAGCCATAGGCCGACAAACGCGGTGCTACCCGGGATCATGGCGAGGTTCAAGGGCGTGAGAATCTCCGGTGCTGAGCCTGCCGCAGCCCGGACACTTGCAACGCCCGCAAGCGGCACGAGCAGCAGCCAGAGCCAGGTGCACGCCACCGTCATGAGCGGATCAGCGCCGGTCGAGAGCGCCAGTGCAAGCGCGGCGTGCGCCACCAGTAACAGCGCGACACGGTGGGCACCGGAACGCTCCACGAGCGCGAGCCCGGCCATCGCCAGCGCCGCCAGCGTGGCGGCCGCAAAAAGCACGACCGCCGTCGGGCGATCCGGTAGCCGGCCGCCCATCAGCGCCAGCATGCGCATTAGCAGGTATCCTGCGGGCGCGAGCCAGACGATGGCCGGCTCGAAGGCCACCGCCGCGGGAGGCCCGCCGGTAGTCAGCGCCACAGCCGCGACCCGTACCACGACCGGTAACAGGACGAGGAGGAAGGTGGGGAGCCCAAAGGTATCGGAGGGCACGCCCGAGAAGGCGCTGGTGCCGACCGATTGAATCGCGCTGGCGGCGGCCAGCAGCAGCCCGATATCCGCGACCTGGACACTGAGGCGAAGGCCGCGACGCCGCCGCGAGGTCTCATCGAGCGCCCCACTCCAGGCGAGGGTGAGCAACTGCAACGCGATGTACAGCAGCAACAGGTTGTGGGCGAAGATCACCGCGCACGCGGCGGCGGCGGTCAGCAGCCACGAAATCCAGGGATCACGTCGGTCGCCGCGGAGCCGCAGCCGCGCCAGCATCAACAACGCGGCAGTGATGAGGGTGACGGTGGCAAATGCCAGGGAGAGTCCGTCGAGCCGGATGGCCAGGTCGGCATAGGGGAAGGTCGTCAGGTAGGGCACATCGACGTGCTCGCCGGGCGCCAGGCGCAGCAGCTCGACCAGGGCGATGATCCCGGCCACGCCGGTCGCCGCCACGGCGATCCAGCCGTTCGACGCCCGGCGCGGTCGTCGCTGGGCAATGGCCGCCGCACCCAGCAGCGCAAGAAATGGGAGAAGCGCCTGGGCCGCAAGCGGCATGTTCGCCTAGCTCGAGATAGCTAGCGAGCGATGCGTGGCGTGGGGACGGCCCCACCCTGGAGTGGGACTTCTTCGGCGCAATACGGGCAGACGCTCCACCCCAGCTTGAGCTGCTTGTTGCAACGCGGGCAGAGCTTGCTGAACTGCGTCTTGCAATGCGGGCAGAGGACGTACTGGGAATCGATCGGCTCGCCGCAGCTGGGGCATGGGCGCAGCTCGCGCGCTGGGCCGCCTGGCTCGGACAACGCCTGGGTCTCCAGTTCCAGGGCGCGACGCTCCGCCATCGTCAGCGGAGGCCGGATGATCATGTAGATGAACAGGCCGAAGATCGGCAGCACCAGCGAGAGGCCGGTGGCGAACACATGGAACAGCACGCTGTTGGAGCGCTCCCGCGCATCGCGGAAGGCCCAGTACGAGAGGCTGAGCCAAAACGCCAGCAAGTAGAAGACGACGATGAAGAGCAGTGGTTTCAGCGACGTCAGATTCGGCAATGCGCCTCCTCACCTATCACAGAATTTGACTTCCGCTACCTTACCCTACTTCGCCGGTTTCACCCAACAGCGCCCGCAGCCCATCGGCGGCCTGCCTCGCCTGGGTGAGACGGGCGCGCTCCCGCTCGACGACGGCCGCCGGGGCTTTCCCTGTGAAATCGGCGTTGTTCAGCTTCGCCTCGATCGACTGGATCTCGCGCAGCTTCTTCTGCAGCTCCCCCTCGTGGCGCTGCTTTTCGGCCCCGCCATCACCGGGAAGGCCGAGGCGCACCGTCGTATTGCCCACGACCACCACCGACTGTGGCATGTCCTGAGGCAGCTTGCCATCGAGCTCGAGCCCGGCCAGCGTGGCCAGGTAGGCGCGTCCCACCGGCTCCGTCAGCAACCGCCGGGCAGAGGTCACTTCGGCGGGCTGCCGGCGCGCCTTCTGCTCGGACGACTGGCGCAGGTTACGCACCGCCCTGACCACCTCGAGCAGGTGCGCCATCTCCTCCATCAGGCCGCGGTCCTCGATCGTTTCGTCGGGCAACGGCCAGGCCGCGTACATGATCGTCTCGCCTTCGTGTGGCAATCGCTGCCAGAGCTCTTCCGTCACGAACGGCATGATCGGATGCAGCAGCCGCAGCGTTGCCTCCAGCACGTTCGCAGCAACCGCCAGCGCCGTCGCCGCCGAGGCGTCGCCAGCCTGCAGCCGGGGCTTGATGAGCTCCAGGTAATCGTCGGCGAACTCGTGCCAGGTGAACTCATAGAGCACGTCGATAGCGGGACCGAACTCGAACCGTTGAAATGATTCGGTGACGAGCCGGGTGACCGCGCTCAGCCTGCCCAGGATCCACGTGTCCGCGGGCTCGAGGGTGGCCTCGTCGATAGGCATCAGTGCTACGCGTTGTGGCAATTTCGCGACCAGCAGTCGGGTCGCGTTCCACAACTTGTTGGCGAAGAGTTGGTACGACTTGATCTTCTCCTCGGAAAAGCGGATGTCCTGACCGCTGGTGCCGAAGTAGGCGGTCCAAGCGCGGGTCGCATCGGCGCCGTAGCGCTCGATCATGTCGAGCGGATCAACGCCGGTCCCCAGCGACTTGCTCATCCGCCGGCCGTCGGGCGCCAGCACCGTGCCGTGGATCAAGACCTCCGAGAAGGGCACGACGTGCAGGAAGTGCAGGCTCATGAAGACCATGCGGGCCACCCAGAGATAGAGGATGTCGCGGGCGGTGTCGAGCACCTGCGTCGGATAGAAGCGGCGCAGATCTTGCGTGTCCACCGGCCATCCGAGCGTGACGAAGGGCCAGAGCGATGACGAGAACCATGTATCGAGCACGTCCGGGTCCTGTGTTAGATGCCGGTCGCCGCACTGCTCGCACTGCTGCGGGTCTTTGAGGTAGGCGACCGCGTGGCCGTTGGCACAGGTCCACACGGGAATCCGGTGGCCGAGCCAGAGCTGTCGGGAGATGTTCCAGTCGCGGATATTGCGCATCCAGCGCAGGTACTGCTCGCGCCAGCGCTCGGGGTGGAAACGCAGATCGCCACTCTCCGCCACCGCGATCGCGGGCCCCGCCAGCGGTTTCATCCGTACCCACCACTGCGCCGAGACGATTGGCTCGATGACGGCGCCGCAGCGATCGCAGTGGCCCACCGAGTGCCGGTACGGCTCGACTTTCTGCAGGGCACCCTCGGCGCGCAGCATCTCCACGATGCGCTCGCGTGCCACCGGCACCTTCAGACCGTGGAGTTGGGGGACCTCAGGGATGTTCATCCGGCCGTCCAGCGTCAGGATGCTGAGCACCGGCAGGTGATGTCGCTCACCGATGTCGTAGTCGGTGGCGTCGTGCCCCGGCGTCACCTTGACCGCGCCGGTGCCGAACTCCTGGTCGACCGCCTCATCGGCCACGATCGGCACCCGGCGGTCGACGATCGGTAGCACGACATGCTTGCCGATCAGATCCTTGTAACGCCAGTCATCCGGGTGGACAGCTACCCCGGTATCGCCCACCATCGTCTCGGGGCGCGCCGTGGCGACCGGAATGGTGCCGCCGCCCTCGACCGGGTAGTCGAGGTAGTAGAGATGGCCGTCCTCTTCGACGTACTGCACTTCGAGGTCGGAGATGGCGCTCTGGTCGCGCGGACACCAGTTCACGATCCGCGGGCCACGGTAGATCAGCCCGTCCTTCCAGAGCTGGACGAAGACGTAGCGGATCGCCTCGACGTACGCCGGGTCCATGGTGAAGCGGTTGCGCGACCAGTCGGCGGAGAAGCCGAGCCGGCGCATCTGGCGCAGGATGGTGTGGCCGGTGGTCTCGTACCACTGGTTCACCAGCCGGTCCCAGGCGTCCCGGCCGATTGCCTCCTTGGTCGTCCCTTTCTTTGCCAGCTGCTTTTCCAGCACGTTCTGCGTCGCGATCGCGGCGTGGTCGGTCCCGGGGACCCAGAGCGCGGAATCGCCGAGCATCCGGTGCCAGCGGATCAGGACGTCCTGCAGCGTGTACATCGCGTGCCCCATGTGCAGGTCGCCGGTGATGTTCGGCGGAGGCATGGATATCGTGAATGTCTTGCCGGTCAGGCTCTCCCGCGCCTTGAAGTAGCCGCGCTGCTCCCAGGTGTCGTACCAGCGTTGCTCCACCGTCTTCGGGTCGTACCGAGTTTCCACGGTTGGGACAGTCTAGAGCGACGGCTGGCGAGGCGTGTCGGGTCGCGGCCGCTCGTCGCCGTTGGCGACCGCCGCCTCTTCGACGCCGGCCGGTTCGCTGAGCTCGGGCAACAGGATCGTTCCCGTCCGTGGCAGCAGCGCCTCGGCGATGACCTCGTCCATGGTCTGCACCAACTTGAAGGTGAGGCGCTTGCGGATGTCGGCCGGGATGTCGGCGAGATCGGCCTCGTTGTCGGCGGGCAGCAGGATGGTCCGAATCCCGATGCGGTGGGCCGCCAGGACTTTCTCTTTGAGCCCGCCGATGGGCAGCACGCGGCCGCGCAACGTGATCTCACCGGTCAGCGCCACGTCTGACCGAATCGGTCGCTGCGACAGCGCCGAGATGATGGCCAGCGCCATCGAGATCCCCGCCGACGGCCCGTCTTTGGGGATCGCGCCCTTGGGGATGTGGATGTGCAGGTCGAGCTTGTCGCGAAAATCGACCGGGATGGCGAGTGCTTCCGCGTTCGAGCGCGCGTACGACAGCGCGGCGCGCGCCGACTCCTGCATTACGTCGCCCATCTGCCCGGTGAGATTCAAATTGCCCTTCCCCGGCATGGTGATCACCTCGATCGTCAGCAGCACGCCGCCCACCTCGGTCCAGGCGAGCCCGTTGGCAACCCCCACCAGCGGCTCTTTGTGGCCCTCGTCAGGCTTGTAGCGCGGTGGCCCGAGCAAGTCGTCCAGCCGGCTGGGCGCGATCGTCATCCGCCGCGTTTTGCCCTTGACGACCTCGCGGGCGACTTTGCGACAGACGCCGGCGATCGATCGCTCCAGGTTGCGGACGCCCGCCTCGCTGGTGTAGCGGCTGATGATGGTGGAGACCGCCGGCCGGGTGATCTCGATGTGCTTCTCGGTCAGGCCGTGGTCTAAAAGCTGCTTGGGGATGAGGAACTCGCGCGCGATCACCATCTTCTCCTCGGCGGTGTAGCCGGGAAGGTTGATCACCTCCATGCGGTCGAGCAGCGCTCGCGGGATCGAGTAGTAGACGTTCGCGGTGGTGATGAAGAGGACTTCGGAAAGATCGAAAGGAATCTCCAGGTAGTGATCGGAGAAGTGTTTGTTCTGTTCCGGGTCGAGGACCTCGAGCATCGCCGACGCGGGGTCGCCTCGAAAATCTGAAGACATCTTGTCGATTTCATCGAGCAGGAACACCGGGTTGCGGGTCCCGGCTTCGCGCAGACCCTTGATGATCCGACCCGGCATCGAGCCCACGTAGGTGCGCCGGTGTCCGCGGACTTCGGCCTCGTCGGACACGCCGCCAAGCGACACTCGGACGAATTTGCGTCCCAGGGCCCGCGCGATCGAGCGGCCGAGGCTGGTCTTCCCCACTCCCGGTGGCCCGATGAAGCAGAGGATCGGCCCCTTCGGCGACTTCGTCAGCTGGCGTACCGCCAGGAACTCCAGGATGCGTTCCTTGATCTTCCGCAGGCCGTGGTGGTCTTCGTCGAGGACCTTCTCGGCGGCGCGCAGGTCGGTGACATCCTCGCTGGAGGCGTGCCAGGGCAGCGAGACCACCAGGTCGAGATAGGCATGCAGCACCGAGATCTCCGGCGAGCCGGGCGGCATTCGCTCCAGGCGGTCAACGTCCTTGAGCAGGCGGTCCTCGATGGCTTCGGCCAGCTCCAGGGCCTTGACGCGCTCGCGCATCTCGTCCAATTCGCTCAGGTGGGGCTCTTCCCCACCGAGTTCTTCCTGGATGACGCGCATCTGTTCCTTCAGGTAGAACTCCTTCTGCCGGCGGTCGATCTGCTGCCGCACGCGTTGCCGGATGGAGCGGTCCATGTCGAGGATCTCGATCTCCCGCTGCAGCATCGCTGACAGTTTCTCCAGGCGCGCGTTCATCTGGAAAGTCTCCAGCACGTCTTGCTTGTCGGTGACCCCGATGCCCAGGTTGGACGCGACAATGTCCGCCATCCGGCCGGCATCCTCGGCACCGCGCACGGTTAGGTTGACTTCTGGCGGCACCTTCTTGTCGAGCTCCACGTAGCGGTCGAAGAGGTCGACCACGCCCCGCATGAGACCCTCCAGCTCTGGCGAGGGGAGGAAGTCTTCCTCCAGCAAGGCGACCTCCACCCGCAGGTGCGGATCGCCTTCGACGAAGCGTTCGATCACCGCTCGCGACGAGCCTTCGATCAAGACCTTGATGGTGCTGTCGGGCAGCTTGAGCATCTGGACGATCTCGCCGATGACGCCGACACGGTAGAGGTCTTCTTCCGTCGGATCCTCGCAGTCGGCCTGACGCTGCGTGCAGAGGAACACTTGCTTGCCCTGCGTCATCGCCGCCTCGAGCGCATGGATCGAGCGTTCCCGCCCAACGTAGAGCGGCACGATCATGTGGGGAAAGAGAACGACGTTCTTGAGAGGGAGGAGCGGTAACTGAATGGTGGCCGGCGTGCCGGTCACAGTCGACAAGTCAGGCCTACGCCGTCTGCTCGGGTGCGATCTCCTCGAGCTCTTCTTCCGAGTACATCTCGGGCTCGGTGCTGAAGTTGACCGACTTCTCCGTAATGACGCATCGCTTGACCTCCGGGCGTGACGGAACTTCGAACATGGAGTTCAGCAGGATGTCCTCGATGATGCTCTTCAGCCCGCGTGCTCCCGTCCCTCGCTGCAGCGCCTTCTTGGCAATCGCGGTCAGCGCCGCCGGCTCGAAAACCAGCTGGACGTCATCGAGCGCGAAGAACTTCTGGTATTGCTTGACGAACGCATTCTTGGGCTCGGTGAGGATCCGGATGATGTCGGCTTCGTCCAGGTAATCGAGGGTGACGCCGATTGGCAGGCGGCCGACGAATTCGGGGATCAGACCGTACTTCAACAGGTCCATCGGCTGCAGCTGCTTGAGGATCTTGGTCGTCTCCTTGGTGCGGTTGGAGTGGATTTCTGAGCCGAAGCCGATCTGCTTGTGGCCAATCCGGTGTTCGATGATCCGCTCCAGGCCATCGAAGGCGCCGCCGCAGATGAAGAGGATGTTGGTGGTGTTGATCTGGATGAAGTCCTGGTGGGGATGCTTGCGGCCGCCCTGCGGTGGCACGTTGGCGATCGTGCCCTCGAGGATCTTCAGCAACGCCTGCTGTACGCCCTCACCTGAGACGTCGCGCGTGATCGACGGGTTATCCGACTTGCGCGCGATCTTGTCGATCTCGTCGATGTAGATGATGCCGCGCTCGGCGCGAGCGATATCGAAATCGGCGGCCTGGATCAGGCGGAGCAGGATGTTCTCGACGTCCTCGCCGACATAACCGGCCTCGGTTAGCGAGGTGGCATCGGCAATCGAGAAGGGAACGTCGATGATCTTGGCCAGCGTCTGCGCCAGGAGCGTCTTGCCGCAGCCGGTCGGTCCCACGAGCAGCACGTTCGACTTCTGCAGCTCGACGTCGCCCGCCATCTTGCTGTGGGCGATGCGCTTGTAGTGGTTGTAGACCGCGACCGAGAGCACGCGCTTGGCGTGGTCCTGGCCGATGACGTACTGGTCGAGCGCCGCGTTGATCGTCTTGGGGTTGGGAATCAGCCCGCCCTTGGTTCGCTTCTGCGAGGTGGTCTTGGTGTCCTCTTCCAGGACCTCCTGGCAGAGGTCGATGCACTGATCGCAGATGTAGACACCGGGACCGGCGACCAGCTTTCGCACCTGGGACTGGTCCTTCCCGCAGAAGGAGCAGCGCGTGTGCCGGCGGCGATCCTCGCGTTCGTTCATCGGGATGTCTTCGGCCCCTCGCGTTCCGGTTCCGGGCGCGGCTCCGGCCGGCCGCTGCCGGCGGTGCTCAGCTCGAGACGGCCATCTCTCGCTGCGGGATCGCTCGGCCGGGCGGTGCTCAAAATGATGTCGTCGATGATGCCGTAGCCCTTTGCCTCTTCCGCACTCATGAAGAAGTCGCGCTCGGTGTCGCGCTCGATCTTCTCGATCGGCTGGCCCGTGTGCTCGGCGAGGATATCGTTGAGCGTCTTGCGGATGCGGAGGATCTCCTGGGCATGGATCTGGATGTCGGTCGCCTGGCCCTGGAATCCACCCGACGGCTGATGGATCAGGATGCGGGTGTTGGGCAGGGCGAAGCGCATCCCCTTGGTACCGCCGGCAAGCAACACGGTCGCCATGCTGGCGGCCAGCCCCATGCATACGGTGGAAACTCGCGGGCTGACGTAGCGCATCGTGTCGTAGATCGCCAGGCCGGCGGTGACGACGCCGCCCGGGCTATTGATGTAAATGTTGATGTCCTTGTCCGGGTCCTCGGAGGCGAGGAAGAGCAGCTGCGCCATGACGACGTTGGCCACCTGGTCGTCGATGGGAGTGCCGATGAAGATGATGCGGTCCTTGAGCAGCCGGGAGTAGATATCGAAAGCGCGCTCACCGCGGTTGGTGGTCTCGATGACCATGGGGATGAGGGCTTCGGGACGCCGGCTGAGCCGTTCAAAATACATGGCTGGCTCTCCTGTCGTCATTATAGGGTCCAATTCTTACAATCCAGTCTTCCGCGTACTCACTTTTGAATACGCATCAGGTCATTGTCCTTTCTTCTGCCGCGCCCGCCGCTCTCCCCCCGACGCCGCTTTCCCCGCACTCTCCAGCTCTTTCGCTTCCGAGGGCGGCTCAATTGTAGCCGAAGCTTCTGGCGCCGCCACGCTACTCAAATAGTCAATGGTCTTTCGCATCAAAAGCTGGTGCCGGAAGTAGGCTCGCACCGGGTCGGCGGTGCGCAGGTCGCCATGACGATGGCCGACGTGATCCTCCTCAGCCAGGGCGTTACTGACAGCCTCATCCACCTCGGCATCGGAGACCGTCAGCCCTTCGCGCTCGGCGACCGTTTCTAGCGCCAGCTCGAGGCGAACCTTCTGCACCGCCTGGGGGCGCTGCTCCGCCTTCAGCACGTCGAGGGAGGTGTTCGTGTACTGCAAGTACCGGTCCATCTTCACGCCCTGCTCCTGCAAGCGGGTCTCCAGCTCGCGGATGCGGCGCGTCACCTCGCGCTCGATCAGCGCCTCCGGCACCTCCACCTCCATCCGCTCGTCGAGCGCCTTGAGCACGTCGTTCTCGAAACGCTGCTCGTCCGCCACGTGGGCCGCCTCCTGGAGCTCGTCGTGGACCTCCTGCCGGAGCTCCTCGAACGTCTGACCACGTCCGACCTGCTTCGCCAGCTCGTCATCGAGTGCGGGCAGCCGCCGTTCCTTGATCGACTTCACGGTGATGCGAAACGCGACGTTCTGACCGGCCAGATCTTTCTTCGGATAGTCGGCGGGAAGCGTCAGCGCGATGTCGCGCGTCTCGCCAACCGCTTGCCCGATGAGCCCTTCGGCCAATCCAGTGATGAGCCGCTCCTTGTCGACTTCGAGCTGGGCGTCCGTCTCGCTTTCGCCGATCAGCACGGCGCCGGATTTCACGATGTGGGTATCGACCGTGAGAAAGTCGCCCGCCTGCACCGGCCTTTCGACGGCGTGCAATTCGGCGAAGCGCGACCGCAACCGCTCGAGCGCCTCGTCGACCTCCTTGTCGCCGATCTCGCTATGTGGACGCGGGACGCTGATGTCCTTGTAGTCCTTGAGCGTGATTTCGGGCTTGATCGAAACCGTCGCGGTGAAGCGCATCGGCTGGCCGCGCTCGAACTGCTGCACCTCGACGCGCGGGACATCGATGGGATCGAGGGCGGCTTCGTCGAGCGCCGAGTTGTAGGCAGTTGGGAGGATCAAGTCAAGGGCCTCCTGGCGCAGCGCCGGCCAGCCGATTTCCCGCTCGACCATCGGCCGCGGCGCTTTGCCGGGCCGGAATCCGGCGATGCGCACGCGGGGCGCCAGCCGGCTGTACGCCTGGTCGATCGACTTCGACACCTGGTCGGCATCGACTTCGACGGACAGAACGACCTGCGAGCCCGGCTTTCGCTCGGTATCGACTTTGACCGCTGCCACGGGTTTTACGCTACCAGTTCGCCGGAAATTCGCAAACGTCCGATTGGCCAGCCACGATCCTTGGAATGGCCGCGGCTAAGATCGCGCGGTGATGGGTAGGGACATCCTGGCGCTTGTCAGCGCGGCGGTCTTAGGCGACGACGACGCTGCTAGCGGACTTGCCGAGGAAGCGAAGCGGGACCCTCAACTGCTGGCGCCTTGGTGGGGCAAGTTGCTTCAAGCCGGGGTGCTTTACCCTCCCTTCATATATCTGGGTGCTGATGACAGCGCACAGGGGGAACTGGTCGACGCCATTGATCGCGGCTTCGCCGGGAATCGTAGCGACCTCAATCACGCCCTGTTGGCCCTTGCCAACGCCGGTGGAGAAAAAGCCGAGGTGGCATTCAGGCGCTGGAACGACCATCCGCCTCCCGGCGCGCAAGACCTCAATGTTCCGGTTGTGGATTACACGATCGAAGCTGGATGGACGCTGGCACCCGCCGCAGGCCGACGCTATCTGTGCAGCCAATCGGCATTTTCTTTGGACGTTAAGGTGGCGAGTCTCGGTCAGGAGCCAAATAGCCCGTGTCCCTTTTGTCGGAGCCCGCTTTGGGTCGTGTTCGATCTGAATTTGAGCGATGAGCGGGTGCATTCGGCCCTCTCGCACACCGGTTGGATTGGCAGGCTGCGAGTACTGACCTGCCAGTTCTGCGCTTGCTACGGACCGCTGTTCAGCGAGGTGAGATCCGACGGCACGTCTAGTTGGTCGGAGTTAAGCCAACGCCCGGCATATCTACCCGCCTCCGCCCCGGCGAATCCCGCGCAGCCGCTCTTCAGCGTCGGTGCTGAACGGCCTAGCCCATACATGGCGAGCGCCTGGGACCGGGGTGGCTCCACGCTCGGCGGATTTCCGGAGTGGATCGACGACGCCGCCTATCTGAAATGCGCCAGGTGCGGGGAGATGATGGACTACGTCGCGCTGGTGGGTGGGGCCGACATCGCCGAGCTGGGTGAGGGCGCCTACTACGTCAGCCTGCATGCACGATGCTCCCTCGCCGGCGTTAGCTACCAGCAGAGCTGAACAGCAGTCGCAAACGCGGTTAGCTGG
>VBFR01000150.1 GCA_005889345.1 Chloroflexota bacterium
CGACCTCGGGTTCAGCGCGCAACAGCTTGCGGACCGCCCGAAGATGGTTGCGAAGCTGATCGGCCGGCGAGCCGTGCGGCGCCAGCGTCGAGCGAAAGCGGTCCATGGCGTGCGCGACCACCCCCCGGATCAACGCTTCCTTGGTCGGGAAGTAATAGTGCAGGGTCGCGATATTGAGGCCGACGCCGGCGGCGACCTCGCGAGTGCGCAATCCCTCGAAGCCGCGCTCCGCGATCTGGTTGAAGGCCGCCTGGACGAGCGCCTGCTGGCGGTCCTCTTTGCGAGAGCGGGCAGGATGCGTGGCAGCAGGCGGGCTCATGGCGTCGTCAATTAAACACTTGATTGAAGCCGGGCGTGTGAGTCGTTGCCAGGCTGCTATGCTCGCGGCGGGCAGGAGGTGGCCAATGTTCAACCAAGCGCGCGTGGCGGGGATGCTCCCGTCACAGGATCTCGAGCGGGCGAAAACGTTTTATCGCGACAAGCTGGGTTTGACGCCAAGCATGGAGCAACCAGGCCTCGTGCTCTATCAACTGGCGGGCGGCACCGGTTTCGGGTTGTTTCTCAGCGGGGGACAGCCCTCAGGAACACACACCCAGTTGGCCTTCGAGCTGCAAGACTTCGATCGGGCCGTCAAGGACCTCCGGACCAAAGGCGTCCGATTCGAAGAGTACGACACGCCCATGCTCAAGACCGTCGACGGTATCGCTGACATGGGCGGGAGCAAGGCCGCGTGGTTCAAGGACTCGGAGGGCAACCTGATCGGGCTCGCCCCACCGGTGCCGGCCGCCGCGAAGCCGCGCGCCTGATCAACGGCGCTCGAATCGCGTAGACGTTTTCCCTGGTCGCCATGACTCGACCACGAGCCGGTCGCCGGCGTCATTGAGGTGCGTGAGCACGGCCTCGGTGATGTCGATCCGAAAACGGCGGCCGCCCGCGACCGGTGAGTTCGGGAAGTCGACCTCGAGCGCGTAGCCGGAGAGTTTGGCCTCGCCCAGCCATCCCGCAGGATTGCCGGGTGGAGGATCGTCGGTGGGACTGTGCAGGGCCAGCCGCGGATCGCGCTGAACGTCACCCAGCTTGCGCGAGCCCGGCATCATCCCGAGGAAGAGCTCGCCGTGCGCGAACTCCACCTCGATGCCGCTGATCCGCGGCGATCCATCTTTCCGCAGCGTCGCCAGCGTCTTGTGCTTTCGGATGCCGAATCGTTGCTCGACGCGGCTCGCGAGTGCCGGCTCCGCCGCGGCGAACTCCGCCCAGCTTGCCATCAACCAGTCCCGAACCACTGGCGCCGCATGGGGAAGAGGTAGCGGTCGGTCAAGAAGTTCAGGACACGCCGCGCCGCGGCGAAGTTCTCGCTGACCTCAGCGAGCACGGCGGCCATCGCCGCCCGTCGGTCCGCACCGTGCTGCGCGATGCGGTAGGCGCGCCGTCCCAACTGCTCGAGCAGCCAGACGCCATCGTGCCGGTCGGCGCGCTCGCGCTCGGCGGTTCCCAGCATGCGCTCGAGCCGGCCCCGATCGCGTTCGGCGACCAATCGTTCGCCCGCGTAATCGGGAAAGATGCCGGTCAAGAACAGCGAGAGATCACCCAGCCGGCGGTAGACCAATGGACGGTCCGCGTCCGGTACCACTTCCGCGAGCTCGATCAGCCGCAGCGGATCCAGCTCACTGAAGCGCCGGCGCCGCCAGCCCCGCGTGGTCTTGACCAGGGTGCTACCATTGGCGACGTTTGTGTACGAGGCGAGCAACTCAGCGAGAAAGAGGCGGCGCAGCGGATCGGCGCCAAAGTCGCGGAGGCTCTCGGTGTCGAAGACCGGCACCCGCTGGCGCGGACCAACCCACTCCTCGATGAAGGTGGCTTGACGGAGGTCGCGCACGACGCGATGAACCAGCACGGCGAAAATCAGGAATGGCGAGCCTCGGAGGAGTGGATCTCGGCCGGCCACCGTAAACAGGGCGCGGAACGTCTCGGTGCTGTCGATCAGCGCCTCGAGCTGGTCGGGATCGCGACGCACGTCGTAGCGCGATTGCCCGGCCGCCCCGAGGAATGCGAGATCCGCATCGGAGAGATGTTCGAGGTAGAGCGAGCCCAGCATCACCTATATGATGCGACGCCGGGCCTTACACTTAGCCCCGCGATGGGCCGTCCCGATGACGAGTGTCCGTATCCGAAACCGTTTTCGGAATATTTCGATGACTGCCCCGCGTTCCAGGCGCGCCAGTTCATTCCGCTCGATACGCTCTACCAGCCGCTCGAGATGGTCCTCACCTGCCGTCACCTGGAGACCCGGTCGATGACGCAGCGTCATCGGTGGTATGGGGCGTGCGCGCTGGGGAACTCCGACGCCCGCAGTCATTGGGCACGCCAGGTTGGGGTCGCACGTCTCGAGCGGATCCGTGCGGTGCAGCGCGAGCTTGGCGCGGCAATCGCCCCATATACCACCCGTCTCTGGGAGTTGAAGGGTCAGCAACTCCGCGCGTTTCGCGATAGCGCGGATGCCCGGCCGGCTACGGACGAGTTGCGGCGGCTCGCCGGCAAGATGACCGCCGAGCTCGACCAGTTCCTGGATAAACGGAGTGCCGCGTTCGCCAGCGTCGACATGCCAATCGATGCCGCGCGGAAGTTGATCCAGGTCGCGATCGATCGTTTCATCGACACCAAGTTCGCGGCCGAGATCAGCTTCGAGGTCCCCGATGACATCCTGCAGCGCTTTCCAGAACCGGTCCGCGCCTTCTTTCGGCCCGCGGTGCCGGATCGGCCCGCAGCCGACCGCTAGCTGCGGCCTTCGCTCTGCTCGGCTTTGCGGGCGAGGCCCTGGAGCAGGGCCGGAAAGGTGTTTGCGATCTGTGTGCCCATCATGCCGCCGACGAGCCCACCGAGCGGGCCCCCGACGACGATGGCCTGGCTGAGGGTGGTCTTGCCCGCAGTGCCGGGCGAGACCTTGCACTCGAAGGCAAACCGGGTCAGGGGAATCACCGTGGTCTCCAGGCGGAAGGACTTCCCGGGTACGACCTCGGTCAGCTGAATGGCCCGGGTACCCTGTTTGGTCTTCATCGTCCCCGTGGTGCCCGCCGCAAACGGGCCGGTGAGCGTCATCGACTCGACGTCTGGATTCCACTCCGGCCAGGTGCTCGTATCCGACCAGATCTTCCACGCCGTCTGGGGAGTCGCCGTCGTTTCTACCGAGCGTTCGTTGCTTGCCAACTCACGCCTCCCTCTATTGCTTCGCGCGCGCCGTTCCGCGGTTCAGCAGAAGGTATATCACCCCGGCCACGACGAAGCCGATGAAATAACCAAAGTCCGCGTCGCCGAACCAGGTGGCAAAGGGACCGTGGGCTTTCAGGCCGAACACCTGGAACTGCTCCGAGATGAAGAGCAGTGAAACCGCCAGCCCGATCACCCAGGCGATGAGACCGTTCCAGTTGACCGGGACCGCCTGGCTGAACCCCATCGGCTCGCGGTGGGCGAAGACGTAGAAGTCGAGGAGCACGACGGCCAGCCAGGGCATGATCCAGTAGTCGAGGACGATCAGAAAATTCTCATAGTTCTGGGTGAAGTTCTGGTACCCGAGCAGGGCGAGGACAAAGCCGAGCCCGCCACCGATGATGGCCAGATGCCATCGCTGCAGCCGGACGTCGAGCACCTTCGCTGACATGGTGTTGGAGTAGAGGTTGAGAACGTTCGCTGTGGTCGCGCCCAGGATGACCGCCACCACCGCGAAGGCGCCAAAACCGCCCATCACGGTTTTCAACGCGGCGATCGGCGTAGCGCCCGCAGGGGCCACGATCGCGACGAGCAGCCCGACCACCTCCGTGAGGAACGAGGCAACGACAGCGCCAATGAAAACGTAGATCGCGATGTACGACCGCGAGGTGATCTCCGGTAAGTAGCGGGAGTAGTCGGACGCGTAGGGCGACCAGCTCATGATGTACGAGAAGGACACGGCGAGCACGATGGCGAACAGCGTCAGCGTGCCGGCAAACGGCTTCGGATGCCAGGCGGCGATCGTCGAGCCATGGGTGAGCGCGATCACGGTCGCGATGGCGAAGAGGACGCCGAGGATGAGAACCATGTAGCGCTCGAATTCCTGGATCACGTTGTGGCCGTAGATCACGAGCAGGGTCTGGACGACGACGAGAATCGAGGCCGCCACCCAGAAGGGGAGGCCGGGCAGCAGCAGCTGGATCGCGAAGGCTCCGAGGATGGTGTTGACGGTGAACCAGCCCGCCGTGCTCAACCAGTTCAGGGCGGCGGGAATGTAGCCACCGACGCGGCCAAAGGCGCGGCGGCCGATGAACATCTGCGGGTAGCCCGCGGCCGGCCCCATCGCCGCTGACCAGGCGAGCACGAGCCCGCCGAGAATGTTGCCCAGTGCTAGCGCCAGGATCGCCGGTCCCACCGACAGGCCCAGCGCCACCGGGACGAAGCCGATCGCGTAGTCCGCGATCGTCAAGTTGGCCGCCAGCCAGAGCCAGAGCAACTGGCGGCTGTGGCCGTGCCGCTCCGCAAAGGGAATGTGTTCGATGGAATACGGTTCAGGGATCGTGACCCGATCCCCGTAGCGAGCGGACTCTTCCACCGTCTAACAGCGTAACAAGCTGTCGATTCCGGGGCCCTCTCGTTCGTCGTACTGTACAAAGCGGCGAGTGCCGCGAACCATCAAGGAGGACCGTACGGGATGAAATACGTATTGCTGTTCGGCGAGACTAAGGAGCGGGCTAAGCAATGGGAGTCGATGCCGGAGGCCCAGAGGCAGGCCGCCTATGCCCCGATCAACCAGTGGTTCGAAAAATACGGGAGCAAGATCACCGGTGGCCACGAGCTTCAGCCGGAGCGCACTGCGACCACGGTCAAGTTCAACAACGGCAAACCGGTCGTGACCGACGGCCCCTTCATCGAGGGCAAGGAGTCGATCGGCGGTTACGCCGAAGTCACGGTGGCCGACCTCGACGAGGCGATCGAGATGGCGAAAGGATGGCCGACCGGTGGGCTGGTCGAGGTCCGTCCGGTGGTCGATCGGGGCGAGCCCCAGCGATAACCAACAGCCAGTCCGCGACCGACGCCGCGCTGACCGCCGTCTTTCGAGAGGAAACCGGCCGGTTGACCGCGGCGTTGGTCCGGGCGCTCGGTGACTTCGATTTGGCCGAGGAGCTCGTCCAGGAGGCGCTCCTCGAGGCGGTCGAGCACTGGCCGAGGGAGGGCATACCGGACAAGCCGGGCGCCTGGCTACTGACCACCGCGCGGCGGAAGGCGGTCGATCAGTTCCGGCGGCAGGCGCGCTTTCGCGAGAAGCTCGCCCTGCTCGAGGGAGCATCAATGAGGGATGACACGGCGGAAGGTGACGACAGGCTTCGCTTGATCTTTACCTGCTGCCATCCCGCGCTGTCCCGCGAGGCACAGGTGGCGCTGACGTTACGGGCGGTTGCGGGCCTGACCACCACGGAGATTGCGCGAGCCTTCATCACGAGCGAGGCGACCATCGCCCAGCGCATCGTGCGGGCGAAGCGCAAGATCGTGGATGCGAAGATTCCGTACCGCGTCCCTGCGGCGCGCGACATGGGCGAACGCCTCGAGGAAGTTCTCGCGGTGCTCTACTTGATGTTCAACGAGGGCTATCTCGCGACAGCCGGGGAGCGGGCATCGCGCCGGGACCTTGCCGAGGATGCCGTCTGGCTGGCCGGGCTGATGGTGCGCCTGATGCCGGAGGAGCCGGAAGCGCTCGGCCTGCTGGCGCTGATGCGCCTCCACCTGGCGCGCGCGGACAGCCGTTTCGACAACGATGGCAACCTGGTCCTGCTCCAGGACCAGGATCGGAGCCGGTGGGACCGGGAACGGATCGCGTCGGCCCTGGCGGTCTTGCAACGCGCAGCGGCGCTTCGGCGTCCAGGGCAATACCAGCTCCAGGCGGCGATCGCCGCCTGCCACACGGAAGCGGCGTCCTGGGAGGCGACGGACTGGCGACAAATCGTCGCGCTCTACGATGCGCTCCTCGAGCTGATGCCATCGCCGGTGGTTCAACTCAACCGCGCGATTGCGCGCCGCTACCGTGATGGAGCCGCCTCGACCCTGCCCGAGGTCGACGCTCTGCGCGAGGCCCTCGACAGCTACTACTTGTTCCACGCGACCCGCGCGGAACTGCTCCGCGACCTCGGGCGCGACGCCGAGGCTCGGGCGGCACTGGCCCGAGCCCTCGAGCTGACGGCCAATCTGGCAGAGCGTACGCTACTGCAGCGGCGCCTGGGCTGACTTGGTTCGCTCACGGTGAGGCGCGCGCGTCTCCGATGAAAACGGGTTTCGACGTCGTTCCGCAGGGACCATTCGACCTCGAGGTCGAGGCGGGCCGCTTCGGCGGTTGGCCGCGCATCGGCGACGCCATCGCAATGGCGTTCCCGGTGGAAGGCTGGCGGGGCTCGGCGGTGGTCCTGATGCGTCAGCGCGGCGAGATCATCGCGGGAGACGTCCACGTCAGCGGTAAGGCCGATGCCAGGAGCGCCTGGCAGCAGGCCTTGGCGACCGTCTCGCTCGACGTCGATGGCCGGGGTTTCATCGAGATCGGACGCCGCGATCCCGTCATCGGCCGCCTGCAGGCTGAATTCGCAAATCTTCGTCCGGTACTCTTTCACTCGCCCTACGAGGCGGCCTGTGCCTTCGTCATCGGTCACCGCATCTCGATTCTTCAAACGCGTCGCATCCGGCAGCGGATGGCTGAGCAAGCGGGTGCGACGATCGAGGTGGACGGCACCGCCCTCCGGGCGTTTCCCGATCCGCACGCGCTGCTGCGGATCGAGAGCTTTGCGGGCGTCGCGCCGGCAAAGATCGAGCGGCTGCACCACGTCGCGCGCGCCGCTCTCGAGGGGACCCTGGATCGCGCGCGGCTGCGGTCGCTCCACGAGACCGACGCGTTGACGCAACTGCGAACACTGCCAGGCATCGGTGAATTCTTCGCGCAGGGCATCTTGATGCGGGGCGCTGGGCTGGTGGATGCGGTCACCGACGATGACCTCACACCGCGGGCGATCCAGCTCCTCTACAGGCTGGACGAGCGCCCCAACCGGACCGCGGTTCACCAGCGCGCGGAGGCATGGCGGCCGTACCGGATGTGGGCGCTGGTGCTGCTCAACGTTTGGCTTCGTAGCCAGCCCCCCGAGGTCATCGGCCGGCGCCAGCTCCGCAGCCGGCCGAAGTAAGGTAGTCGCGATGCGGAGTCTGATGAACTTCGGCCTTGGCTGCAGCGGCTGCGTCACGCTGGTCGGAATCCTGATCAGCCTGACGCTGGTTGGCATCCACCTGGGGTTTCCGCTGGTCGTGATCGGGGTGCTCGGCCTGATCGGCTTCGGCGTCGGCCGGGCCGTCTTCCGCGAACCGCCGCAGTACTGAACCGGCAGCTCTGGGCACACCGGAATGAGCGAACACGACGTCCGCTATCCACCGATCGCCGACTACGGCATGCTCGGGGACCTGCGCTCGGTGGCGCTGCTCAGCAAGCAAGGGTCGATCGACTGGATGTGCCTGCCGCGCTTCGACAGCCCCTGGATCTTCGGCCGGCTGCTCGATTGGGACAAAGGCGGCTTCCTTCAGCTTCGTCCGGTCGGCGGTGCCCTGGACTACCGGCAATACCGCCGGGATTCGAACGTCATCCAGTCGGTCTGGAGGAGCGGCCAGGGCAGGATCCGGATCGTCGACTGGATGCCGATCACGCCGAAGAGCAAGCGCGCGAAACCACCTGCCTCACTGCGCTTGATCCGCATGGTCCAACCGGTCGCCGGCTCGACAGCGTGGCAACTCACCTTCAAGGCCCGCTTCGATTACGGTCGCCAGGTGCCGGCCCTGTCAATTGTCCGGCCCGGGATGCTCATCGCCGAGGGCGCCGATGGCGACGTCTTCCTCCAGTATCCGGAGGGCGCGGCGCTCCGCCTGGACGATGGGGTCGCCACCATTACCGGGCAAGCGATGCCGGGTCACCGCGCCGCCGTGCTGCTCCATTACACGGAGCGGGGCGGCAAGCAGCCGGCGCTGATATCGATGGAGGAGGCCCATACCTACCTTCATCAGACGGACGACTACTGGGTTGGCTGGCTGCGGTCGTCGACCTACCGGGGCAGGTTCGACGAGCCGCTGCACAGATCGGCGCTGGCCCTGAAGCTGATGCAGTACCTGCCGACAGGCGCCTTCGTGGCGGCTCCGACAACGTCGCTGCCCGAGAGCCCGGGCGGCTCGCTGAATTGGGACTACCGCTACACGTGGATCCGCGACACCGCCGACCTGGTCAACGCGCTCCATCAACTCGGCTTCGAAGAGGAGGTGGATGGCTTCTTGCGCTGGGTTCGCGCGGCCCATGATCGCCACCCCGAGCACTTCCAGGTCATGTACACGATCGACGCCGAAGACCGCCTCCCCGAGTTTGTGCTCAACGACCTGGAGGGCTACCGCGGATCGAGGCCGGTCCGTATTGGCAACGCTGCCGTCGAGCAGGTGCAGCTCGACATCTACGGCGAGCTGGTGCAGACGGCCTATACGGCGTGGCAATCGAGGAAGCAGCTGCCCAAGCCGCGACGCGAGATTTTGCTGAGCGTCGTGGATTACATCCTCGGGCATTGGCAGATGGAAGACTCCGGCATCTGGGAATCGCGGCGCCGACCGCGCCGTTACCTCTACTCGCAGGTGATGCTCTGGGTTGGGCTCGACCGGGCGCTGCGGCTCGATTCGGCGCTGCGCATGGGCAAGGTCCGCCGGGCGGCCGTCCGGCGAACCCGCGACACCATCAAGCGGCAGGTGCTCGAGCTCGGCTATGACACCGAGGTTGGCGCCTTCACGCAGGCGCTCGGTCACAAGGACCTCGATGCGACGGCGCTGGCGGTTGCGATGTACGAGATGCTGCCGCCGACCGATCCCCGCCTGGTTTCGACCGTGAAGGTGCTGCAGGAGAAGCTCAGCAACAAGGGGTTCCTCTACCGCTACGTCCCGGAAGAGTCCGAGTTCCACCAACCGGAGGGCGTCTTCATCATTTGCACGCTATGGCTCGTCAACGTCCTGGCGCAGATGGGCCGGCGTGAAGAGGCGGAAGCCCTCTTCAGCCGGGTGACTGAGTCCGCAAATGATCTCGGGCTCTTCGCCGAGGAATTCGATCCAGACACAGGCGAGCTGCTGGGTAATTTTCCCCAGGCACTGACCCATCTTTCAGTGATCAACGCGGCACTCAACCTCGAAGGCCGACCGTCCGGTAAGAGCCGGCGTTCTGGCCGCAGCGACGGCGGATAGAATCGACTCGCTGCGGAGCGGTCGCCTAGTCTGGTCGAGGGCGCGGCACTGGAAATGCCGTAACGGGCGTACCCCGTTCGCGAGTTCGAATCTCGCCC
>VBFR01000279.1 GCA_005889345.1 Chloroflexota bacterium
AGCAACGGCTGGTTCCCCTCGATGACGCCCTCGAGTAGATCGGGCCTACTTCCCCTGAGGTGAGCTGGCGCCATCGGTCGGTTCCGTGCTCTTAATGTCGTCCTGATACTTCTTGGCGTGCTTGTCGAGTAGTTGAACCAGAACCCCGGGGGCGAGCCCGAAGGCGGCCGCGTCGGCGAGCACCAGCGGGTGGCGGACGACATCAAAGATCGTGCTCAGGTCCGTGGTCCCGGTAACCGCGGTAAGGCTGACAAACACGACGCCGCCGACCCCCGCCAGGCCCGAGATCGCCGGTATCGCGATCAAGCGGGCCGTGGCCAACCCGTAGTCATCGACGGATGCATCGTTCTGCGATCGCGCGTACAGCCGGTTGAGAGCGCCAAAGACAGCGCCGACGACAAAGAAAATGGCAGCCGCACCGAGGGCGGCTTGGTGAGCCGGGATATCATCCGCCTTCTGAGCGGCCAGGAGAATGGCAAGGGCGAGCAGCGCGAATCCCGACAGCTCGACGATGACGAGCGCCGCCATCGTCTGGTTGCGCAAGACGACAAGGCCGTTCCAGGTGCTATCCCTGAAGACGTTGATATTCGCGCGCACTTCCCGGACCGCCTTGCGGACCGCCTCCAGGTGATCGAGGCACTTGTCCCGATGCTTGTCCCGACACAGAACCGCTTTGGCGGCCTTCGCCAGATCGAGCAATTGCGCTCGCTGCGGAATTGCCGAGCTGTCTAAGCGGAGAAGATCCCGCTGGATATCCTCTAAAAGTTCGTCCTTTTCCTCGGCCTCAATCAGCATCTCCTCCGCCCGGTGAACCGCTTCCCACGCCGCGATATATCCAGTGCCGAGAACCCAGGTGACGCCGGGGGTGCGTAGCTGGGTGCAGAGGTCATCCAGGCTTTTGCCCACCTGCTCGCAAACGAGCGCCGCATCGTTCCGGGCGTGGCGGCAGATGAGATCCCGCCGTTTGCGTAGCCCATCAATCCGCCTTACCAGGAGTGAGTAGCTCCGATAATTCGCCCGCCTCGGGCCGGCGGCCGGCAGGTACACAATCGTCGCTGCAACCCAGATTGCCAGGCCCAAGATGATGCCAAGCAACAGCACGCGCGAAGCGTCCTGGCTGACCAACTCAAAAATTCCGACCGCCGCAACCGCGGCGGCGATAGGAGCGATCCAGAATGTGGCGAGTCCCGCCGCATAGGGCCTCGCGAGTGCCTCCGCAAAGAACCTGCGCATGACTTGGCCTCCTCAGAACTCAATCGCCGGGCCAGAAGAAGTGGCTGATCAGGACGCCGAGGATGAAGCTGGCCGCGCCGGCAAACCACGGGTTGTTCTTGGTCCAGTTCACAAGCCGGTCACCGATGGTCAAATGATCCATCGCGCCGAGCACCCCGTCGACGATCGCAACGGCAAAGACCGCGCCGACGCCCAGCACGGCGATCACGACAATGCCGACCTGGACGACGGTCATGTTCCTGGAGTGCCGGACGTCAGCGTCCGGGGCCGGTACCAGAGCCATTTGCCGAAGAAGGCGCACATGATGCAGACGACGACCAACGATCCGATCGTCGCCGGTGTCGTGATGGTCGAGAGACACCGCACAAAGTAGGTAATCGGCCACAGGTTCGACGGCTGGTTGGATTCGATCAGGACGAGGGAGTAGGTCTCGTAGGTGAGGAGGCCAAAC
>VBFR01000151.1 GCA_005889345.1 Chloroflexota bacterium
CACAGTACCCTAAGGGATAACTCGTGTACCGACGCTTTCTGGCCGCAAAAAAAAGCCCGGGCTATTGCCCGGGCTTCTTTATATCAACGTGCTACCAGCCCCAGCCGGCGCCGCCTGCCAAAATGGCACCAAGCAGGCCTACGACTACGACAATCATCTTCTTCATCGCGACCACCCCCACGTTGTGAAATTCCCGGAAAGCCGCGCAGAGGACTCTCTTGGTTTCACCACGGTAGTCCCCTCTGGTGGTGCCGTAAAT
>VBFR01000152.1 GCA_005889345.1 Chloroflexota bacterium
ACTCGGCGCGTGAGGGCATCATCGAGCTGGAACCGGCCCGCGTGGGCGTCCTGGATACTCCGGGCAAGGCTGGCGGGGTCAACATCCTTCAGGACGTAGCCGGAGGCACCCGCCGCGACCATCTCGACGATGTCCTCTTCTGCCTCGGATACTGTCAAGGCCAGGACCACCCGCTCGGGGTTCTCGTCCTTGATGGCGCGGGTGGCAGCGATTCCCCCCATTTCCGGCATGTTGAGATCCATAAGGATCACATCGGGCTTCAGCCGCCGGGACCGCTCGACCGCCTCCCGCCCCGTCATGGCCTCGCCCACGACGTCGATCTCCGGGAAGTCGCGAAGCATGCCCTGGACGCCCGCTCGGAAAATGGGGCGATCGTCGGCGATCAGGACGCGGACGCGCGACTTCATTCGGCGCGGTCGGCGGGACCGATCAGCGTGACGACGGTGCCTTCCAGCGATTGGCTGACGATTTCCAGGGTTCCCCCCATCAACTCCGCCCGCTCGCGCATGCCCACCAACCCGTAGGACCCGACTTTCCTCGGGTCTTCGGCCACTCTCCGGACGTCAAAGCCCCGGCCGTCATCGCGAACGGTCATCACCCAGGGCGTCGACGAGAGGTCGAGGACGATCCAGAGGTTGCGCGCGCGGGAATGCTTGCGCACATTCGAGAGGCTCTCGCGGAGCACCTGGAAGATAACTTCCTTCTGCTCCGCCGGGATCGCATTCTCCTCGCCGCGAATGTTGACGTTGGTTTCGACCAGGTTCACCCGGCCGAACTGGTCCACAAGCTTCAAGAGCGAGGCCAGCAGCCCCTCCGATCGGATGGTCTTGGGCCGCAGCGACTGGAGAATATTGCGGGCGCCGGCCAGGATTTCCTCCGACATCGAACGCAGTTGCGGCAGCAGCTGACCGGCATCGTCCGGGTCGCGCTCGCGCCGCTGTTCGTAGTACTTGAACAACGCTACGACCGCCGCCAGGTCCGAGGCGAGCCCGTCGTGAATCTCGCGGGCCAGGTTCAGCCGCTCCTGGAGAACGGCCACCTCTGCGACTTTGCTCGCCAGGCTGTGGGCCCGCAGCGCGGTCACCGCTTCCACAGCGAGGTCTTCGAGACGCACCGCATCGCGCCGGTCCAGCCGCCATGGTGTACGCCGTAACAGCGCCAGTACACCGATCGGCCGCTCCAGCGGCGGCGAGAGGGCGATTGCCGCAAATCCGTGGTAACCGGCATCGACCCAGGCGGCCTCGTCAGGGGTCAATTCCTCGGCCGCCAGGTCCTCGACCGTGAAGACTTCGTTGTGCTCCAGTGCTCGCCGCAAGAGCCCGCTGCTGATAGACGCAACCCCCTCGGGTGCTGCCAGCGACTCCGTCGGGACGCCGGCGCGGAGAACGAACCGTCGCTGCTCGCCGAGCGTATAGACCTGGCTGGCGTCCACCTGGAGGAGGTCGAGCGCCTGCTGGGCAGCCGCGAGAAGGATGGTTTGCAAATACCCGGCCATCTGCTCGGGCACCAGGCGCGACGCGGGAGGCTCGGGCGCGACGGGCGTCGCCTGATCCGGCGCTTCCCGAGCTTCCTGGGCTGTTTGAGCGGGCGCTTCCTCCACGGCCGGCACCACAACGGGCTCAGGCTCCGGTTCAGCCGGCGCTTCGGGGGCCAGCGCCTCGGCCTCGGCTCGTTCCGCGGCAGCTTCGACCGGCGGCGGCTCGGGCGCCGCGGGCGTGGCGGCAACCGGTTCGGGTGGCGCTTCGGCCACGGCAGGCTCGGCCGCTTTGGCCGCCTGGGTCCGCTCCATCGAGCGGGCGAAGAGCTCGAAGAAGTGGTCGAGCACCGCGCGCTCGTCCGGACTCAGCTCGCCATCGACGCCGGCAATCATCTCCGCCGCACTGGCTCGTGGCTCGTGCCACGCCGCCCCCGACTCCACCGCACCACGTCGCAGTCGGCGGATCAGCTCCCGCAGCCGCTCGGCGGCAGCCGCCCGCTCTTCATTACCCGGTTCGCGGGCGCGGGCATGCGCCAGCTGCTCCGCAATTTCAGGGAAGTTGACCTCGAGGTAGTGAACAAGGACATCGTGCATGGTGTTCTCAGTAAGGACTTCCAACTATCGAAGTTGGGATAGAAAGTTTTGTCAAGGGCAGTTCGGCGGATGTTCGTTGAGAGGCTAACCGTGTACAAAGATGTTACGGGAGCCAAAGCTATAATGGCTGAGTCGCGGCCTTCCCCCAGGACCTGTGATCTTTATTGACTGCTGAAACCGCCAGCATCCGGCTTTCCTACATCATCAACCACGATGTAACGAAGGCCGCGATGCAGAACTTCTCGGCCCGCACGGGCATATCGCTGGCTGCCGACGCGACCGACGGCTACCAGATCCCGCCCGGGCTTCCGCAGAACGATTTCTGCCTCATCATGCAGAACTTCGGGCGGTGCGAAATGGTGCCCAATGCCGCAGCGCCGCTCCACGGTGACGAACCCCAGCTGCGTTACGACGGCGCGCAGATCGGCCATCTGATCATTCCCATCTGCGACGGCCGGCACCTGCTCGGCCGTCTGGTCAGCGAGCCATTCGCCGTCTCCAAACCGGACTTTGCCACCGTCTACGAACTGGCACGGGCGCTGCCGGTGCATCCGGACAACCTGATGCGCGCGGTCGAATCGGTGCGCGTGGTTTCTCAGGCACACATCATGGAAGCCGCCAACCTCGTCCACACGCTCGTGCAGCATGTCGTCGCCCAGAACTACAAACATCAGGACGAGCTGACGGTGTTGCGTGCCTTCGACAGCATCATGACCAATCTCAGTTACGAAGTGCTGAGCGACATGATCCTCAACCTTGGAACCCGCTTGCTGCGCGGCCAGGCGTCCCTCCTCTTCCTTGCCGGCGAGCAAGGACAGCGGGAGGAGGCCTACGCCGGGCCGGACCCGAATGGCACCGGCGACCTTCGACGGCTCCTGGTCGAGATGTCGGACTTCGTGCTGCAGTCGAAGCGGCCGCTCTCAGTTCCGGACGCCTCGCAGAGTCCCTGGACGCAGCACTTGCTGGGCCGGCAGGAGGTGCAGGGCTCGATCACGATCACGCCGCTGCTTCAACAAGACCGTCTTCGCGGCACCCTGGGCATCTACGCCGGCGACGCCAGCCGTGACCCCGAGTCGGATCTCCATCTGTTGTCGATGCTCTCCGCGCAGGCTGTCAACAGCCTCGTAATGCTGGAGCGGTTGGTCGCCAGCGAGGAGCAGGCGCTCACCGACAGCCTCACCGGCCTCTACAACTACCGCTTCTTCCAGGAAAGCCTGCAGCGCGAGCTGAGCCGGGCCTCCCGCAGCAAAGCGCCACTCTCGTTGATCGTCCTCGACCTCGACAACTTCAAGGTCATCAACGACAATCACGGCCATCCGGTTGGCGACCGAGTACTGCGCCACCTCGCCGACCTGATCCAGCGTCATAGCCGCAAAGCGAACGTCGTCGTCCGCTACGGCGGGGACGAGTTCTGCATCATCGTCCCCGAGGGCGATATGGAGACGGCGCGCGCGGTGGCCGAGCGCGTGCTCACCGAAATCCGCAACAATCCTTACGCCGACGAAGCGCATGGTGTTCCGCCCCTGAGCCTCACCGTCAGCGCCGGTGTCACCGCATACCGCCCAGAGGAGGACAACGCCTTCTCATTCTTCAAGCGGTCGGACGAAAACCTGCTGACGGCGAAGCGCACCGGGAAAGATCGCGTCGTCGCCGAGTAGTTAGCGGCGCCGGTAGGGCCGGCCCATGGCGCGGCGGATCAACCAGGGGATCGTCGCCGCGACCAGCGGCTGACCGAGGAAGGCCGAGAGGGTTTCCAGCTTGGGGAACAGCTCCGCGGCGGTGTGCTCCAGGGCAAAGCCGTGCTCGTTGAGCTGGGCGGTCAAGCGTTCCAACTCCGTCGCCTCCTCTAAGGCGTAAGCGGAAAGCTCGGTGGCGCGCCTCGACGCCCGGCGGTAGGCGCGCCATGTCGAAACGGTCGCGAAGATGAGCAACACCAGGCCGACCCCGGCGCAAACGATGGCAACGGCTGCCAGCGTTACTCTTCGGCCTCCTCCGTGCCGCCCACGCCGGCGATGGTGGCAACGGTATCGCCTTCATCGAGCCGCATGATGATGACGCCTTGCGTCTGCCTTCCTGCCACGCGGATGTTCTCGATCGGAGTGCGGATCACCTGGCCGCCTTCGGAGATGACGATCAACTGCTCCTCCTCGGGGTTGACCACGACGCGCATGCCGACCAGCGGGCCGGTCCGATCAGTGACGGCCATCGTGTAGACGCCCTGGCCACCGCGTGAATGCGCCGGATACTCGGCTAGTGGCGTGAGCTTGCCGTAGCCCTTTGCCGAGACGACTAGCAGGTGCGCGTCGTTGCGGACGATGTCGAAGCCGGCGACGAGCGCGTCCTTGCGCAAGGTGATGCCACGCACGCCGGTCGTATCGCGGCCCATGGGGCGGACCTGCTTCTCGCTGAAGCGCACCGCCTTGCCATCGGTCGTGGCGATGATCAACTCATCCCCGCCCGAGCTGAGCTTGACCCAGTTCAACTCGTCACCCTCAGCCAGGTTGATGGCAATCAAGCCGTTGCGCCGGACCTGACTGTAGAGGCGTGCCGGCGTCTTCTTGATGGTGCCCTGCTTGGTGACCATTACCAGGTAGCGATCCTCCGCCCAATCGGTGATGCCGATCACGGCGGTGATCTTGTCCTTGGGGTCGATGTCGATCAGGTTTGCCGCCGGCAATCCCTTGGCCTGGCGGTTGACGTCGGGAATCTCATGGACGCGTAGCCGGAAGACCGAGCCGTGGTTGGTGAAGAACAACATGTCGGAATGCGTGGAGGCGATGGCCAGGTGCTCCACGAAGTCGGACTCGACACGGGCCGCGCCGAGGATCCCTTTGCCGCCGCGGCGTTGCGGCCGGTAGGTGGTGGCCGGCACCCGCTTGACGTAGCCGCGGTGCGTGAGCGTGACGACCACGTCTTCCTTGGGGACGAGGTCTTCTTCGTTGAGCTCGACCGAGCCCTGGAAGTCCAGCGTGGTCCGGCGGGCATCGCCGTACTTCTTCTTGAGATCGCCCAGGTCGTCCTTGATCAGCAGCATGATCTTCGCCTCGTGCTGCAGGAGGTCCTCGAGATAGGCGATGCGTTTGATGACCTCCTCGTACTCCTCCATGATCTTGTTGCGCTCGAGACGGGTGAGGCGGCCCAACCGCATGTCGACGATGGCCTTCGACTGGCGGTCCGACAGCTTGAAGCGCTCCTGCAAGCGCTCCTGCGCCGTCTTCTCGTCCTGGGACTCGCGGATCGTCTTGATGACGGCATCCAGGTTGTCCAGCGCGATCTTGAGACCTTCCAGGAGGTGAGCACGATCCCGTGCGCGCTCGAGCTCGTACCGCGTCCGACGGGTGAGGACATCGCGGCGATGATCGATGTGGTGCTGGAGCAGGGCCTTGAGGTTGAGGACCACTGGTCGGCCGTCCACCAGCGCTAGCGAGATCACCCCAAAGGTGGTTTGCAGAGCGGTGTGTTTGTAGAGGTTGTTCAGGACCGTGAGTGCCCGGGCATCCTTCTTCAACTCGATGACGATGCGCATGCCGTGACGGTCGGACTCGTCGTTGAGGTCCGCGATGCCTTCCAGCTTTCGCTCACCGACCAGCTCCGCGATGCGCGCGACGAGCGTCGCCTTGTTGACCATGTAGGGGATCTCGGTGATGATGATCCGCTCGCGTCCGTTCTTCGCCTCTTCGAAGGTGTGGCGGGCGCGCACGATCAGGCGACCGTGACCGGTGCCGTAAGCGGCGGCAATGCCCTCGCGACCAATGATGATGCCGCCCGTCGGGAAGTCCGGTCCCTTGACCAGCTTCATCAGATCTTCGGTGGTGGCGTCCGGATGCTCGATGAGATAGATCTCGGCGTCGCAGACTTCGCCCAGGTTGTGCGGCGGAATGTTGGTCGTCATGCCGACCGCGATGCCCGAGGAGCCGTTGAGCATCAAGTTCGGCAGCCGGGCGGGCAACACGAGTGGCTCCTGCCGGGTCGCGGAATAATTGTCGCCGAAGTCGACGGTGTCCTTCTCGAGGTCGACCAGCAATTCGGCCGCGATCCCGGCGAGCCGCGCCTCGGTGTACCGGTAGGCGGCCGCCGAGTCCCCGTCGATCGACCCGAAGTTGCCCTGGCCGTCGACGAGCGGGTAGCGCAGCGAGAAGTCCTGCGCCATGCGCACCAGGCTGTCGTAGACGGACATGTCGCCGTGCGGGTGGTAGTGCTTGAGCACCTCGCCGATGATCGCGGCGCACTTCTGATAGCGGGCGCCGGGCGTCATCCCCTGCTCCTGCATCGCGTAGAGGATCCGGCGATGAACGGGCTTCAGGCCGTCGCGAACGTCCGGCAGCGCGCGGCTGACGATGACGCTCATCGCGTAGTCCATGTAGCTCGAGCGCATCTCGTTCTCGAGCTGCAGCGGCAAGACGGTACCGATGTTCAGTGGTTCCATTTAGACCTCTGGGCGCAAGAGTTCGTTCTTAGTTGTTGTCAAAGCGCTTGAGCACGATACAGGCATTCTGGCCGCCGAAACCGAAGGAGTTCGACATGGCGACCTCAATCTCGTGGCGGCGCGGCTCATTGGGCACGTAGTCCAGGTCGCAGTCCGGGTCGGGGTGTTCGAGGTTGATGGTGGGGTGGACCATGCCGTGGTTGATGCTGAGGATCGAGGCGATCGCTTCGACGGCGCCGGCCGCGCCGAGCAGGTGGCCGATCATCGATTTCGTGCTCGAGATCGGAATCCGCTTGGCTCGGTCTCCCATGACGCGCTTGATCGCTGCCGTCTCGGACTTGTCATTCAACTGGGTCGAGGTGCCGTGAGCATTGATGTAGTCGACGTCCTGCGGACCGATGTGCGCATCTTCGAGCGCCTTCGCCATGGCGCGCGCAGGACCGTCCCCATCTTCCTCGGGCATCACGATGTGGAAGGCGTCGTCGGTGACCGCGAAGCCGATGATCTCGCCGAAGATCTCTGCGCCCCGGTTCTGCGCGTGTTCGAGTGTCTCCAGGACCAGCATGCCGGCGCCCTCACCGGGAACGAACCCGTCGCGCTGCGCATCGAAGGGGCGGCTCGCTTTGACGGGATCCTCCGATTGCGTCGAAAGGACTTTCATCGCCGCAAAGGAGGCGAGCCCGAAGCGGCACAGGTTCGCCTCGGCGCCACCGGCGAGCATCACCTCGGCGTCCCCGCGCTGCAGCACGCGATAGGCGTTGCCCAGCGCCTGTGTCGATGCCGCGCAGGCGGTGGTGTCGGTGTTGTTAGGACCTTCGAGGCCGAACTGGATGGCGATCTGACAGGAAGCCATGTTCGGGATCACGCGGGGGACGAAAAACGGCGAGATCCGGTCCGGTCCGCGCTCTCCGCGCAGCGCGAAGGCTTCGATCTCCTCAGAGATCTCCTTGAAGCCCCCGATGCCGGTGCCGACTTCGCACCCGATCCGGGTGCGGTCCTCCTTTGCCAGCTCCAGACCGGACTGATCGATGGCCATCTTGGCGGCGGCGACCCCCACCTGGCTGAAGCGCGCCATGCGCTTGGCTTCCTTGAAGTCCATGTAGTTCCGGGCGTCGAAGTTCTTGAGCTCGGCCACGGTCTTGACCGGCAGGTCGGATACGTCGAAGGAGGTCGCGATCCCTAGTCCCGACCGTCCCTCGATCAGGCTGTCCCAGAACTCGACGAGGTTGTTTCCGTTCGGGGCCAGGACCCCCATGCCGGTCACGACCACGCGGTGCTCAGGCCGCTCCCCATTCCTAGCCATGCCGTCATGTTACGAAAGGCGCGTTTTTAAGCTCCGATTTTTGCAACGTCGCGGTCGACGGCACCGCGGCGGTGATCGTGCCAACCACCTGGCGGTCGACGGCGTCGCGCGCGACCCGAACCGCATTGTAGGTCGCACGGGCATCGGAGCGGCCGTGCGCGATCACGGCCACGCCATTGACGCCCAACAGGAGGGCCCCGCCGAACTCGCGCCAATCGGCTCGGCGCCGGACCGCCTGCAGCTTGGGACGGATCAGCGCCCCACCGAGGGTCGCGATGGGATCGCCCTTCACGGCGTCGCGCATACTCTGGAAGACGAACTCGGCGACGCCCTCGGCCGTCTTGATCAGGATATTGCCGCTGAAGCCGTCCGTGACCACGACATCGGCTTTTCCCTTGAAAATGTCCTTGCCTTCGATGTTGCCGATGAAATTGATCCCCTTCAGCGCTCGCAGCAGGGGCTCGGTTGCCTGCACCAGCTGGTTGCCCTTGCCGGCCTCCTCGCCGTTGCTGAGCAGCGCCACCCGCGGCGTTTTGAGACCCATGAGCTTCTCGGCGTAGATGCTCCCCATCAGGGCGTACTGGACCAGGTGCTCTGGCTTGGCGTCGGTGTTGGCCCCGACGTCCAGCAGAAAGCAGTTCTGACCTGTCGCCGTCGGGATGATGGAGCCGATCGCCGGGCGATCGATGCCGGGAATCCGGTGCAGCCCGAAGAGGGCGGCCGCCATCACCGCGCCGCTGTTCCCGGCACTGACGAAACCGTTGACGCGTCCGTCCTCGACCATCGTGCAGGCCCGGACAATCGACGAGTTCTTCTTAGTTCGCACCGCTTGCGCCGGATGCTCGTCCATGGCGATGACCTCGGGCGCATCCTCGATCTGCGCCCATTTGCCCGCGCCGGCAGCGGCGAGTGCGCTGTCCACCTTGTCCTTAACGCCAACGAAGATCACCTCGACCCCGAGCTCACGATGCGCCTGCACACCACCGGCCACGACCTGGTCGGGAGCAAAGTCACCACCCATCGCATCGAGCGCGATTTTCATGGGCAACCGGGATTACGAGCGACTAGACGTCCAGGTTGCGCACGGTCTTGGCGTGCGTCTGGATGAACCGCTTACGGGGATCGACGTCGGTGCCCATCAGGACATCGAAGATCTTGTCCGCCTCGACTGCATCCTCGATCTCGACGCGC
>VBFR01000280.1 GCA_005889345.1 Chloroflexota bacterium
TGGCCCCCAGCTCGGCATAGACCTTGGAGGCGGGCAGCACCACGCCGACCTTGAAGTCGGGCCCGGCACTCCCACCGACGGCTGCCGGCTGACTTTCGCCACATGCGGCAAGCCCGAGCATCGCGGCCCCCGTCAGGCCCGCCTGCAGCACCTGTCGGCGCGTCAACGGATCCTCGAGGCTTAGTCCAAGGAAACCATCAGCCGATTCGGCCATCTCTGCCCTCCTGTTGTCGACATCATAAGTCGCCCGACACGAGCGCTTGATTCCCTCCCCCGCCGGGGGGAAGGCAGGGTGGGGGCGTCAATTTCGATGTACCCGTGTGCGGCAAGCCGGCAGCTGGCGCCCGGACGACGCCCAGCTCGGATGGATCATCGAAAACCGGGTCGATGAGGCGTATATCCTGTCGTGGCCAGGCCAACTCGAAACCTACGTGCCGCTCCATGACACCGGCGGCTTCGACCGCGCTCGAGCCCCGCTCGGTTCCTATGACTTCCGTCTGGATCAGATCAAAGGCACGGCCAGCGTCTACCTCAAAAACCAGATCGAAATTGGCTTTACGACGCCGACACTGCATCCCAATCGAAATCTCGACTTCACCTTCGTCGATTACCTGCTGCCGACGCGCGAGCTCATCGATCCTGCCTGGTTGGTGCCCAGCGACAAACTGGCCGAGGTCTGCTCCGCCACCGGTACCGGAGGGAGCCGCGAGCCGCGCTGGCTCTTCACGGCAGATCGCTCCGGCCTCGCCCGCGACCGCGCCGCGAAATATCAGGTCGCCCTCCGCGAGTTAGCGGCGGCCCGGCGCTGGTCGATCCTACCGCGGAAATCGGCGGCTGTCGGCGTGTCGGCGAACCCGATCGAAACGGGCATGTTCTTCGAGCGGCACTTCGATGCCACCTTCCTTGAAGCGGCCTCCGGTGATGAGGTCCTGATGGCGAGCGCGCCGGACAACTTCAGCCGGCATCGACTCGCCTTCTCGAAGGAGAGCGGACGGTGGGCATCGATCGCCATCCACGGATCGGCGGCCTCCAACTCCTCGAACCTCATCCAGGCCAATATTCACGCCGCGACGTTCTTCCCTCACCCTCGTCATTACATCCTCGTTCAGCACTACGACCGCCGGCGCGCAGAGTGGTATCCGTGGAGCTGGTTCATCCCGTCGACGGACTTCGCGAGGTTGGCCGCCGGGAAAGGTCCCTACCTCCTCTTCACCACCACGCTGAATCCGCAGCGGGTCAATCGCTGGCTTCCATATCGGATTGCCACGGCTAGCGCCGCGACCGCGTTCCAGGCGGCCCTTCACCACCCGGCGTCGCGTCGCGCGGCCTAGTACGACTTGGGCGGCGCCGCAGAGAACAGCGAGATCGCCTGTTTTACCTCGGTACTTCCACACTTCGGGCAAGCGTGCTCTTTCTCGCGCTCGGCGTAACTACCCATTACCTCGAATCGCTCGCCGCATTTCGAGCAATTGAACTCATAGACCGGCATAGCGCTCATCCTCCTGGAACCTCGCTGCTTGGCTGCCCATATCTGACGGTACACCCTCCCCCGCTCACGGGGGAGGGCTCCGGGAGGCGCGCTAAGTTACTGCAGCTCACTGAGGGTAACCGTCACAGTTCCGACGCTACCGCAGCGTGAGCCGGGTGAGAGGGAGGTCAGAGACTCAGGCGCACGTCTCCTCGACTTCGTCATCGGGCAGGCTTTCGCTAGCGGCAGCTTCGGGCTTCAGCACCGATACGGCCACCACAATCGATGTAATGGCAAGGACTGCGCCGATTGCCCAGGCGAGGTGATAACCGCCGCTTAGGGCGGCGACGGCGCTGTGTCCCTGTGCGATCAGGTCAGTGGTCCGATTCGTCGAGACGGTCGCGAGCACCGCCAGGCCGAGCGCGGCGCCGACCTGGCCGGTGGTGTTCAGCAGGCCCGAGGCAAGCCCCGCATCGCTGGGAGTCGCCCCCGCCATCGCCACTACTCCCAGCGATGGGAACGCCAGGCCCCCACCGATTCCGAGCAGTGTCAGCACTGGAAACCAATCGCGCAGATAGTCGGCGCTAACGGGTCCGCGCGCAGCCAGCACGAGGGCCAGACTGATCAAGCCAAACCCCGCCAGCAGCACGGTGCGGGCGCCGAATCGCATGATCAGCCGGGCGGTGACACCAATCGACAGCGCGCCCATCCCCACGGAGACCGGCAGGAACGCCAGGCCGATCGCTAGGGGGCCATAACCGAGCACGCGCTGCATGTCGAGGGAGCCCATGAAGAAGAACCCGAACATCGCCACGCCGCCGATGGCCTGGATGACGTTGGACGCTGAGAGGTTTCGCGAGGCAAACAGTCGAAGTGGGAGGAGCGGGTTGCGAGCCGTCGCCTGGCGGACGACGAAGGCGACGAGCAAGATCACCGCGACACCGCCAAAGCCGAAGGTATGCGCCGAGGCCAGGCCATACTCGGACGACTGCACGATGGCGTAAACGCCCAGCATCAACCCGGCGGTGACGAGGAAAGCGCCAACGCTGTCGGCTCCCTGATCGAACCCGAGGCCACGCTCGGAGTCGAGCATCCGTGAAGCCAGCAC
>VBFR01000153.1 GCA_005889345.1 Chloroflexota bacterium
CTGACGTGATTGCCCACGGTCTTCGGGCTGATCGCGCAGTCGCGAGCAACCTCTTTGGTGCTTCGTCCGCTCGCGATCCGCACCAGGATGTCCCGTTCGCGATCGCTCAGCTGCGCGTCGGGGAGGGACCGTAAGCGACCTGCCTGGTCGATCGCCGCGCGCACCGATCGCGCGAAACCATCCGGGCGATCGTCCGCATCGACCAACAACCTGGTTGCAGCAATTCCCCACCCTGACCCTTCCCCCGAATCGGTACGGGCCTCGACGATGACGGCCGGCTGATAGGCGGCGAGCGCTTCCTTGATTCGGATCACGCCGCGGACCTCGTCTACCACCCGATACGCGCCATCCCGCAGCAGCAGCGCGGTCAGGGCGGCCACGCTCAGCCGCCGGTCGGCGACGATCGCGATCGTTTGCGCGCGCGTGGCGAGGATGGTGGCGACGGCGCGGCGATGGTCCACGCTCACGTCCTTTTTGCTTCGATCATGAACTGGCCGGGCCCGCGGCCGACGCCGTCGTCGTGGATCGTGACCCGAATGCGCCCGTCCGGGTAATCGACCCGAACGCGGACGACCGTCGCGTTCGCCTGGCGGGCGATTTCGCTGATGGTTTCCGCGATCGCGTGGGCGATCCGGCGCACCACGCGGCTCGCGACCTTCACGTCGGTACGCTCCTGCGTCCAGGAGAGGCGGCAGTGCACCGAGCGCAGCATCGTTTCGGCCGAGGCGCGCGCCTCCTCGAGTGTCCCGATGCCCCGCTCGAGGCGCCGGATGCCGTAGGCCAGCGCCCGCGCCCCATTCACTGCCCGAGAGGCGCTGTGCTCCAGGACCTGCAGCTGCGGTGGTCCCGCTTGCCCCTGCGCCATGGCGCCGCGAATCTGTTGCAGCAGGCCGCTCAGCGCCTCGCCAACGCCGTCATGCACCTCGCGGGCGAGCTGCTGGCGTTCAATCGTGAGCTGTCGTTGCCGGCGGCGTTCAGCCAGACGCTCGTACTCCAGCCGGCGAGAGATGCGCAGGATGTGTCCGATACGGCTCGCCAGCAGCTCCAGGATGGCGATTCGCTGCGCTGACACCGCCCCTCGAGTGGACTGCCGTTCCTCACCGACGATCAACACGCCCTGTGTCCGCGGGCCGGCGCTAAAGGGCAGGATGACGCCCACCTGCGTGGTGGGGGAGAAGAGGGCACGGCGCTCCGCGGCGACACCCGGATCGTGACGACTGAAGGTCAGCACGACGGCGTGTCGTTCCCGCAATGCCCTGGCGCACCCCGGAAGCTCGCGGATGGGCCAGCTGGCCATGCCCGTGCGCGGGGCGCGATGACCGGCGACGGCACGAATGGTCAGCGCGCCTTTGGAATCGTGAATCGCGATCAGGCAGTAGGTGGCTTCGAGACTGTCGCCGACGGCGCGAGCAATCTCGCGATAGGTGGGGGGCTGCCGCAGGGCGCGATCGAGCGCAAGGGCGTTTTCCAGGCTCCGGCTGACTTCGGAGAAGAGCCGCCGCTGGCCCGCCACGCGTGCCTCATAGGTGCGCGCGAAGACCGCCAGCGACGAGACCAGCGTCAGCTGGCGCGCATCATGGGATCCAAGCGTGCCCCTGGTCGAGCTCGCCAGGCCCATGGTGCCGACAACCCGGCTCCCGGCGAGCACGGGCACGATGACACTGGACCCGATGCCGCGCGCCCGGCACCAGAGCCCCCAGGGTTCCGGCGCGGTCCCGGCGTCGACGATGAGCGGCTCAGAGGGAGGATCCGGGAAGTCAGCGATGTCCGCGACCTCGACCGGTGACGGCGCTGCGCCTCGCACCACGACCTGGGCGGAGCCATCCAGCCAGGCGAGCCAGCCGAGCTCGGCGGCGGAGGCGTCGAGGATAACCCCCACCAGGACGTCGGCGGGGGCAAAGTTCCGATCAGTGGTGGTGCGTCCCCGCGCCGGCGGGCGCGCATGCACCTCAACCGGTGGAGCTTTGCTCGCTAGCGCCATCCCTTCCCCAACGACGCTCCTTCACGAATTGCTACAACGGCGACTCGTCATTACGTGAGTGGCCTCACCCTACGTGAGTGAACAACCGGCGTCAATCGGTAAAGTTACCGGTGGCGAATTTTTTTGCGCGTCGCCTACGGCACGATTGGCGGCAGGCTGGGCAGGGGTGGGACCGTCGGCACCGGCACCAGCGTGGGTGCCGGGACCAGGCTGGGTGCCGGGACCAGGCTGGGGGCCGCGGGGACGGGGAGTGAGGTCGAAGGCACGGCCCCCTCAACCTGGTTGGTAAGCGATGGCAGCGTCGGCGGCGCAACGGTACCGCCCGTGATCCCCGGGTGAGCGCCGGCGCCGCTCAGCGGAGCCAGCAGGCTCCCCACCCCGGCGGGGGTTGTGAGCCCGCCCGAGTTCACCAGAGCAGCGCCCGTCGCCACCGCCGGGGGCGGTGCGGTCGTGCCGGTCGCGGTGGAGGACTGCAGGGAAAGCGCGGCGATCACGGGGAGCGCGGCCAGCGCGACCGCCCGGTGCGCGGCCAGCAGCGATTGCGCGTCGGTCCGAAAGGGCGCCATCCGATCGAGCCCACGCCGGATCATTCGCGCGGGGCGAAGCACGGCGAGGATTGCGGCGATACCGGCTCCCAGCCGCAGCGCGTGCTGCCGGGCGCGATGCACGACCTGGGCCGCCGCGGCATAACTCAGTTGCAGACCGGTCGCGATATCGGCGAGCGAGCGGTGTTCCACCGCGGACTGCCAGAGCGCGAGGCGCTCGCGCAGTGTGAGCTGGCGCAGCAGCCCGTCGACGAAGTCGCGATCCACGACGCCGGCCTCGAGATCGGCGCGCGCGTCCCGATCGGCGCTGAGTGTGACAAGGGCCCGCCCGAAGCGCCGCCGCCGGCGCAGCACATCGACACAGTGATTCTGGGCGACGGTCAGCAGCCAGGCGCGGGCGCGCTTCGCTTCGGTGTCGGGCGCCAGTGAGTTGAGGGCGGTGAGGAAGACTTCGTGGACAGCGTCGGCGGCATCGTCCCCGCTCTTGAGAATGGCGGCGCACCGTTTGGACACCGCGGCGAAATTGGCCTCATACAGGGCCGCCAGCCAGCGCCGCTGCTCGGCCGATATCGCGGCGGCAGGCGCCGATTGCCCACCTGCCGTTATCACGTTATCCACCTGCCCTACATTAAGTTCCCCCATCAATCCTGTCAAACTTCACGGCCCTCGAACGTACCTCTAGAGATGAAACGTACAGACGTCGCCGCTGAGTTCGCGCGCGTGCAACTCGAGAGCCAGGGGGCCGTCGAGATCCTGGGTAAACTTATCGCCGAGCTCGGTTCGAAGCGCATCGACCAGCGACGGCGGCGCCGGCCGCGGATACGCATGGTGCAGCGGCCCACCCCGTGATAACGTAATTTGCGGAACACATAGACAGCGGGTGATGGGACCGTGCGGGATCGGGGGAAGGATGGTGGCGACGTCGGCGACGAGTTCACGGGGAGTGGTAGTGGGCCGCGCGTAACGCCACGTCAGGCGCAGATTCTAGACCTGGCCGCCACCGGGCTTTCCGATAAACAGATCGCGCAGCGCCTTCGCGTCAGCCACCGGACGGTGCGCACCCACTTCGAGAATCTCTTTGTGGATCAGGGCATCCGCAACCGGTCGCAGGCGATCGCGATCTGGTCGCGGCGGCCGACTCAGGGACATAAAGCCCGACCCGCGGACGAATGTCCCTATCCGAAGCCGTTTCCTCCCGGTTTTGTCGAGTGTCCAGCGTACGAGGCGACGCAGATGATCACCCTGGATATCTCGCACCGACCGCTGGGCGCGGTCTGGACCTGCCGTCACCTGGAGAGCCGCTTGATGCCGAACACCGACTATCGCTGGTATGGCGGCTGCGCCATCGGCGATGCCGAAGCGCGCCGTCGTTGGAGCACGGCCATTGGCGCGGATCGCCTCTACGACATCAGTCAGCTTCGGCAGGAGGTTTCCGCCCTCAGCGGGCCGTACATCCAGCGGCTGATCGAGCTGAAAGGCGGGCACCCGGCCGCCCCGGCGGGCGGCGAGATCCAGGGTGTGGTGGACGAGTTCATGACCGAGATGATGCGTCTCTTGCAGTCGCGAAAAACCGTCCTCGACGAACTTCACCTGCCGCTGGAAGCCGTCCTCCAGCTGGTCCGCATCGCCATCGATCGCTTCGTGGAGCAAGGGCTGACCGAGCCCGAATGGGAGGTGCCGGACGAGGTGTTGACGCTCTTCCCGGACGACATCCGGTCCTACTTCCGCCCCCGCCAGGCGGTCGACCGCCCGGACAAGCTGGACCGAACCGGCGGCGAAACCGCCTGACGCGCATTCCGTACACGCCGGAGTCGCATTGTCTGCCGGCGGGACCGTAGGTTTTGGCCCCTCGGTAATTTCACCGATTTGACACAGGGCTATGGTCATGTAACAGTCTATTCAGGTCACCCTCGGTAATCGAGACTGCCTATCCAGGGGTAGGCGAGAGGAGAGTCGTGCGGCGGGGAAGGGACGGTGCGGGGGATTTAAGCCGTCCGGTGCGGCTCGCAAGCTGGCGCGGCCAGCTCGCGGTGCTGATCGCACCGTTGCTCCTCGTCTACCTCGGGAGCATCTCGGCGCGCGCCGACCTGGCAGCCACACTCGTTGCCCCCGGGGTGGCCTCGGTGACCGGCACGGCCCAGTGCGACGGCGTCCTCCTGCCCGCAGCGACTGTCCAGCTCTTCAACGGCGAGGACCTGCTCACGACCGCCACGGCCGACGCGACCGGCCAATTCGCCCTTCCACCGGCCGCCTTCGGGGTCTACACCGTTCGCGTCAGCTCGGGCAGCACCGTCTGCGGGTACCGGGTCAAGCTCAACCCCGCCAGTGCGGGCGGCTTGCTGAGCCCGCCGACGGTCAACACCGACGGGGGATGCCCGCGCGATACAAAAAACAATCACTCGTGGACCACCGCCGCCCTGCTGGACGCGCTGGGCGCGACCCCGGCGCCGGCGACGGTCGATGAGTGCCTCTACCGCCAGGACCAGTCGGCCTGGTTCAAAGTCCCGATTCAGCCGGGGAGCAAGGTGACCGTATCCCTCACCAACCTGCCGGCCAACTATGACCTGACGCTCTACAAGGACATCGCGGCCGCCTACCAGGCGCCGGCGGCGACCCCAACCGGCCTGGCGCGGCTGAGCGCCGACTCGCCGGACGCCTACTCGCCCGACGCCTACTCCCCGGACGCGTACTCACCGGACGCGTACTCCCCCGACGCCTATTCGCCCGACGCCTATTCGCCGGACGGCTATTCGGGGGACGCCTACAGTCCCGACTCTTACTCGCCGGCGAACCCGGTACAGAATGCACAGACCGCCAACGCCCTCGCCGGCTCGACCCCGGTCCCGGCCGCCTATGCCTCGGCTCAAACCCGAAGCCTGATCGGCGTCTCGGCCCAGGATGGCACCGCCAGCGAATCGATCACCCGCTACACCTGGGACAACACCACCAACGTCTACGTCCGGGTGCGCGGTCGCAACGGTGCCTTCAGCCTCGCCCAGCCCTTCCACCTGGCGGTGACCATGCTGTCCGCTGGATGCGGGGCGGTCAGCTCGGTCGCCGCCCTGACGGCGGGAACCACACCGAGCCTGGCCTCGGCAACGTCGGGCGGCTTCAACACCATCATCCTCTGGGATTCGAGCCGGGCGAGCCGCCTGGAAGGCTGGAGCGCGGACGACCTGAGCGCGGTGTCGGCGCACCTCGCCTCGCTCGCCGCGCAGACGGCGGGCGTGGTGGTCGACGTCGGCCAGGATGACCAGGTCAAGGCCGCCAACCTGCAGGCCGATGCGACCACCGCGTGCGCCTTCGCCAAGAACCTGGTCGGGCTGGAGATCAAGCGCATCATCACCGGCTACCGGGCGGTCAACCCCCTCAAGTACGTCGTGATCGTCGGCAATGACTCGCTGATCCCCTTCTTCCGCCATCCCGACCAGGCAGGCCTTGCCAATGAGCGCAACTTCGTGCCACCCGTGCTGAGCAACAGCGCGTCGCAGGCGGCCATCAACCTCGGCTACGTCCTCAGCCAGGACCGCTACGGATCGTCAATTGACCTTTCGATGAGCGACCACACCCTGCCACTGCCCGACCTCGCCGTCGGACGGCTGATCGAGCGGCCGGCCGACATCAACGGCCTGATCGACGCCTACCTTTCGAGCCCACCCGACGGCGTCGTCCCCAGCAGCGGGCTGGCCACCGGCTACGACTTCTTCGCCGACGCGGCGACGGCGATCGCCGGCCAGCTCAGCGCCGGGACCAACCATCCCAGCGACACCCTGATCCAGACGAGCGGGCCGCCGACAGTGGCCGGTGGGGCCTGGACCGCCGACCAGCTGCGCAGCAAGCTCCTCGGCGCGCGCCACGACGTCGTCTTTCTGGGGGCTCACTTCAGCGCCTTCAGCGCCGAGGCCGCCGACTTCACGACCCGCCTCTTCGCCAACGAAGTCGCCAGCTCCACCCTGGATTGGTCGAACGTGATCGTCTTCAGCGAGGGCTGCCACTCCGGATACAACACCGTCGACCACGACACGCCACCCATCCCGGTAATCGAGCCCGACTTTCCGCAGGCCTTTGCCCAAAAGCACGCCACGCTGATCGCCGGATCGGTCGGGCAGGCACTGGTCAACGCCAAGCAGGCCTATCTCAAGGACACCCCGCAGTGGCGCGGCATCCACGAGAAGACGCTGCTCGAGTCGACGCTGTATGGCCTGCCCCAGCTGATGGTCAACATGCCGGGCAGCCGGCTCGCCCCAGCGGCGGATAGCTCGGTGGTGAGCGCGACCACGCCGTTTGTCAGCAAACCCGGCTCGGTGCTGGGGCTGACGAGCGCCGACCTCAGCGTGCAGTCAACCCTGACGGCGCATACCGTCACCCTCAACAGCACCGCGGGTCCGGCCGCGCCCCTGACCGCGACCTACTTCTCCGGGTCGAACGGACAGATGGTCAACCCGTCGGAACCGGTACTGCCGCTGGAGACGCGCAACGTGACCGCGCCCGGCCCGGTGAGCGGAACCCCGGCCAGCCTGCGCGGCGTCGGCTTCCGCGGCGGGTCGTACACCGACAATCCCACCGGGGGGCCGGTGTTGCCCTTGACCGACGCGCCCGCCACCGAGCTGCGCGGGCTGCACACCTTCTTCTCCTCCAGCGTGATGTACCCGGTGCTGCCCTGGCGCGTGAATTATTTCGACGCCCTCATGGGCGGTCAAGCGACCCGGCTCAACGTGATACCGGCGCAGTACGTCTCCAGCGGACCGGCCTCGAGAACGGGAACGCTGCGAACCTACTCGGCGATGAACTTCCGCCTCTACTACAGCGATCCCGCGCTCAGCACCGTGAATTACGGGCGCAACGCCGCCTACCCGGGGAACGTCCCGGCGATGGCGGCGGCCCCCGCGATCTCGCGGATCTCGGCGGTGCCGAGCGCGGACGGGCAGAGCATCCAGTTTCGGGTGAACGTCGAAGGCGACCCATCGGCCGGCATCCAGCAGGTCTGGATCACGTACACCGCGACCGCGCCGGCCTGCAGCGGCGGCCTCAATCCCTGCGCCGGCCAGTGGCAGCCGCTCGACCTGGTCCAGGATCGCGACGACTCCACGATATGGGCCGCAACCTTGCCGCTGGCGGGCAGCGCCGCGGGCGACGTCCGCTACCTGGTGCAGGCCGTCAACGGGGTGGGGGTGGTCGGGACGGCGACCAACATGGGCGCCTACTACGTGCCCCAACCGCGGGTGGCGTCGACCAGCGCGCCGAAGACGTCGACCAGTCTCAGCTTCAGCGCGGCGCCGGCGGGAGGCGCGTATCGCGACCGCGCCACCTTCGCCGCCGTGCTGACGGCGGGCGGGTCGCCGGTCAGCGGCCGGCCGGTCGCCTTCGAGTTTGGTCCCCAGCGGCTGCAGGCAATGACCGATAGCAACGGCAGTGCCAGCGTGACCTTCCCGCTGCTGCAGTCGCCCGGCTCCTACGTGGTGCGCGCCGCCTTCGAGGAAGCCCAGGACCTGCTCGGGTCCGCGGCGGAGTCGGCCTTCACCATCGCGCGGCAGAACACCACGCTGACGCTCACCGGCGGCAGCGCGCACTACAGCGATTCGACGGCGGTGGTCGCCACCCTCACCGACGGGTCGTCGCCGACGCCGCGGCGATTGCGGGAGCAAACCCTCATCTTCGTTGTCACCCAGGGCGCCTCCTCCTGGGTGGTGCCGGTGATCACGGATGAGCTCGGTCGGGCACCACTCGGCCAGCTGCCCCTGTCCCCGGGCGCGTACGCGGTGACCGCCTACTTCAGCGGGACGATTCCGATCCCGACCTCGGGCGGCGTGGTGCCGCTGACACTGAACAATGACCGCTACAGCGCCTCGAGCGCGAGCCTGGGCAGCGGGCTCACCATCGCGCCCGAGCCGGCGACGGCGACCTATACGGGTGACACCATGGCGTCCACCACCGGTCTAATCCACCTGGCCGCCACCGTGACCCAGGAGTCGGATGACGCACCGGGCGACATCACCACCGCCCAGACGTCGTTTCTGATCAAGGACAGCAACGGGGCCGTGGTCGCGCAGAGCACGACGCCGGTTGCGGCGGACGGGACCAGCTCGACATCGATCGCGGCGCCGCCCGCCGGCGTCTACCGGATCGAAGCCACCGTGGCCGGCAACTTTGCCTCGACGACGGCGGCGGTTCCGCTGGTGGTCTTCGATCCCGCTCTGTCGACGACGGGGAGCGGGTCGTTCCCGACCGCGCTGCTGCCGCCGAACGACAGCGCGACGCTCGACTTCAGCATGAAGTACGATCCGGGCGCCACCCGGCCTTCCGGAACGCTCCATTTCACCCGAGGCGTGCCGGCCGCGAGCACGCCGACACCCGCCGCGAGCACACCGACGCCACCCGCCACCACGCTGCCGCCCACCACCGGGCTGGCGCCCGCCACCCCCACACCGACGCCCGCCCCCACACCGACGCCCGCCGCCGCGACGGTCGCGCCGACATCGTGTCAGGGCGCGACGGTCGACCCCAACGGCCCCATCGATTTCCAGGTCACGAGCTTCGACTGGCTGGCCATCACTGGCTCGACGGCCCAGTTCCAGGGCGTGGGGACCATCAACGGCTGCGGCAGTTACCCGGTTCGCGGCACCGCGACCCAGGGCGCCCTGCCCGCGACGGATACGTTCGAGATCCACATCTGGGACGCCAGCCACAGCTTCGCTGCGCCGCTGGTGCTGGCGAGCTCGGCGCCGAGCTCGCGGAAGATGCCCGCCGCCTCCAAGACCAGCTGATCCGCCTCGGCGTGACGCGCATCGCCCGGCGGTAGCGCGCGCCAGGCGCGGGCCAGGGCGGCGAGCGTGCGGGCGAGCTCCTGGCGCTCGCTGGTGCCGCGCAGGATCTCGCGGCTGCGCTCCAGGGCGGCTAGCGCCTCCGGCATCTCGCCGCGGCCGGCGTGCACGGTTCCCAGCACCTGGAGCGCGATGCCTTCCTGGTCTGAGGCCCGCACCGCCTGGGCGGTGGCGACGGCTCGTTTGGCCCACGCAAGCGCGGCCGTCGCGTCGGTTGAGAGACACGCTTCCGCGAGATAGCGCTCCGTCTCCGATTGGTATGTCCGGCTGCCGAGCTCTGCCCATTCCTCGATCGCCCGCTGCAGGTCTGCGCGACCAGTCTCAAGGTCACCCCGCCGGACGGCGGTGATGCCGAGCCCGGTGCGGGCGAGCGCCACCCCGGCCGCGTAGCCAATCGAGCTCCAGCGCGCAAGGGCCGCACTGAAATCCGCCTGCGCGTCATCCAGTGCGCCGCGGGCGAGCTCGATCTGCGCCAGGTTGTTGCGCGATGTCCCGATGCCGAGCGGATCGCCGATCCGTTCGCGGATGGCCAGCGCTCTCGCATGCGCCTGCAACGCGTCCGGGTAACGGCCCTCCTTCCGATGCACGATGCCGATGTTGTTCAAGGCATTCGCCTGCCCGGAGACATCGCCGCGGGCTTCGTACAGCTGCAGGCTCCGCCGGTAGTAATCGATGGCCATTCCCGTGTCTGCGGTAAGGGACGCCACCGTTCCCAGGTGCTTGTAGGCGTCCGCGCGCGCGTCGTCGGCGCCCGCCCGCTCGGCGTGCTGCGCCGCCGCGAGCAACGTTTCGCGGGACTGCTCGTATGAACCCTGCTGCCAGTAGACCTGGCCCAGCTCCAGGAGGACGAGGGCCTGCTCGCGATCGGCACCCGACGATAAGACGTCGCGTGCCTCCGTCAGCGTTGCGAGCGCCTGCGGCGTGTCGCCCGTGATCTGGTGGACGACCCCCAGCTTGCGCAGCAGGCGCGAGCGCCCACGGTCATCGGCGGGGTCAAGCGCGGCGAGCGCGTGCCGGTAGCCGGCCGCCGCCTCCGCGTAGTTGCCCGCGAAGCCCTCGATGTCCGCGATCCCCTCCCACGCGCCGGCGATCGCCGCCGGATCCTGGGCGCTGCGTTCCAGCGCGGCCCGGAAGTACGCGAGCGCCTCGTCGATGGCATACAGCCGCCTGGCCCGTTGCCCGGCTCGGAGCAGCGCCGCCGATGCCTTCGCGTCGTCATCGCCGCGCGCGTAGTGGTAGGCAATGATATCGACGTACTCGTCCGCGCGTTGCGCGAAGAGGTCTCCGATAGCGTCCGCGACGCGGACGTGGAGACGGCGCCGTTGCGACAGCAGCTGCTTGAGGTAGGCGACTTCCTGGATCAGTGCATGGTGGAAGGCGTGGGTGACCTCGGGATCGATCCCCCGCCGCTCCACGAAGCCCTGATCGATCAGGTGGTCGAGGTCGACCGCGAGCGATGGGCTGGGATCGATCCGCTCGAGCACGCGGTACCAGAAGGTCCGGCCGACCACGGCGGCCGCGCGAACGACGCGCGCGGGGCCTGATCCGAGGCCGTCGATGCGCGCCCCCAGCACCTCGTGCACCGTGTCCGGAACAAGCAGCGCCAACGATTGTCGCCCGACCCAGACGCCGCCTTCCAGGGCGATCGCGCCCGACTCTCGAAGCGCGGAGGCGAGCTGCTCGATGAAGAACGCGTTGCCCCCGCTCTTCAGCAGCATGGTCTCGAGCAACGCCTCATCGACCTCGCCGCCAAGACACTGCGCGAGCATCTCGCGCGATTCTGTCTCATCCAGAGTGGTGAGCTCGACCGGCACCGAGGACCAGGGCGGCTGCCACTCGGAGCGGCCGGTGCCGACGAACAGGCAGGGAAGCGCGGCCAGGTCCGCGACCAGGTCGGCAAGGAGGCTTTGACTGGCTGAATCGATCCAGTGCAGGTCCTCGGCGATGATGAGGAGTGGGCCGGAGGCCACCTGCCGGCGAACCAGGTTGCGCACCACCTCGCTAAGGACCCGGCGGCCCGCTTGCGGATCGAACCCCGCCCCTGCGTAGCCGAGGACGTCGAGCAGAAGTCGAACGGTGGCGTGATCGAGGTCCAGGCCCAGTTCGCGCACCCGCCCTTCGATGCCGGCCCGCGCGACCGGTTCCAGGTCGGCCTGCCGGATGCCAAACGCGCTTCGGAGCAGGCTCGCGAGCACGGCATAGGATGTGTCCCGATCGTAGGAGCGACCCCGCGCCATCCAGCGGTCGACGCCGGTGCCGAGGCCCGTTAAGAACTCCGCGATCAGCCGGCTCTTGCCGACCCCGGCCTCGCCACGAACGGTCAGGGCGCGGCCCTCGCCGAGCAGGGCGCCCGCAAACGCCTGGCGGAGGAGAGCGAGCTCGGCGCTGCGCCCGACCAGGGCTGTGGATCCGAGCGCGACCGCTTCGTCTTTCAAGCGCACCACGCGGTACGCCTCGACCGTTTGCGCCTTGCCTTTGAGCGTCATCGCCCCCAGCGGTTCGAAGTCGAAGGCACGCCCGGCGAGCCGGTAGGTGGTAGGCCCCACCACGATCTCGCCAGGGGTCGCGATCGACTCGAGCCGTTGCGCCGTGTTCACGGTGTCGCCGACCACGGTGTACGCCGGTTGCACATCGCTGGCCAGAAGTCCGCTCACCACTTCACCGCTGGAGATGCCCACCCGCAAGGCAAGCCGCAGTCCGTGCTCGCGCTCCAGCCAGTCGTTGAGCAGCGTCAGCGCGCGCTGCATTTCGACCGCGGCGCGGACGGTGCGCTCCGCATCGTCCTCGTGCGAAATCGGAGCCCCAAACACCGCCATCACGGCATCGCCCATGTACTTCTCGACGGTGCCTTCGTAGCGTTGAATGGGCCGCACCAGCGCGGCGAAGAAGGCACCGAGGATCCGGCGAAGGTCTTCCGGATCGAGCCGTTCCCCGAGCGGGGTCGACCCCGACAGATCGGCAAAGAGCACCGAGACCAGCCGGCGGTCTTCGCGCACAGGGGTCCCGGGTGAGACCTGGAGGCCGGTTCCGCGCGGCGCTGCGGGTGACACCGGCGCTTTCGCCGTCGCGGGAGCGACCGGCGCCCCGCAGTTCGGGCAGAACCGGTGTGCCGGCCGCAACCGTGCGCCGCACGCCGGGCACGTCAGGCGCGCCGAACGGGTCGCCTGCGGCATGGTTCCTTTCAGCTTAGGCGCGTTTGCGCAACTCGGCCGGACGGACGACCGTGATGTAGCCGGCGCGCTGAACGATGTCGCCTTTTGCCACCAGCCGAGAGAGCGCGCGATTGACGTTTTCGCGGCTGGCCGCGACCATGCCGGCCAGCGTCCGTTGGGTCAGGCGCATGTCGATGCGGATACCATCGGGAGTCTTGTGGCCGTGGGCGGCGGCCAGGTCGAGGAGCTTGCGGGCGACGCGACCGGGCACGTCGAGGAAGGCGGCTTCCGAAAACGTCGCGTCCATTCGCCGGATGTGGCCGATGAGCACCTTGATCAGATGCCTGACGGCCTGCGGGTTGTCGTCGAGAAACGCCATCAACGCTTGCCGCTCCAGGACGACGCATCGCGTCGGCACCATCGCCTCGGCATCCATGGTGCGTACCGGCTGGTCCTCGAACAGCGTCAGCTCACCGAAGCTGTCCCCGGGGACGAGTACCGTGAAAACCGCCTCCGTGCCGCCGCTTCCCAATCGCGAGATTTTCACCTGCCCCCGAACGATGATGTAGAGGACAGTGGCCGGGTCACCCTCGTGAAAAATGTAGGAGCCCGCCGTATAGCTGCGCTCGCTGATCGCCGGGGCCAGGGGCTCGAGGGCCTCCGCCGGGATTCCCTGGAACAGTACCGTCCGGGAGAGCAGGGCGACCGAGTCCATGCGGGCATGATAGGCGCGCGCAGGGATGTCAAGCCGGGGTGCCAAATAGCACACGCCGTTTGTGCCAATTGACATAGACGACATCACGAATCGGGAGTAGCCTGCGTACAGACTCTCGAAATGCTCAGCATCGTTCCCGAAGCCGCACCAGACCTGGCCGACCCATCGGTTCTCCTTGCTCCGCGCGTCACTCGCTGGTTCGAGACGCGCGCGATCGACGATGCGGCGTCCGATCGGCTCGACAAGCCGGTTGTCCGTACCCCGTACCAGGCGCTGGTGGAAGCCCTGCTCGAGCAGTCGTCGGCGGACCTGGCGTGGCTTTCATGGGAGGACGGCAGCGAGAGCGTCGTCGTTGCGCGGGATCGGATGTCGCCGCTCCAGCCATCCTCGATCGGTGAATTTCCGGAGCCGCCACGCAGCCCGATGACCATCAATCCGGCCACGCGGACCGGCGCGTGGGCGCTCTGGTGCCGGTCTCGCGGAATCCTATCCTCCATCGTCGTGCCGGTCCGGCAGCGGAACGCCATCGTGGGCACGATCGGCCTGGCCAGTAGCACGATCGGGGCCCTTGACGATGCCGACCGTCAGCGCGTCCAGCTGGGCGCGTCGTTAGCGATCCAGGCCCGCAGGCACGAAGTGCGACTCAGCAGCCTGCGCCGGATGTTCAACGAGGTCAGCCGCACGCTCGAGCACGCGCTCGCGCTCGATCGGGCCCTGCGCCTGCCGCCGACCTACCGGGAGATCGCGCGCTCGCTGGGGGAGTCGCTGGATGCGAGCTACTGTCAGATCGCGATCCGCGATGCGCGTCAGGCGATCACGATCCGAGCCGGGGGCGGGCATCGTCCGCCGCGCCGCGTCGGATCTACGTGGACGCTGGCGCAGCTACGCCGCTGCGCCGAGGCGCTCCACGAACGACGGGCGGTCGTCCTGACCTTCAGCCAGGGCGACGTCGCATCCGAACCGGAGCGGCTGGCGCTGTTTACACCAACGACCAGGACCGGCGTGCTCATCCCATTTATTGCCGGCCCACGCACACAGGGGGTGTTGATCCTGGGTGAAGAGCGCGAGTCACGCTGCCAGCCGCTGACGCCGGAGCGCATCGCCATCCTGGAACTGGTCGCCAGTCGGATCGCGCACATCATGCGGATCTCCCGGCGGCTGGAGTATGAGCGGTTGGGCGACCGCCGGCGCCAGCGTCAGCTGACCGTGGAACGCCAGCGGCTCGCACGCGACGTGCACGACGAAATTGGGCAAGCGCTGAGCGCGCTCCTGGTGCAGATTCGCTGCGCCATCGCCGAGGGCAACGCCGGGCCTGAAGCATTGAAAGTGCTCGAGCGGGCGACCAGCGACGCGCTCAGTGGCGCGCGGACCCTCGCCTTTGGGTTCCGGCATTTGGAACGGGGGGTCGGTCCACTGGAAGAGGCCCGTGCCTTTGCCGACACGCTGCTGCGCGGGGCGCGCTGCCGCTTGAGCTGGACCGAAGAACGGATCGAGGGCCGGGTTGCGGCCAGGACCTTGCGCGAGATCGCCAACGTGATCAAGGAAGCGGTGACCAACATCGTCCGGCATGCGGCCGCGGATTGCGCGCGCATTCGGGTCGAATACCCACAGGGGCGAATCCGGGTCACCATCCAGGACAACGGCATCGGCTTCTCTCTGGACGACACCCGGCCGGCGAGCGATGGACGCGGGCTGGGACTCGTGGGTTGCTCCGAGCGCCTGGCGCGCGTCGGGGGACTGTTCGACATCAAAAGCGCCCCCGCGCAGGGGACGGTTGTGATCCTGGAGGCGCCCCGACTCTGACGCGCTGACCGGCTCGGACCGCCCCATTTTTCAGCGACCAGTGGCGTGTGAGGGACACAATGGTCCGTTCGGCCGATATGGCGCGTAAGCCCAGACGTAACACTTGTGCCAATGATCCTGGTGCCGCCTACCGCCGTTCGTGCTGCCGATCCGGATTCTTCCGCAGCCGCCGCCCTTCAGCCGATTGCACCGTTGCTGCGTGACGCAACCCTGACGGAGATCATGATCAACGGACCGGACGCCATCTTCGTCGAGCGCGAGGGACGGATTCTGCTGACGGACCGCCGATTCGAGGACGAGAATCACCTGCTGAGTGCGGTCGGCGCGCTGATGACAAGCGCCGGTCGCCGGCTCGACTTCGTCGACCCCGTGCTGGAAGCGCGATTGCCGGACGGCTCCCGATTGACCATCGTGCTGCCGCCGGTCGCGGTCGACGGCCCCATGATCACGATCCGGAAGTTCTCTGCCCGCCCGTACGCGATCGACGACCTGATCCGATTAGGCAGCGTCTCACCGGAGGCCGCCGCCTTTCTTCAGGCCTGTGTCCTGGCTCGCGCCAACCTGCTGATCTCCGGCGGCTCGAGCAGCGGGAAGACGACGCTGCTCAACGCGCTCGCGACCTGTATCCCTGGTGACGAGCGCATCGTCACGATCGAGGAGGCCGCCGAACTGCGACTGCCGCAGGGTCACGTGTGTCGCCTGGAGAGCATTCCAGCGGGCGAGCGGGTGACGACCCTGCGTCAGCTCGTCCGGCATGCGGTCCGAATGCGCCCTGATCGCCTCCTCGTCGGCGAAGTCCGTAGCGGCGAGGCGCTCGACATGCTGCAGGCCATGAACACCGGCCACGACGGTGCCATCAGCACCGTCCACGCCAATAGTCCCAGAGATGCCCTCTCGCGCCTGGAGACGCTGGTGCTGATGGCCGGGCTCGATCTCCCGGTACGCGCCATCCGCCAGCAGATCAGCGGCGCGATCAACGTCATCGTCCATGTCGGCCGCCTGGCCGATGGCAGCCGGAAGGTCCTGAGCATCGGGGAGCTCACCGGGTTCGAGGATCCGACGATCGCGTTGCAGCAGCTGTTTGTCTCGGAAGCGACGGGCGCTGGGGCGCAGGGGCGGACCCGCCTGACGCCGACGGGCATCCGCCCGCAAATCATGGATAAGATCCACCGACTTGGAGTCGCGGCGCCGGAGCTGGGCCGGCTGTACCCAAAGAACTCCGGGCCCGTCGCCGTCAGTGGTCGGCGCGCGGCGACCGCCGCGATGAATGAAGGCGGCGTCCCGTCGCGGGATCGCCGGCAGAGTTGAGTCCCGAGTAACACGCAAGCCCTCGTATCGAGGAGAAAGGCGGCCTCTCGGCCGCCTTTCAACTTTTCTACGCGGTGCGCCGCCGAATCGTAAGTCCGGCCAGCCCGAGGGCAGCCAATAGCAGACCGATCATCGGCCAGATCGGCATGCCGCCGCCCGTTGTCGCCAGTGTCGGGGTCGTCGGTGCCGCGGTCGGGGATGGAGTCGGCGTCGCCGTCACCGCCGCGGTGCCCGTGAAGGACAGGTGAATCAGGTTTGCCGTGCCGGTTTCATCCTGCACGATGTCGATCGACGTCACCGTTTTGCCGACGATGCCGCCGTTCCCGCTGCCGTCGCCTGCGGCGTCGAGCTTGAAGTCGACGTGGTTCCCACTCCTGTTGGCCGCGCAGCCGAAGAAGTGCGTCTTGCCATCGCTCGTCACCACGTTGAGGCGGGGCGCGCCGGCGCCGCAGTAGCTTTCCGGTACCAGGTCCCAACTCGCCGCCGTCAACGTGGTCAGCCCCTTGACGGTCGCGCCCGAGGCCAGGTCGTCCGCGGTGCACTTCGCGGAGTCGGCGTCACCGCAGAGCTTGCTGAGTGACAGCGTGCCCGCCCCCAGACCCGCTGTTGCCGTCCCTGGCACGTCATTCGCCGGGCAGCCGTTCGTGTCGGGAGTGTCCTCCTTGGTTGCAGGATTGCCGAACGTGGTGTGGCCACAGGCATACGCCCAGGGGCTCGCCGTCGTTACCGTTGCCGTGCTGGCATAGGCGGCCACCGAACCCCACGCCAGTGCGGCGATCGCCGATCCAATCAGTACAAGTCGCCTCATCTCGCCCTCCTTCCCACGGCGAAAAATTCGCGTTCCGATAAACCCGCTTCCCTCAACGTAGCGCGAGGGGGCGGCCTGGGGCAAATCGGTGAATCCGGATAGCCCGGAGCTGCCTAGTCCTCGTTGAACTCCGGCCGTAGGTCGGGAATCGGCCGGGCCCGCTGCTGACCAAACTCCCGCCGCAAGGCGGCCTGCCGGGGACCGAGGTCCTCCCAGTTGTACAGATCGCCAGGGTGCTCGGCTACCTCCACCCAGATGCCATCCATGCCGCGATAGCCGTGGTGGACGGCGACGACCTGCGCCCGTCCGCCCAGGACATCGTCGCGCCCACGGTGGACGTGCAATGCGGTATCGACGTAGATCTCCTCGCCGATCGCCGGCACGGAAGCGCCAAAGCGCCCTTTCTCCAACCGCTTGCGAAGCCAGGAAACCATCGGGAACAAGGCTACGCTGTCGTTTCGGGCAGCCGAATCTGCCCCAAAGTCTGGCGGTCCAAGGCTTCCTTCTCCTGCCTGTCCGGGAGATGCTTGAGCGGCCAACCCTTCGCCTGCAGGGAGGATCGCGCGTGACGCAATATCGAGCCCGGCGGCCGGACGAGGTTCTCGATGCGAAGCGGAATGGACCTGTTCCGCCGCACGCTGCTGTCCAGGGGGGACATGCCGATCCGCAAACCGATGTCGTGCGAAGTCTCCAGCGGCTGGCGGGCAATGGTGCGGTGACCGCGTGGCTCGGCCAGGTGAGCCTGCAACGCGACGATGCCGGGACGGCGGTGAAGGCTCCCACGACGGCGACCCCGACCCCGACGCCAGCCGCCGACCCCGCTGCTGACGCGAAGGCCCTGATCGCGGACGCGGATTCGCTGAAGACGAACAGCGGGACTGCCACGTGGCTGCTCAAGGCGCAGGATCTGGGGTTCGTCACCTTCACGGAGGGCATGAAAACCCAGAGCAACCTCGAGGACCTACGAGATGGAAAGAAGGTCGGCAACGCCGACCCCAAGGACCCGACGATCTTCGGCGGACTCGCGACCATGCACTCGCTCGCGCTTGCGCGCATCAATCGCTGGATCGGCGATCCCACCAAGGCCAAGGACCCGATTCAGCTCGGCAGTTTCATTCGCACCGGGTCCGACGCCGGCCCGCACGGCAAGGCCTCGGCGATCGACATCAACCAGGGAGACTTCGACGGGTCCGCTGACGACGTCATCGCCATCCTCAAAGACCTGCCCAAAGGCTCATATGGACTCGGCATGCCGTTCCAAGGAGAGTTCTTTCCCGCCGACAAGAACATCGACACGATGGAAGCCGCCGAGAAAGCGAAGCCGGCGCCTGCCGACGTATCGGGTGGCCTCGTCAGGTTCACGGTCCACCTGTACAAGGCGAGCTATGACGCCAAGGCCAAGACCTATAGCGACCCCGCCCTGGATACGGCGGGAGCCGCCTACACCCTCCTGAAGAGCGAGGCGCTGAAGACCCAGCTGCAGGCGATGCGGACGGCCGGGACTACCCTGATGATCTTTCCCGACAACAACAACCATCTGCACGTCGACCAGCGGTGATGGTGCCGCGATAGCGATGGCACGGTACCGGGTACGGCAGCCAGACGAGGAAGTTGCGAATCGGCCGCACATCAGTCGTGGACGTGCCTCGGCGGATCTCCAGCGGAGTCAAGGCCAGCACGCCAATGTCCTGGTGATCGTTCGCGGTGACCTGGCGGTGCAGAGAGCCGATGGCGGTACCACGGCACTTGCTGGCGGCACCGCCACAGATACGGCCAGTGACGCCGAGGTCGACGGCCTCGATCTCCAATCAGATGTGTCCGACGCCGCCCGCGCCCTCAAGGCGAAGATCCCGGCCGTGCACTTCACGAGCGGGCGCCGCACCCTGGAGGAAGATTCCGCAGCAGTCGCGGGCAACATCGTCGCCAACCGAAATTACGTGGATATCTTCGTGGACTCGCGGCCGAAGCGGCTGATCAAGAAGTGGGTCGATGACCACCCAACGGCGACGAAGCAGGAGATTACCGACGCCCTCGTTAC